>NZ_JBBOBW010000001.1:37500-380000 GCF_038000355.1 Aeribacillus sp. FSL M8-0235 | reverse complement strand
GTCCCGCCGTACTCAGGATCCACTCGGGAGGGAACGGAGTTTCGACTACAGGGTTGTTACCTTCTCTGACGGGCCTTTCCAGACCTCTTCGTCTACCCCGTTCCTTTGTCACTCCTTAATCGAGTGTCCTACAACCCCAAGAGGCACGCCTCTTGGTTTGGGCTGTTCCCGTTTCGCTCGCCGCTACTCAGGGAATCGCTGTTGCTTTCTCTTCCTCCGGGTACTTAGATGTTTCAGTTCCCCGGGTTGCCCTCCATACCCTATGGATTCAGGTATGGATACTGCCCCATTACGGGCAGTGGGTTCCCCCATTCGGACATCTCCGGATCGACGCTTACTTACAGCTCCCCGAAGCATTTCGGTGTTTGTCCCGTCCTTCATCGGCTCCTAGTGCCAAGGCATCCACCGTGCGCCCTTTCTAACTTAACCGTTTCTTCCTAACATGAGCGATCTATTCGTGAATGTCTTTCCGTTATCCAGTTTTCAAAGAACAATCAAGAAGGATATGATCCTTCAAAACTAAACAAAACGGAAAAGCGCACCCTATTTCAATGTATATATCCTTAGAAAGGAGGTGATCCAGCCGCACCTTCCGATACGGCTACCTTGTTACGACTTCACCCCAATCATTTGTCCCACCTTCGGCGGCTGGCTCCCGTAAGGGTTACCCCACCGACTTCGGGTGTTACAAACTCTCGTGGTGTGACGGGCGGTGTGTACAAGACCCGGGAACGTATTCACCGCGGCATGCTGATCCGCGATTACTAGCGATTCCGGCTTCATGCAGGCGAGTTGCAGCCTGCAATCCGAACTGAGAGTGGTTTTTTGGGATTCGCTCCACCTCGCGGTTTCGCTGCCCTTTGTACCACCCATTGTAGCACGTGTGTAGCCCAGGTCATAAGGGGCATGATGATTTGACGTCATCCCCACCTTCCTCCGACTTTTAGCCGGCAGTCACCTTAGAGTGCCCAACTGAATGCTGGCAACTAAGGTCAAGGGTTGCGCTCGTTGCGGGACTTAACCCAACATCTCACGACACGAGCTGACGACAACCATGCACCACCTGTCACCCTGTCCCCGAAAGGGGAACGCCCTATCTCTAGGGTTGTCAGGGGATGTCAAGACCTGGTAAGGTTCTTCGCGTTGCTTCGAATTAAACCACATGCTCCACCGCTTGTGCGGGTCCCCGTCAATTCCTTTGAGTTTCAGCCTTGCGGCCGTACTCCCCAGGCGGAGTGCTTAATGCGTTTGCTGCAGCACTAAAGGGTGGATACCCTCTAACACTTAGCACTCATCGTTTACGGCGTGGACTACCAGGGTATCTAATCCTGTTCGCTCCCCACGCTTTCGCGCCTCAGCGTCAGTTACAGGCCAGAGAGCCGCCTTCGCCACTGGTGTTCCTCCACATCTCTACGCATTTCACCGCTACACGTGGAATTCCGCTCCCCTCTCCTGCACTCAAGTTCCCCAGTTTCCAATGGCCGCTCGCGGTTGAGCCGCGAGATTTCACATCAGACTTAAGGAACCGCCTGCGCGCGCTTTACGCCCAATAATTCCGGACAACGCTTGCCACCTACGTATTACCGCGGCTGCTGGCACGTAGTTAGCCGTGGCTTCCTCGTCAGGTACCGTCAAGGTACCGCCCTGTTCGAACGGTACTTGTTCTTCCCTGACAACAGAGCTTTACGATCCGAAGACCTTCTTCGCTCACGCGGCGTTGCTCCGTCAGACTTTCGTCCATTGCGGAAGATTCCCTACTGCTGCCTCCCGTAGGAGTCTGGGCCGTGTCTCAGTCCCAGTGTGGCCGGTCACCCTCTCAGGTCGGCTACGCATCGTCGCCTTGGTGAGCCGTTACCTCACCAACTAGCTAATGCGCCGCGGGCCCATCCTGCAGTGACAGCTAAAAGCCGCCTTTCAACCGAAAACCATGCGGTTTTCGGTGTTATCCGGTATTAGCTCCGGTTTCCCGAAGTTATCCCAGTCTGCAGGGCAGGTTGCCCACGTGTTACTCACCCGTCCGCCGCTAACCTAAAGGAGCAAGCTCCCTTCGGTCCGCTCGACTTGCATGTATTAGGCACGCCGCCAGCGTTCGTCCTGAGCCAGGATCAAACTCTCCAAAAAAAGTTTGTCACCAAATGCTCTTGTCAGAATCAACAGGCACGCTTTTCGTTTTGTTCAGTTTTCAAGGATCATTTTGGAGCGGGTGATGGGAATCGAACCCACGACATCAGCTTGGAAGGCTGAGGTTTTACCACTAAACTACACCCGCGCGAAAATATTTGTTTTTCTATTTAAATGATAAACACGCATTTTCCATGCCTCTTCCTCTTCCTCTTCCAGCATTGTTCGAGGATGTAAATGCGTCGAGGCAACTCGCAGATTATTCATTGAAGTGTCGCTCGTGGCTGAGGTTTTACCACTAAACTACACCCGCATATCTTAATTTATTCATGCAATTTTGCTTTTAAGCCTATATTGATCAAAATCGGGAAGACAGGATTCGAACCTGCGACCCCATGGTCCCAAACCATGTGCTCTACCAAGCTGAGCTACTTCCCGTATATGGCGCGCCCGAGAGGAGTCGAACCCCTAACCTTTTGATCCGTAGTCAAACGCTCTATCCAATTGAGCTACGGGCGCATTCCACAGGTTTTTTATTGTAACTCACTTAAAATATGATGTCAATACTTTTTTTGGTGCGGTAGAGAGGACTCGAACCTCCACGGGGTCGCCCCCACTAGGCCCTCAACCTAGCGCGTCTGCCATTCCGCCACTACCGCGAATATGCGGGTGGAGGGACTTGAACCCCCACGCCGTAAGGCGCTAGATCCTAAGTCTAGTGCGTCTGCCAATTCCGCCACACCCGCATTAAATGGTGAGCCATGGAGGATTCGAACCTCCGACCCTCTGATTAAAAGTCAGATGCTCTACCGACTGAGCTAATGGCTCATAAAAAGTAATTTCTTCTAATCTGTTTTAAAGTCGGTCAGATGTCCCTTCCTCTTCCAGCTTTCTCAAGGTGCTGGATGCGTCGGGACAACTCGCTGCTTATTCAACGAAGCCTTGCTCGTTGCTCTACCGACTGAGCTAATGGCTCTTATTATTTTTATAATAAGTGGCTGGGCTAGCTGGATTCGAACCAGCGCATCACGGAGTCAAAGTCCGTTGCCTTACCGCTTGGCTATAGCCCATCAAAAAGTCACAAAATTTATTGTAACATTTTTTGAACGCTATGTAAAGACTTTTTGGTTTGGATTTTTTAAAGTTAGAAATAGGAAGTTTTTCAACTTCCTATTTCAGCGAATATGAATGACCCGTACGGGATTCGAACCCGTGTTACCGCCGTGAAAGGGCGGTGTCTTAACCACTTGACCAACGGGCCATTTTTCAATGGCGGAGAAGGAGGGATTTGAACCCTCGCGCCGCTTACACGACCTACTCCCTTAGCAGGGGAGCCCCTTCAGCCACTTGGGTACTTCTCCAAATTGGCTCCGCAGGCAGGATTCGAACCTGCGACCGTTCGGTTAACAGCCGAATGCTCTACCACTGAGCTACTGCGGAATGAAGAAAAAAATTGACGACTGTAACCATTGTAATGAGCATTTATAATTTTGTCAACAGTTCGTTATATATTGTTTTTCACTGCCATCCAATTAGCGACGGCTTTTATACTTTATCATATCTTTCTCCTTTTCGTCAACCATTATTTTTATAAAATTGAATTTTTCCTCCGCACTTTCCGCATAAATATCGTTCTGGGTTCATTTTTCTACGGCGAATAAAAGTGCTCATACATGATAGGCATTTATAAATATAAATAATATTATTTTTATTTTTTTCTCTTAATGGTGTGCAAAATCTAGGTGCACCTACTTTTTTTAAAAGCATTTTAAAGTCAGAGTCCCGATGCCGAAAACCTTTTCCTTCGATATGAAGATGGTAGTGGCAAAGTTCATGCTTAATAATCCCTATTAATTCGTCCATTCCGTATTGTTCATAATATTTTTTATTCACTTCAATATCATGGCTGTTTAATAAATATCTTCCGCCTGTTGTTCGAAGACGGTGATTAAAATACGCTTTGTGAACAAATTTTTTCCCAAAAAAGGATAGTGAAATTTGCTCCACAAGTTTTTGAAGCTGGTCATCATTCAATGTACTGCACCTACTTTAAAAACATGTTGAACAGGACAACAACTTAACGCATACAATAAATATTACTACATCTAATCGGACTCACATATTTTATTTTAGCATATGCTTTTTTTCTTGACCATAAAATGGCAAGCCAAAAAGAACAATACATCCAAGGAGGTATTAACCAATGCCGAATTGGCTTATAAATCAAATGAAGAAAGCATATTATGAAAAAAACGTTTATCAAATCAAGTTATTAAATCAATGCTGGTATTTCTATAGAAAAAAGCATTGCTCATAATTCAACAGCTCTCAAAGAACAGACTAACTTTTTTTCAAAATTTTTGGTTGATAGATCGTTGTTTGCTTCCATCAGCATGCAATATAAGGTTGATAAAAAATCAGCTGTCGACTTTGCCGACAGCCGTGATTTCTGTTGTTATTTATTTAACCATTGTTAAAGCGACTCTTCCTTTATCAACATCAACTTTTTCCACCCAGACTGTCACGATGTCCCCAACCGAAACAACGTCCAAAGGATGCTTTACATATTGTTTGCTTAATTTTGAAATGTGCACAAGTCCATCCTGTTTAACGCCGATATCAACAAATACACCAAAGTCTACTACGTTTCGAACCGTTCCTTGCAGCTCCATTCCTTCTTTCAAGTCTTCAAGCTGCAGCACATCTTTTTTCAAAAGAGGTTTTGGAACTTCATCACGAGGATCGCGCTCCGGTCTCATTAAAGCATCGCATATATCCTTCAATGTATATTCGCCAATATGCAAGGCTTTTGAAGTTTCTTGAATATTCAGCGATCTGATTTTATCTTTCAACAGTTCTGTACCGATATCATCGACTGTCAATGAAAGGCTTGACAGCAGTTTTCTAGCGTCTTCATAGCTTTCAGGATGAATGCTCGTCCTGTCAAGCGGATCGTCGCCGTCCAATATTCTTAAAAAGCCGATACATTGCTCATACGTTTTCTCCCCAAGCCGTGGGATGGATTTTAAATCGTTGCGATTCACAAATTTTCCAATTTCTTCTCTTCGTTTCACAATATTATGAGCCACTGTTTTTGATAATCCAGATACGTATTGCAACAGAGACGGCGAAGCAGTATTTACGTTGACACCGACTTGGTTGACAACTGTTTCCACAACAAACGTTAAAGAGTCATGCAATTTCTTTTGGGATACATCATGCTGGTATTGACCAACACCGATTGATTTAGGATCAATTTTCACCAATTCAGCAAGCGGATCTTGAAGCCTTCTAGCAATGGATACTGCGCTGCGTTCTTCGACTTCAAGATCTGGGAACTCTTCCCGGGCTAAATCAGAAGCTGAATAAACACTTGCTCCCGCCTCGTTAACAATTAAATAATAAATATCTTCTTTTAATTCTTTTATTACATCTGCAACAAATTGTTCTGTTTCTCTTGAAGCTGTTCCATTGCCGATAGCGATTACTTCAATTTGGAAGCGTTGAATAATATCGATCAGCTTTTGTTTTGATTTTTCTATTTCATTTTTTGGCGGATGAGGATAAATCACATCAATATAAAGAACTTTTCCAGTTTCATCGACTGCCGCAAGCTTGCATCCTGTACGGTAAGCCGGGTCGATTCCTAAAACGATCGTTCCTTTTAATGGAGGTTGAAGGAGCAGTTTTCTTAAATTTTCGGAAAAAACACGAATGGCCTGATCTTCAGCTTTTTCAGTCAATTCTTTTCTAATCTCCCGCTCAATCGAAGGCTGTATAAGCCGTCTATACGCATCCTCCAACGTTTCAATTAAAATATCAGCAGCAATTGTCCTTTGATCCGAAACAACTTTTTTCTTCAAATAGGCTACTATTTGTTCTGTCGGCGGCTCGATTGCCACCCTTAAAATCCCTTCCTTCTCCCCTCTGTTTAACGCCAAAACACGATGGGGAACGATTTTTTTGATCGGTTCTTCATATTGGTAATACATTTCGAATACTTTTTTCTCATCTTTTTCTTCGTCTTTACACGTTGAGACGACCATACCTTCTTTCAACGTTTGCTCCCTTATCCATTGCCGATAATTCGGATCGTCTGAAATCCATTCTGCAATAATATCTTTTGCACCAGAGAGAGCATCTTCAACCGTATGGATTTCTTTCTCTTCATTGATGTATTTTTCGGCTTCTTCTTCAATCGATCCCGCTAGCGGCAAGGAATATATCCATTTGGCTAAAGGCTCAAGCCCTCTTTCTTTTGCAATCGTTGCTTTCGTTCTTCTTTTTTGCCGGTATGGCCGATACAAGTCTTCAACTTGCTGCAATTTTTCAGCCGCTAGTATTTCATTTCGCAAAGATTCTGTTAGTTTTCCTTGTTCCTCAATTAACCGAATAATTTCTTCTTTTCTTTTTTCAAGGTTTTGTATGTATTGCCAGCGTTCACTAATGTTTCGTATTTCCACTTCATTTAAAGCGCCTGTTTGTTCTTTTCTGTACCGCGCAATAAAAGGAACGGTGTTGCCGTCTTCAAGCAATGCAATGACATTTTGAATTTGTTTGGTGGATATTGATAATTCGCTGCTTAACATTTGAAAAATTTTCTCATTATTTAACATTCTTTAGCCTCCACTACTATTTCCATCTACATAAACATTTTATCAAAAATTTTTTCAACATAAAAAGACAACCGTTATCCATCCGATTGTCCCAACAATTAAAAAAGCTGCCCGATTATATAAGTTAAATCATCTGTCCGATCGGAAAGAAATTTATTGAAGCCTTTCGCAATCTCGTGAATAGAAGAATGATCTTTTAACGCCGTTTTAATGTTTGAAGCATAAAGGCCATCAGTGTGAATAATAAATTTTGACCCTTTTTCATATGAAAAAGTGCGGATGCGATATTTCTTCATTTTACCAGGTAAATATCCAGCGGTTGGAATTGGATAAATGTATTCCCCAGAAGGCAAATATAAGATGAAACGAACGTTTCCTACCGAGCCGTATGTAATAGTTTTGTCTGCGAAATCCACTTTTAATATTCCGACTGTCGCGCCTCTTTTACCTTTTAATTTCTTATGGCACTGTTTAAAAATCTCATGTACAGTTTCCTGCTGGTATTGCTTCACCGTTTGGCATATGATTTCAGATGATTCACGCGCAGCTTGTCCACTTCCCAACCCATCTGCGACAACACAAACAAATCTATGCTCGTCCGTACAGGTGAAAAAACTGTCTCCACAATAAGCACTGCCTACTTTTCCAACCTGACATGTCAAAAATTGAATATGTTCAGTTTCTTGATATTGAATCATTGCCCTATCTCCATTGGATCAGCGTGAACAGCTTTTTTTAATTTTTTTAATGCTTGGCGCAATAGTCTGGAAACATGCATTTGGGAGATACCTAAAATTTCACCTATTTCTTTTTGACTGCGGTTATGATAAAAAGAATGTAGAATAATTTCTTTTTCTCTCTCAGTTAAAACGTGCATAATGTTTTCAATAGTCAGTTTTTGAAGAATGCGTTCAAAGCCCTCGTCTTTTTGTCCGACAAGATCTAAAATGGTGACCGCGGTTCCATCCGGTCCAGCTTCTATTGAGTGATCAACAGAAAGCGTATGATAGTTTTTGACCATTTCCATAGCTTCCAAAACTTCTTCCTCAGCTGCTCCTAAATATTCTGCTATTTCCTTGACCTTCGGAGAGCGCTCCAGCTGACTCGTCAACTGCTCCACCGCTGCATTTATTTTTGGTCCAAGTTCTTTCATTCTGCGGGGCACATGGACGCTCCACGTTTTATCCCGAAGATAGCGTTTGATTTCTCCAATAATCGTTGGAACAACAAACGCATCAAATGATTTCCCAACTGTTGGGTCGAAGCGATCAATCGCTCCCAATAAACCGATCATCCCGACCTGTACCAAATCCTCCTGATACATTTTCGAACTTGAGTACTTTTTTGCCAGTGCAACAACAATTGGCTGATAAAGTTCAATAATTTGTTCTTGTGCTTTTTCATCTTTATTTTCCTGAACTTGACGAATGAGTTCATGGATTTCGTTATTGCTTCGTTTTTGACCATGAGGTTTGTTCATTTCTCATTCGCTCCTCATTTAAAAGCTTGGACATCTTGACAGTTACTCCTGAGTTCATATCGATTGTCACTTCATCCATGAGCGTTTTAATTAGAAACAAACCTAAACCGCCCTCGCTCAATTTTTCAATCGGCATGGAAGGAGAATAAGGCCCGGTGTTTTCTTTCATTTTTGATAAATCGAAATTTTTTCCATCGTCTGAAACAGTGATCTCTAATCGATTTTCAAACAAGCTGAAGCCGATTCTCACTTCACCGTTTTCATTATGACCGTAGGCATGCTGCACCGCATTTGTACACGCTTCACTGACGGCAATCTTTAAATCTTCAATGTCATCATATGTGTACCCCATTCTATTGGCGATACCGGATAGAGTCAATCTGACAATCCCTATATACTCAGTTTTCGCAGGTATTTTCATTTCAATGTAATCAATACATTTATCCATTAATCCTCACCTTTTCTTGAAATCTCGATGATGCTGTCCAAACCGGTAATATGAAATAAGCGCTCCAGCCGCGGCGACAAATTTGTCAATTTCAGCTTTCCGCCTTGTTTTCTGACCGTTTTCAACAATCCGACAAAAACTCCTAATCCGGTTGAGTCCATATATTCAACATCTTTTAGGTTGACTTCAATAAAAGGTTCGCTTTCCTCAGAAATGGGCGCAAGTTTATTTTTTAGCGCTGGCGCAGTATAGGCATCAATCTCTCCTTTTAGATGCACATACGAAACCTTTTTTTCCCTTTTAATATCAATTTCAAGATTCATTCTGATCCCCCTCATAAAAGACAAAATCATCCATTCACTTATACCCTTTTTCGAAGCCGTTTAAACATTTTTTTTCATAATGATTAAGGTGAAATCATCCCGCAATTGAAAACCTTGCATTTTCTCAAAATCTTTATAAATATTTTCTACTATTTGCTGAGCAGGCAAATGTAAATGAGCTCGGATGGCGCTCGTCACTGCAGCTCTATCAATAAATCCTTCCTTCGTTCTTGTTTCAGTTACTCCATCTGACAAAAGAATAATCATATCGTTTTGGAAAAGATTTAATTCATATTGCTCATATTTCACTTGCCGGTCAACACCTAAAACAAGCCCTTTTGATTGAAGGTCATAAAAGTGATCCTCGCTGGCGCAATAATAAAAGCCCGGTTCATGTCCTGCAGATGCATATGTAATCTTATTCGTCCGAAAATCGTACTTACCAAAAAACATGGTAATAAACATATTGACATCGATGTTTTGTTCAACAACTCTATTTAAATTTTCTAATATGTAACTCGGATTTTGCCTTGATTCCAGGAGGCTGTCCATCGCATATTTAATCATTGATATACACAATGCTGCAGGTATGCCTTTGCCTATGACATCCGCAATCGCAACGCTCATTGTGTTTTCATGTTCTGCAAACTGGTAATAATCTCCGTTCATAATTTTGGCGGGAACGCTGATGACCCCTATGTCCAATTCTTCGACTTTTGGAATATTTGTTTGCAGCAGTGCCTGCTGTACGTTTGCTGCAATTTCAATTTCGGATTTCAGCTCAAGCTGCCTGCCCCTCAAAAATTGATGTTCTTGATAAGCCAGACCATAACCAACCATTACCTCCAATAAAAAGTCAAAGGAATCTAAAATCTTTTTTGGTATGTCTGGAAATAATTCTTTTAAAACTTTTAAATGGATGTTGATGATTTCCTCAGGCGGTATTTTATGTTCAATTGCTTTCCAACTGAAGCGCTGCCCTTCATATAAAGCTTGTTCGGTCAGTTCTTGAATGTAATTTGCTAACATCTCTTTATATTTCATTTGAATATCATCATCAAACGCCATAAAATCCTCCTAACGAAGCCATTTCACCACTTGTACAACGGTCCCTTCGCCTGTCTTTGAATCGATATAAAATTCGTCCATTAATCGCTTAACACCGGGCAATCCAGCCCCAAGTCCTCCTGACGTCGTAAATCCATCCTCCATTGCCTTGCGAATATCAGGAATTCCCGGCCCATGATCAGAGGCAGTAATTTTAATTCCTTTTTTTTCTTTTTCTTCAATTTTATCGATGTAAATTTTCCCACCATTTGCATAATGATAAATGTTCCTTGCTAATTCTGATATTGCGGTGGTAATCCGGGCTTGGTCCACTGCGCCGAATCCAAGTTCTTTCGCAGCATGACGACCCAATTGGCGGGCAGCCACAATATCCCATTCGTTCATAATCATTACACAGGATTGGCCATCCATTCTAATCCTCCAGCTCCTTAAGCAATTCCAGCCCTTTTTCCAAGTCAAGCGCAGTATGAATATCTTCCAGTTCAATGCCTAATTCGATCAGCGTAATAGCCACAGCAGGCTGAATACCTGTCAACACGACCGTCGCCCCCATTAACTTAGACATGTTGACACAGTCCCCTAAAATCTTGGCGATAAATGAATCAATGACATCAACCGAAGTTAAATCAATGACAACACCTGTTGCTCCTGTTTCATGAATTTTCTTTAATAAATCTTCCTGAAATTGCATCGCTGTTTTGTCGTCCAGCTCCCACTGTATTGAAATTAATAGATTATTATACAGTTTTAAAATAGGTATTTTTGACGTTTTCATCATCTGCGTTCACCCATTGAAACAATTTTTCGATTGGTCATTTCAAGCGCAGCTTCGATGCCTTTTTGAAGGGTATTTTTCGTCGTAATTTGACTTAAATCAATGCCTAGATTCACTATCGTTTGCGCAATTTCAGGGCGAATGCCGACAAGCAAGCTTTTTGCTCCTACAAGACGAACTGCTTCTGCAGCTTGTATAATGTGATGGGCTACCATCGTATCCACAACAGGCACACCGGTTATATCAATCAGCACCACTTCAGAACGATATTTAACGACCCCTTTTAATAAATTTTCCACAATTCTTTTGGCACGGTCCGTATCAATCGTTCCAATCAATGGCATAACAGTGATGCTATCAAAAACCGGAATCAACGGCGCAGACAATTCTTGCAGAGCCATTTTTTGGAGATTAATGGTTCTTTCATATGAAGAGGTATATTGCAGAAATACTTCCCGATTAACCGATGAGGTAACTTTCTCTATCTCCGATAATAATTCAAGCGGATCACCCGGTATTTGTTTCTCAAGCAATTTAGCAAATAATATTTTTTCAAAAGTATGTAAGCATTGAGCAATTTTGTCCATTGGCCAGTCAAGCTGGACAATCCGTTTTGAAAATTCATGAATTTTTCTGGAAAATTCATCTTCTTTGTTTTTGCTCCATTCGATGAGAATATTCACATATTCTGCAGCAATTGCTTGATCAATTTGATCAGACTCAGCGGAAATTGATTGGGCATCAGCCTTGTTGAAGCGATCAATCCAATCCTTCATAATCTCGTCTCGATGCATTCGGATAAATTCAACTATTTCAGAAATTTTCAGTGACATGTTGCATGTCTCCTTTCAAAAACTTTGCCTTTTCAACTTTTATAGAAAAATAAAAAAATTATAGATATGTTCCCATTTTTATCATTTTTCTTCCACAATATCTGCTAATGCTGTCGCATGCATTGCTTACAGCTATTTTATAAAGGGAATGCGGCAAATCTTCCTTTCGCTTCTCGATTATGGAAGATGCTGTTTTTAAATGCTTCGTCGTTTAAAAAAGCGAATGCAGCTTGTCAGCACGTCTGTTCATTTTTGCGCAAAAATCAAAAATACCACAGTTTCGCAACTGTGGACATTTTTTCAATCTTATTTATTTTAAACATTCTACCTGCAGGCAATCCTTTTGAAAAGATAGTTGAAATATACGTAAAAAATATTAGAAATCGATCAGCCCTAAACTGATTTGTAAGGCATCGTCCACTTTATCCATCATTTCATCATCAAGATGGGTAATTTTATCCGTTAACCGTTGTTTATCAATCGTTCTAATCTGCTCAAGCAAAATGACCGAATCCCGTTCAAATCCATATTTTTTCGCATCAATTTCAACATGAGTCGGCAATTTTGCTTTTTGAATTTGTGCTGTAATAGCGGCTACGATCACCGTTGGACTAAAACGATTCCCTATATCATTTTGGATAATTAAAACTGGACGAACGCCGCCTTGCTCTGAACCAACTACAGGGGATAAATCAGCAAAATAAACGTCGCCGCGTTTAACAATCAAAAGATTACCCCCCGCTAACTAAGCGTTCAACGGTGTGTTCAGCCTCATACTCTGCCAGAAAAGCCTCCGATGCAATATTTAGATTGATCTTCGCCATTTCCATATAACCGCGTCTCATTGACTCGCGAATTTGGCGTTTTTTACGCTCTCTCAAATACATTTTCATTGCTTGATAAATAAATTCACTTCTGTTTCCGTTTTCCTGTTTCACGATTCCATCTAATTCAGAAACAAGTGCTTGTGGCAATCGAACAATAATTTCCGTTGTTGAGCTGGATTCAGACACCAAAATACACCTCCACCGTTCCTACAAAGCCGAAATCATTTTATTCCAATATTAATATTAACATTTATATTCGTTGAAGCAAAGCCATTTTTTAAATAATTTCTTCAATATTATCGGCATTGAGATGAATATTTTATTCAAGTTTCTTCATTTTTCAGTAAGCAGAGGATTTCTTACGTTTGTTTTGCCTCCATTTCTTATATAGATCCGAGGAACCCGCCAATTGATCATGCATGGAATTTCATAATTAATCGTTTCCAGCCGTTTGGCCAC
This sequence comes from Aeribacillus sp. FSL M8-0235, assembly GCF_038000355.1. Taxonomy (NCBI): domain Bacteria; kingdom Bacillati; phylum Bacillota; class Bacilli; order Caryophanales; family Bacillaceae; genus Aeribacillus; species Aeribacillus sp. FSL M8-0235. The sequence goes on along the minus strand of NZ_JBBOBW010000001.1, from coordinate 367,050 downwards.
TTCATCAACTGAAATCATGTCATTGCCTTGTGAACCGATAAGTGTCACTTTTGTCCCGACAGGTTTTTTTTCCGGAAGCTTAATCATCAGTTGATCCATGCAAATGCGCCCGATAATAGGAACGCGCCTTCCATCGACAAGAACTTCCGAACCAGTCAATTTTCGAATCCATCCATCAGCATAACCGATTGGAACCGTACCAATCCATTCCTCCTCTTTCGCTGCGTATGTTGCTCCGTAACTTACTTTTTCCCCTTTTTTTATTTTTTTAATATGAACAATCTTTGAGTGTAAAGAAAAGGCTTCATATAACGGAAAAGGCAGCGTGCTCTTGATAAATTCCGATGGCGCCAAACCATACATGGAAATGCCAAAGCGAACCGCATTAAAAGTTTTTGTTGGAAAGCGAAGAGTCGCAGCACTGTTTGCACAATGAATAATCAAACCGTCTGTATCCACGATTTGCAATAATTCCAGGAAACGTTCATATTGCTGTTCAAAATATGCTGTATCGTGTTCGTCTGCTGTGGCAAAATGAGTGAATATACCTTCTAATCGAAATAACTGCTGTCCCTTTATGAGCGAAATGGCTTGTTCGAGTTCTTTTTTATCTCTTATTCCGATCCGTCCCATACCTGTGTCTAATTTCAAGTGGATGTTGACTGATGTTTTCCCTAAATATTTTCCAGAACTTTCCAGCCATTCAGCTGAATAGGCAGTCACACTTATCCCATTTTCTCCTGCAACTGTAACATCTTCTGGTCTTACCGCTCCTAAAACGAGGATAGGGGCCTTTATTCCTGCTTGTCTCAATTTCAATGCTTCATCTAGAAAAGCGACTGCTAATTTAGCAGCACCTGCTGACAATGCTGCTTGGGCAACTTCCACATCTCCATGACCATAAGCATTAGCTTTCACAACAGCAATAATTTCAGTTTCATTCGGCAAATGTTCCTTTAATCCATGAATGTTCGCTTCAATATGATCTAAATTAATTTCTGCCCATGTATCTCGGAAATAGTTCTGCATCTTAATTTCATCTCCAACGATATCGTTTTGTTTATTTTATATCACTGTTTCTTTTTAAACAATAGTACATAAAAAAGGCGGCAGAAGATCGTTTCTTTTGCCGCTCAATTTTACTACTTCCCTGATTGGCTTTGTACAGAACGAGCAACTGCAATCATTTCTTCTTGTGTCAGTTCGTTTGAAGCGAGCATATAATCCACACCATTATATGTCCATGTTAAAGAATTGTCGGTCAGCGCTCCAACTGCAAACCCTAAGTCGACCAGCTCTCCGCTGACAAATTCTGAAGAGGTAACTGGTGAAACTTCCGCAAGCTCCTCAATAAGAGTAAATGATTTTTCGCCTCCGTAAGTTAATACTACTCGTTTTCCGCTATCTGTATTCAGCTCTTTTTCTTGGACGAGATCGACACCTTCCGGCAAGTCTTCCTTAAGCGGATAAAGAACAGCAAATTGTTTGTTCGCTGATTGAGCCAAAACAGGAATATCCACTTGGGCATTGGACATCGTTTTTTCTATTTCAAAGGCATTTTTATCAAATTTTGGATTCGATTCAAAATTGGAAAATTCAACAGAAACGAGCGCATTCCGATCAACATCCATCACTTTCACATATGAAGGTGTCAAATTTTTCTTATGAAATGCAATTTTTTGGTATGGGAGCATTTGATTGTTTTGATAATTGGTTTTTGTTTCAAATACATAGTTCTTTTCCCCGACTTCGAATTTCGCTTCTTTATCCTTCAATATATCTTGGACAAGCGATTCAAACAGGTAAGCTTGACTCGAATTTTGCGGCCAATTGCTTTGGAAACGGAAGCTTTTGTTCAAAGCAGGAGTCAGAACAAATACCCCATCATCATTTCTTAAAATAATCTGGCTTTGATCCCTGTCATCATTTTTTAATAGCACTCGATAATAATGGGGCTTTTTGTGCCAAATTTCCACTTCATACACATGCGGCTCTTCCGCTGTTTTGATCGTCATTTTGGCGTTCACCTTATAGCCTTTTAATTCTTCAATTTTTTTGTTCAATGCACTTGAAACGTCTTCTTTTGATTTTACGCCACATGCAGATATTAATCCCACAAAAAGCAAACAGACAATCACGAGCTTTACGCCTCTCGTCAAATTTTTCAACCCCTTTGCCTCAATTAGCGTCACTAGGAAGTTTTGAAGAGTCAGTGAACAATTTCTGACTTGTCTCCCCTACCGCATTACAACTATATGAGGCAAGGTCAGCAAATATGCAGACTAGCTTGACAGGCTTTCAATGATTACTTGTGCAGCAGCAAATTTTTTTGAATGAGTGATTGTCACAAACACCCGGTCTGGTGTAATATTTTGCACAATGATCGGTTTCCCTTTTTCATCATGTAAAATTTCAATATCTAAAAAGCCCACTGTCTTTCCGATTCCTGTCCCTAATGCTTTGCTAAATGCTTCTTTAGCGGCAAATCTGCCTGCCAAAAACTCCAATTGTCTTGAATCCCGCAATTTATTAAAGATTTCCTTTTCGCGAAACGATAAGATTCTGTCAATAATGTTGGATCTCCGCTCCATAATCTCTTTCATCCTGTCCATTTCAACGATATCAAGTCCAATCCCAACGATCACACCATCACATCCCTTTAATTTTCTACTGTACTATTTATAAATTGAAAATCATACAATGATTATAGAATACTTGTCCTGTTGAAAAGGAGAATTCACATGTTTCGCAGAACAGAAAGCCTTCACACTTTTATTCGCCTTTATCCTGCTGTCACGATCATAAGCTGCATACATGTTGTGTTATGGATTATGATGAAACTTTCTTTCCCAATATTTACGCTTCTATTTTCTTTTTTAACCGGATACAATGCAGGGGTTCATTCAGGGGAATGGTGGCGGCTCATTACACCAATTTTTTTGCATACTAGCTTTTCCCATCTTTTGTTTAATACAATCACACTTATTATTTTTGCCCCGCCGCTGGAACGAATGGTAAAGTCAATTTATTTTCTGGTCATTTACAGTGCATCAGGCATTATAGCCAACATTGCAACCTATTTGATCATGCCAATGGATTATTCTCATGCAGGAGCTTCAGGGGCGATTTTTGGCATTTTGGGCACGTACATGTTCATCTGTTTTTTCCGAAAGGAATATATGGATCAAAAAAACTCTCAAATGATCTTAACGGTTACAGCCATAGCTCTCGTACTGTCTTTTATTGATGCCCATATCAATGTAGTTGCACATGTAACAGGACTTCTGGCTGGATTTTTGCTAGGTAAAGTGTTTGTCCGCAAAAAACCAAGCTTCATTCATTATACGTATTATCATCAACCGGTTCGACAGGAAGGAATGAAATTATTTTTCAAAAAATGGTCGATATGGATTTTTGTTTTCGTTTTTATACTTGCGGCTATTTTATATGTGTTGTAAAAATTTAAATCACTCCCATCCACATGAGAGATGGGAGCTTCTAAACTTGTCCTTCACTTCTTCTTGAAAACCATTTATAAATTTCCATTCCGTCCTTTTCCTCGAGGTTTTTAACAGCAAAAAAGCTTCCAGTAGACTTGGAAATAATACTGCACTGAACAGAAGTCAGATCTTTTTGTCTCTGAAAATAGGATTGTTTCAATTCCAATGATTGAATCCGCTTTTTTTCGAAAAAGACGGTTGTCTTATTCAACACGCGGAAAGACAGCGTCAATTCTTTTCCATTTAAATACCAACCTGTATCTTTATATTGAAAATATCCGAGCACCAGTGCAAAAGGAATGAGAATAAGTGATAAGTAGCCCCATGGTTTAAAAAACAAGCATAAAGGGACGGCTATGAGAAGTGATAAAATCAGCATACGGAGCAAAAATCTGGACAGCGCACGCCGCGGAACCGGGTGCAGTGTCTCGTTTATCGTCAAATGAAAAAAGCTTTCAACCTTTTCTTTAACTTGTTTCTTCCGAATTAACGGAAACAAAATGGTCTCGACATCCTTGTCACTTCCGCCTCCCGCCGATTCAATATGTACAGTTGCATATCCAAAAGGCTGGCGCAGCCAATTTTCTGTTACTTTAATTGCTTGAATACGATCTATTGGTATAGAAATCTGTTTTTTTTCAAAAATGCCACTTGAAATAATAATCTGTCCGGCTTCTTCTCGAACTGTAAAATCTCCGTACTGGAGTAAAACCCCGATAAAGCTTATAATCCACGCAATGATCAAACCTATCAAACATAAGATGACAATCATCGTCACACTTGCATGGACAATCCATTCCAGCTTGTCAAATATTTTTTCGTACGGAATAATTTCATCAAATTGGCTTAAAAAGGCTACGATTGACAGAGCAACCCCTAAGCCGCTTGAAGTTGCTGCAGTAATAAGCAGTTCGTTAAAGCTTATTTTGTAAAGAACCTTTCCTTCTTCCAGTTTGTCTTGCTCTGCTTCTCCTTGTGCTATTTGTCTTTTTTGCTCCTTGATGATTGTCCGAATCTGTTCTGCCTCTTCTTTCCGTATGGCGCTAAGTTCAACCTCTGCTTCGCCCATGCCGCCCGCTGTTTCGATTTCAAGCTTCACTACACCGAAGAGGCGCTGGATGAAACCTGCGGTTACATTGATGGATTGAATTCTTTCAATCGGTATATATCGATTTTTTTTAAAAAAAACGCCCTGCTCAACACGAAATTCATTTTCTTCAATGCGATAAGTAAATTTCAACCAATTTAACACACTGGAAATGATCGTGAGTACAAGTGCTAGAATCGTTCCGATCAATAAAAACGACCGGATGTTTCCTATGTTTGTGACAAACAAGAAAATATTCGTTACTATAATTTCTTTAATCGCCTTCGCAATTTTCACTAAAACAGCTACGGGATGCAATCTTTTCTGATCATACATCATCCTTCGCCTCCCGTGCCAATTTCGAGATATAATCGCGAAGCTGATCCGCTTCTTCCATTTCCAGGGCAGGAATCTCGTGAACCGTTGCTGCAGTGGAAATAGTTACAGTCGCCAAGTTATATTTTCTTAAAATCGGCCCTTGTGAGGTATCTACATGCTGAACTCTCACCATTGGAACAAGCACACGGGTAACTGTAAACAATCCATGCTGCAAATCCAGTTCATTCTCATGAACTTCATATCGCCATATTTTCAACCGAATATTTGGAAAAATGAAAATGGAACAAATAGAAGACACCAACCAAATAATTGCCAATATAGGAATAATCCATTTCGGCCAGTTGAAAAAAAATATCAATAAAGATATGCCTATGATCACCAGCAACTCAACGATGCTCCAAATAGCCGCAGTGATCTTCCATACAGTAACAGCTTTAGGACTAATGCGATTTTGTGGTTCGCGCCGCAAGTTTTTCCCTCCCTTGTCTCCTTCTGTAAAAAATTACGTTTCATTTAGGCAAAAAGTTTCAAATATATAAAAAGGAGGCAGCTCCAAGTTTTGGAATGCCTCTTTTTCCATGTCTGATTATTCTTTTTCATTCCAATTATTTTGGGCTAGCCGATCCTTTTGTCGATCTTGCTGAATGAAAGGAGCGTTTCCGTCCAACCCGTTTGTTTTTTAAATCAAGCTTTCGTTTATTTCTGCTTTTTTCTTTCTTCATAGGGAGAGGAGGTTCCTCCGTCAATTTTACAGGTGTCGTATCCGGTTCCTTCGTTAACATTTTAATAGCTGCTGCAAGCAATGGGACGGAATCATATTTTTCCAATAGCTCCGCAGCAAAATTTTTATACTGATCTAAATTTTCAGTTTCCACTACAGAGCAAATTTTTTCGACCGTCATTTTTTGTTTTCCTACTAGTGCTTCATCTAAAGTAGGAGGACGCATTCGATCCATTTTTCTTTTTGTTGTATGCTCAATGGTTTCCAAAATACCGCGTTCCCTTGCGGTTATAAACGTCATCGCTTTTCCTGACTTCCCAGCCCGTCCTGTCCTTCCAATTCTATGCACATAGCTTTCAGGGTCTTGAGGTACATCAAAATTATATATATGGGTGATACCAGATATATCAAGCCCTCTGGCTGCTACGTCTGTTGCAACAAGTACATCAATGGCCCCATTTTTAAATTTGTTCAAAACAGATAAGCGTTTCGCTTGGCTTAAATCGCCATGAATTCCTTCTGCTGAATAGCCGCGGACATTTAATGCTTCAGAAAGTTCGTCCACTCGGCGCTTTGTCCTGCCAAACACAATCGCAAGCTCCGGTGATTGCAGATCAAGAAGTCTTGTCAAAACGTCAAATTTTTGTTTTTCAGGCACTTCTAAATAATATTGCTGCACATTTGGAACCGTTACTTCTTTCGCTTTTACACGGACATGAGTCGGATTTTTCATAAAGCGTTCTGCAATTGATTTAATTGGACCAGGCATTGTCGCCGAAAATAGAAGGGTTTGACGCTCCCTAGGAATATTTGAAAGAATGTGCTCAATATCATCAATAAACCCCATGTTGAGCATTTCATCCGCTTCATCTAAAACGACAGTGTGCACAGAATCAAGCCGCAGCGTATTGCGCCGTATGTGATCCAATAACCTTCCAGGTGTTCCAACAATGATGTGGGGAGGCTTCTTCAAAGCCCGAATCTGCCTGGAAATGTCCTGGCCTCCGTAAATCGGCAATACTCTTGTCCGTTTATCATAGCCGATTTTATATAACTCTTCTGATACTTGTATAGCAAGTTCCCGTGTTGGGGCTATCACAATCGCTTGAACAGCTGAATCATGAACATTAATTTTTTCTACTAAAGGGATGCCAAAAGCTGCTGTTTTTCCTGTCCCTGTTTGCGCTTGTCCAATGATGTCTTTATTGTTCAAGCCTAAAGGGATCGCCTGCATTTGAATGGGAGTCGCTTCTTCAAAGCCCATTCTTTTTATTGATTTTAACAGCTCCGGACTCAACCCGAACTGGTGAAACAAATTTGTCAATTTTTCCAAACTCCTTTAAGACTTTTATTAAGCGCTGCTGGATAAAAAGGCTCTTGTGCGTATTTTCTAGAAACTGTAAGCTTATCATAGTCGTGAGAATCAGTGTAAACTCCGATTTTTTGCTGGAAAGTACGCATAGGGATTTTTATCCATTCACCGCAGGTGTTATCATACCATTTCCATCAATCTATTTCAACTTACCGCACTATAGGTGAACTACTCGTAATTGAAATGACGAGCTTCCTGTTCTACGCAACGAACTGTTGTCCGTTAAACGTATACACAGTCGGCGTGTCCAACACCACTACTGATTGAGATAAAGCCTTAATCTCTTTCAGATACTTTTTGCTGATATTGATAGCACCATTCACATCCGCATTGATGGTTGTATGACAGTCGTTACATACATATAACCCTCGATGAATCCGATTACTCGGCTTTGCGTTTTCTTCACAAGGGAACATTTGGCATACTGAACATGCTTGAGAGGTGTATTCTTCGGTTAATAAACGAACATCTATTCCTTGCTCCTGCGCTTTATACCGTATCATTTGAATGATTTTCGCATACGGAAAACCATGCAATTTTTGATTCGTTTTCTTGTTGAATTTCGCTTGTTCTCGTATACCTGTAATGTCACCAATCACAATCGTTTCGACTCCTTGTTGCAGAGCAATATCAATCACTTTTCTTGTCATACAATGCAACATGTGATGCACTTGTTTTCTTTTCTTTTGATAAAGTTGTAACACACGTCTGGAAGGTTTCGGGTATTGTATTCCTTTAGCACATTGTTGAGCGAAACCAATCGCTTGAAAATGGGCGATTTGTTTATGAAAGTAGCGTTCAACGGATAGCCATTGCCTTCCTGAAATGATGTGTGCTTTTCCTTGATAATCATAACAAGTCATCGCATTGGCAATCCCTAAGTCAATCGATAAAAATTTCGTGCTATTCTTTTGTTTCAATGGTACATCTTTGTATTCTTGAATCAGATAAATCGTATATTCTTTTCGACTGATGGGTTTCACTTCAATCAGTTTTATCTTTTCGATTTCGATATGTTTCGGAATCGGGATATAAAGATAACTTTCTTCCAATCCATACGTTTCTTTTAAAAAGGCTTTTTGAGCCTTTGGAATGGGTAAACGAATTTTGGTATTGTTCTCCACCAATTTGAAACTGTTATTTAGAAAACGGACATTAAAGTTTTGATGTTTGAATCGTGGTGGTTGTGGATTATCTATTCCATTGCTTTCCTTTAGTTTGAAAAAAGACACCCACGCTTCTTGCAAGACTTTTAAGACCTCTTGTGCTGATTGAGCAGGTAATTGTTTATACCAAAAATGTGTTTTTAATCGTTTTTTCTGTTCATACCAATTCGGGAACGGTACACCTTGTTCTTTCGACCAATTCCGTTTTTCATAGTTCCCCACATTCCATAACTTACGACTGGCATAACACAAGTGATATAAGATGATTTGATTGGTTCGATTCGCTTTATAGGTGAAATACGATACCTTTTTCATTTAGTCACCACCTTTCTTTTGGTTAGCAATATAGCGTTTTATGACATCCTCACTAATAGAGCCAACGGTTTCAATATAATAACTAGAGTTCCATAATACTCCTTTCCATAATTTTTGTTTGATTTCAGGAAATTGCAGAAAAATTTTTCTCCCTGAAATCCCTTTTAACATTTTGACAATATAAGAAGGTGCTATTTTTGGATGAGCTGATACAAATACATGAATATGATCTTGTTCACCCACCTCTACCATCTGCAACAGAAAACCTTTTTCTTCTGCAATCTCTTTAAAAATTTTCTTGAGATATAACTCAACCTCTTGTGTCAAAACCTTCTTTCGATATTTCACAGACCATACAATATGATAATTAACATTATAAACACAAGTTCTTGCGTGAATTAAATTTGTTTTCTTCATACATATAGTATATCAAAAATATACAAAAAAACCAATTATTTCAATCTTTAATAAACCACATATAGTCTTTATAAAATATAAAAAAGCGATTCATCTCCCCTTTAAAAAGGGGAGGATTCTCGCTTGTCTATCCTAAGAAGAATAAGGTTCAATCTTACACGACTAAGTATACAAACGGAAATATAGCCATTATAGATAACAAAATTAAGCTACCTAAACTTGGTCTTGTTAAGTTTGCCAAAAGTCGAGAAGTAGAAGGTCGTATTCTTAGTGCGACTGTTAGACGAAATCCAAGTGGCAAATACTTTGTGTCCATTTTGGTTGAAACAGAAGTACAAGAGTTGCCGAAAACAGGTTCAGCCGTTGGCATAGATGTTGGCTTAAAGGACTTCGCTATTCTTTCTGATGGAACAAAATATACAAACCCTAAATGGTTTCGTAAGCTAGAAAAGAAATTAGCAAAAGCACAACGTATTCTTTCAAGACGTAAGAAAGGTAGTTCTAATTGGAATAAGCAACGAATTAAAGTTGCTCGCATCCATGAAAAGATTGCCAATACTCGTAAGGATTATTTAGACAAAATTTCAACCGAGATTGTCAAAAACCACGACATTATCGGGATAGAAAATTTGTCTGTTAGTAATATGCTTAAAAATGGTAATCTTGCAAAGGCAATCAGTGAAATATCATGGTCACAGTTCAGAACCATGTTAGAGTACAAAGCAAAGTGGTACGGAAAGCAAGTTGTAACGGTGGCGAAAAATTTTCCATCTAGTCAGCTTTGTTCGTGTTGTGGCTACCAAAACAAAGACGTTAAAAATCTTGCGTTGCGTGAATGGGAGTGCCCTAATTGTTATACCCATCATGACCGAGATATTAACGCAAGTATCAATATCAAAAATGAAGCCATAAGGCTTCTAACCGTAGGAACTACGGGGATAGCTTAGTAAATTAAGGTTCGTTAGAACCTTCTACCTAAGAATCCACTGCGGCTTTAGCCTAGTGGTAGTTCAATCTTTCATTAATGCATGAACAACATCTTCCAGCTTCATTCCTCTGGACGCTTTCACTAACACAAGATCTTTTGAGCCTAGAGCTTTCTTTAATTCATGAATGAGTTCATCTTTGTCAAAAAACACATGAATTTTTCTTTCATCTATAACTTTCTTTGCACCAACGGCAATTTCTTTTCCGAGTTTTCCAAATGTAAAGAGGTGATCAATTTCTTGATCAGACAGCATCATTCCTACTTCTTGATGAAGTTCAACTTCTCTTTCGCCAAGCTCCAGCATATCCCCTAAGACAAGAATTTTTTGCGAATATCCTTTTAGACCATGGACTAGATCAATGGCTGCTTTCATCGCTGTAGGATTCGCGTTATATGCATCATTTATGATGGACATACCGTTCTTCGTTTGAATCAATTCAAGTCTCATGTTTGTTATTTTCAAATCGCGAAGCCCTTTTTCAATACGATTCAGTCCGATCTTTAGGAGTTCTCCAACAGCGATCGCTGCCAATGCGTTTAAAACATTGTGACGGCCTAAAACAGGGATAAAAAAAGGCTGTTCAGCTATATTGGCGCGAAACCGTGTTCCTTCACCCAACAGCTCCATTGATGTCGGAAAAAGATTATTGTTTTTATTTTCTCCAAACGTTACGGTTTGACATGAATAGTCTTTTTTTAACAAAGGCTCATCACCATGATAAATGAGCGTTCCATTCTCTTTTAAACCCTTTATAATTTCAAGCTTTGCTTCCGCAATCCCTTCACGAGAGCCTAAATCTTGTAAATGAGCATCGCCGATATTGGTAATGACGGCTATATCAGGACGTGCAATTGATGATAATAATTCAATTTCTCCCTTAGCGTTCATGCCCATTTCTAATACGGCCACTTCTGTATCTTCAGGCATATCTAATATTGTTAAAGGCAGACCGATATGGTTGTTGAAATTCCCTTTCGTTTTATGCACGCGATACCGAGTGCCCACAACCGATGCGATCATATCTTTTGTCGTTGTTTTGCCATTAGAGCCTGTAATCCCTACTACTTTTGGGTTTACTGCCAACAAATAGTGAGAAGCAATCTGCTGCAATGCTGACAAGGTGTCGTCGACAATGATCAATGGTTTGTCTTGCGGCGGATTCGGGACTGATCTAGACCATAAGGAGGCATGAGCACCATTTTCGAACGCTTTCTCGACAAAGTCATGTCCATTAAACTTTTCGCCAATAATGGGTACAAATAAGTTTCCTTTACGGACATTCCGCGAATCAGTCGTTACTCCTTCGATGGTAATCTTCTCAAATTCCTCTTTTAATTCTGCGTTGTTTGCCATCTGCTTAATTGCTGATAATTGCCGTTTTATCATGCTTTTTTGTTCTCCTTTCAAAAGGCGGCTTTACACAGCCGCCCTAAGAACGATCTTTAAATAGTATACTTGATTCTCTGTTTTAGTTCATATCGCTCGATTCCAAGCTGAACCAATTTTTCAATCAACGCTGGATAATCGATGCCGCTGTGCTTCCATAAAAGAGGGAACATGCTAAACGGCGTAAATCCAGGCATTGTGTTCACTTCATTGATCAACGGTGTTCCGTCTTTTCTCAAGAAAAAGTCTGCCCGAACAAGTCCAGAACCATCGATAGCTTTAAATGCTTTCAGCGCCATTTTCTTGATTTGTTCATATTGCTCTTCCGTTATGTCAGCTGGAATAATGAGTTCCGTATCTCCGTCTTCATATTTCGCTTTATAATCGTAAAACTCTTTTTTCGGAGCAATTTCCCCAACAACAGAGCAGATCGGTTCATCATTTCCAATTACTCCGATTTCAACTTCCCTTCCATCAATACTTTCTTCAATAATCAGCTTCCGATCATACAGAAACGCTTCTTCAATAGATTGAATGAGCGATTGCCGATCTTTTGCCTTGCTGATACCTACGCTTGAACCGAGATTGGCTGGCTTTACAAAGCAAGGATATCCGAGCTGCTCCTCGACTTTTTGAAAAACCTCCTCTTTATCTTTTTCCCAGTCTTTGTTCGTAAACCAAACGTACTTTGCCTGAGCAAGTCCTGCTTGGGCAAATAAATTTTTCATAATGATTTTATCCATTCCTGCTGCTGAAGCCAAAACTCCATTCCCAACATAAGGTATATTCAGCAATTCCAGCATTCCTTGTATCGTTCCATCTTCACCATTCGGTCCATGCAATAGCGGAAATACGACATGGACTGGATCAGCGCTTCCTGGAGCGTTAAATAGTTCTTGACTGAAAGGTACCGGCAAATGTTCACCTTTTTCTCCAGCTTCGGAATTTCCCGCTAGAAACTTCAAGTCTTCTACACTTTCAACTGGACCGTTCAATTGCTTTCCTTTTACCCATTGCCCTTGCTCCGTAATATAAATTGGATATATGTCAAATTTATTTTTATCGAGAGCGTTTATTACTGCCCGAGCTGTTTGTAATGATACTTGATGCTCGGCAGATTTGCCCCCATATACAAGCGCCAGTTTGATTGCCATTTATTTTTTCCTCCCGTTTTGAAAAAAATCATCTGTTCTATTTTATCATTATATAGGTTGTTTTTGTTATCATTGCCGAACAATTTATTTGCGGGAGAAAAAAATTCACTTCTTCTTTACCATGAATTAAAATAAATACGAAGGAAGGAGGGGTTATCCAATGAAGCCAATAGAGACAGCAGAACAGTTTGAACAAGTGATTCAGAGCAATCAAGAAACCATCATCAAGTTTTTTGCCGATTGGTGCCCTGATTGCAAAAGAATGGACATGTTTATCGGCGACATTTTAGAAGAATACGGTCAATATGAATGGTATGAGATCAATAAAGATCAATTCCCCGACCTAGCTGAAAAATATCAAGTAATGGGAATTCCAAGCATTTTAATTTTTAAAAACAACGAAAAAATCGCTCATCTGCACAGCGCATACGCAAAAACACCTGAGGAAGTGAAAGAATTTTTAGGCTCGCATCTTAAATAAAGAAAAAGCCGCTGGGGGTGTCTAATAAGTCGTTTTTACGGCTTATAGACGCCCCCATGAATGTTTTAGAAACGTTGATATCGGTGTTTATGATTTTTTGTTTTCAATGGCGATTTGATTTTCTAAGACAGCCCTTTCATAAAAAGCACGAATCTAAAAAAACTGGACTTCGGATGTTTTTTCATCCAGTCCAGCCTCAATTCTTTTCCTATCAAAATATTTCTATTCCTTTTTTAAATCCTCTAAAACCGTCAATAAATCTCTTAATTGGCTGATTTCATAGTCTGGAGTGACTTCTCCGCTAAGCTCCAACTGCTTTCGATTAATCCAAACAGACCGGATATTTGTCCGTGATGCCCCAAGTATGTCAGTGCTCAGTTTGTCTCCAACCATTACCACTTCATTGCTTTGAACACCCATTAAGTTTAGTGCGTGTTCAAAAATTGACGGATCAGGCTTACCTTTGCCGAACTCACCTGAAATGACAATATGCTCAAAATACGATGAGAGAGCAGAAACACTAGCAATCTTTTCTTTTTGCAGGCTTGGATCCCCGTTTGTTAAAAGAAGCAAACGATAGTTTTGTTTCAGCTGTTCTAATACTTCAAATGTATCTTCATATACGAGCGGTCTTTTGCGCCGTTCTGCATGAAAAAGCTCAGCCAGCTTTTCCCCGAATTCAGCATCATCTATACCGACCGCCTTCAAACCGTTCGTCCAAGCATCTTTTCTGTAAACAGGCGCCAATTGATTAAGCTTCCCAAACTGTTCGTGCACGATTTCGCTAAAATTCGCCCAAAGGCCTTCAAACGGATTGATGCCAATCATTTTTGTAAATGGATATGTTTCATAAGATTCATACAATTTTCTCGCTTCTTGACGAACCGCTTCCTCAAGCTGTTTTGAATCAACCCCGTATTGTTCTTCGGCTGTGGTACAAACATATTGGAATGTGTCGCTGACGCTTTTTTCATCCCAAAGAAGTGTATCATCTAAGTCAAAAAAAACAGCTTTAATCAATCATCTATCTCCTCTCCATATTCTGTTCCATTCTTACCTAAAAACAATTTTTTGACACTGCCAATATTTCTGATTCGAAAGCAAATAAAGATGGATGGCACCTTAATAAATTTTATTTGAAATCAATATAAAATTGAATTATACCTCTTTCGTCCAGCCGAACTTGTCTTCCGCTTTTCCGTATTGAATGTTCGTGATCGTTTCATAAAGCTTTTTAGAAAACTCGCCTGTTTCAGAATTATTCAATAGCATTTTATGCTCATTCCATTTCAGCTCTCCGACCGGCGAAATTACCGCTGCTGTTCCTGTTCCGAAAACTTCTTCCAATTCCCCGTTTTTGTAGGCATTGAAGATATCTTCTATTGAAATGCGTTCTTCATGCACCGGTACTCCCCAATCTTTCACTAGCTGGATAACGGAGTCTCTTGTTATACCGCTCAAAATGCTTCCGTTTAATTTTGGCGTGTACACTTCACCGTTGATTTTGAAGAAAATGTTCATGCTTCCAACTTCTTCAACATATTTATTTTCTTTTCCATCGAGCCAGAGCACCTGATCGTATCCTAATTCCTCCGCTTTTTTTTGGGCGTATAAGCTAGCTGCATAGTTTCCGGAAGTTTTAACATGACCAACTCCTCCCGGTACAGCGCGAACATATTCATCTTCAACATAAATTTTTACAGGAACGAGCTGACGGCCTGAATAGTAAGCTCCAACTGGCGACAGGATAATCATAAACTTGTATTCGCTTGCTGGTCTAACTCCTAAATATGGTTCCGTTGCAATGATGAACGGTCTGATATATAAAGAAGTGCCTTCTTTATTTGGAATCCAATCTCTTTCCACTTCAACAAGCCGCACAATGGCTTCCAATACTAGATCAGGGTCAATGGGCGGAATACACATTCGTTCGCAAGAGCGGTTCAATCGCTCTATATTTTTATCCGGTCTGAATAACAATGTGCGGCCGTCATTCGTTTTATAAGCTTTCAGCCCTTCAAAAATTGCTTGCCCGTAATGAAATACCATTGCTGACGGCGAGAGCACCAACGGTTCAAACGGCACTATACGAGGGGAATGCCACCCTTGCACCTTATTATAATCCAATATAAACATATGGTCTGTAAAATGTTTTCCAAATCCTAACGATTCAAGATCAGGCTTTTCTTTTAACCGGTCCGATTTAATAAATTCAATAACTTGATTCATGTTCATCCATCCTTTCTCATTATTTTAATTTTATTGTGCGCTGCTGACTAGACCTATTGGGTTGCCAATTTTTATTGAATGCTTGATTGGCTAAATCGGGCTTTTCTTTTAGCGGGCAGCATGGCGAAATAGCCAATTAAAAAAACATGCCCCAGCAATCACCAACGCATAAAACATCGGTTGATTGCTGGGGCGAGATGCTTCGCGGTACCACCCAGCTTCTCTGTATTCCTCACAGAATACAGACTCAGCAAGTCACACATAGATGACTTTCTTCGTAACGGAAGATCCGTTGTTTTATACTTTGGCAAAAAGCCATTTCTAAAACAAGGCTCCAAGGCGATCTTCAAAGAGAGATAACGGCTGGCCTTTCAGCCTATGGGTCAGCTCTCTAATACGTCATCGCTCTCTTCTACTGCTCCTTTTCCTCACCTTTTTCATATGAAATTATCAAAATAAAAACTCGCCTCAATCCAAAAAGAAATATTGGATTGTTGAGGCGAGTTATTCGCGGTACCACTCAACTTTTCTGTATTCCTCGCGAAATACAGACTCAGCAAGTCACGTACATGACTTTTCTTGATAACGGAAGAACCGTTGCTTTATACTTTAGCTTGCGCTATTTCTAAAACAAAGCTCCAAGGTGACCTTCAAAGAGTGGTGAACGACTGACCTTTCAGCCTGCGGGTCAGCTCTCTATGCGCCACCGGCCTCTTTTACTGCTCCTTTTCTTTGCTTTTCTTATCTGAAAATAATTTATTTAGTAAATAATTTTGAAAATGATTATATAACCTCTTTCGTTTTAAGTCAATAAGAATTTAGTTTTTAACAAAAATTTGTTTCCGACACGTCTCGATTTCACCCAATTCATCACTTTTTCTCTATATCTGAATAAACTGACATAAGAAAAATGAAAGGTGGGATATTTGCATGTATGCTAATACACATTATGTAAACTACTATTATCCAGTTTACGACCACAGCTTCATTAGACAAAATAGAAACAACAGCTCCATTGACAATATACTGAAGGCTATCTTAAACGGAATTTCTTCTGAAGCAAGTGCTATTGATTTTTACACAAGATTGGCAAAGGCGGCGGAAACTTCTGAACAGAGACAGGCAATTGAACATGCGCTAGAAGACGAAAAAATACATTTACGAACATTCACGCAGCTTTATCAAACATTAACAGGAAAAAAACCGGTTTATCAAACAAAAATAACTCGATTCCGAAATTTCCAAGAAGGTCTGCGGATCGCTTATGAACAAGAATTGGAAGCATATGAGACATACCGCGATAATTATTTATCTACACAAGATCCAATGATTCGAGATGCTTTCTTTAGAGCCATGACTGATGAAATTGAACATGCGTTAAGATTTAGCCACGTACTAAACAAGAAGTAGTCGAAATCAATTTTTGCTTCCAGTCATATGAGCGGTCTCATTTGGGTCAAATGCTAAAGGGACTTTTGTAATTTTACTTGTTGTTTCATCAAGTGCGACAAGATCACTTTTGTTCACATCATGAACATTTGTTTTCCCTAAACCTTTGACAGCGACCTGTATTTCTTCCGAAAATGACGTTAAAAAATTAGATAAATAATATGCTGCCTCCTCTTTATTAAATTGATCCGCCATTCTTCCCCTATAAAAGGCCAATACCGTCGGTGGCTCAAATGGTATTGTTTTTACGACCTGTGTATGCGTCATTGCCCATAAAGCAGCAGTTCCTATATAAACAGCGTCTGCTCCAAGCGCCAAAGCCTTCAATGCATCCCCGGGTGTATTGATTCCGCCGCCAATCAATAAGCTCACTTTTCCTTTCATTTCTCTTTTTGTTATATAGTGGACAGCCCTAGTCAATGCATAAATCGTCGGCAATCCGAAATCATCTTGTATGATCGGCGCCGATCCTTTTGTACCTGCCTGACCGCCATCAATCGAAATAAAATCCACACCTGCCAAAAGTCCGTATTCAATATCTTCTTCAAGCCTGTTGCTTGCACAAATTTTGATTCCGATCGGGACTCCTCCAGTGAGTTGTTTTAATTCTTTTACAACCTTTCTTAAATCGTTCGGACTGTTCCATTCATTGAATCTTCTTGGAATAACTGCGGTCTCATCCGGTTTTAAACCTAATATATCACGGGCTTTTCCTTGCAAAAATTCAGGTGAAATTCTTGCCGGGACAGCAGCTGAAGCTCCTTGCCCAATATGGATTTCCACAGCATCTGCCTGTTTTAATACATCTGCATTTTTCCCCCAATTCGCAGTGTGGTATTGAACGATCAAATGCTTTGCCCGTTCACGTTCCTCTTGCAAAAATCCCCCTTCACCAATGTTACAGGCTGTTCCGACAACGGCCGTTCCCCAGGCTTGGGCAATTCGAACTTGTTCGCTTACGCCAAGACCGTATGCCATCCCGCCAAGCAAAACAGGCATATCAATTGTGAGAGGTTTTTTGGCCAAGGGACCAATAACCGTTTTCATTTCCACTTTTGCGTCCTCTTTTGCAGGAAAAATTGCAAGTTGAGCGGGTGAAAAGACGAGCCCGTCAAAATTAAGAAATTTTCGCGGGCTACCAAACGGGCGGTCAATAATTTTCCCTTCTGCAGCCCTCAAGCTGTTCTCAACGACAATCCTTGGACTTATCCGCGTAAAGGCACTGACCATTTCCCATACATTTTCCATATAGGGATCACCCATGAGAATTTTTGTAAACGATGAAGTAGCTCTTTTAATAAGAGGGCGAATAGTTAATAACACGATCACATATGTCAGCAAGGGACTTAATAATAATGCGCCTATTACCAAAAATTCATTCATCCTTCATCGATCCTTTTGAATAAGGTTGTAGATGCTTTCTTTTTTGCCATTTGCCGCGAATGGCTATGATCACCAGCAATATACAAGGAATAATAATTAAAATCGGCAGCTCAATGAACAATGGAAGCTTTTCCTTTAAAAGTTCTTTTTTCTCGATCTCATTTTCCGCACTTACAATTGCAATGACAAAAATCATAATCGCTGCAGGCAGTATAAAAGGCTGGTGCTTTTGTTTTTTAAACAGCTCCGCCATTCCTACAACTCCTGCATAAAAAAAAATATTTAATTTTATGAAAAGGCCGATAAATAAAGTTAAAATGACAATCGGATCCATTCTCTGAAAAAAGTCGCCGACATTGATTTTTTGGGCTGTATCAAGCAAAGGAAGATCGGCTAATTCCGTTCCGTACACCCCAAGCACTGCAATAGTTAATGCAAAAGTCCATGAGACGGCCAAACCGCTGAATAAAACCGATAACGTTCCAATTCGCACACCGTTCTGAGGTTTGTTTAAGTATGGAAGTATCATGAAAAAGACAACCATTTCGCTATAAGAAATGATAGACGGAAACACCGCTTTGATTAAAGGAAATAAGCCATCTTCTAAAATTGGCAAAAGATGTATCGGATCAACAATTCCGGAGGCAAACACTAAAAAATTTCCCATTATCCCTAGAGTGATCATGATAAAGAAAAGCAGCTGGGCAACTCTTGCGAACACTTCAATTCCTAAAAAGCATGAATAAGAAATAAGTAAAACTCCAATCAATAAAACCACTTCAATAGGCGTTTCAGGCAAAAGATATTTAATCATGTTATCCCCAGTATCCCGCAATATAAAGCCGGCGATTAAGATAAAATAAAAATTATATATGATTGAAAGCACTGTACCAACAATTTTCCCTGTGTTTTCCAAAAATATTCCTGTCAAGGTGAGGTTTGGAAAACGATTATAAATTGGCCCGTAAATCAATAAAATAAGGAGAATGTTAATTCCGGAAACAACTAACACGGCGATCCAATTATTTTGCTTTACTTCCAATCCTAGCCCTGTGACAATCAGACTTCCAAATTGAAACAAAAATATAAATGAAAACATCTGTAACCCATCGATTTTTGCTTTTTCCATATGAAATTCCTTCCATTTCCCTGCTCTCAATCCTCCAGCTTGTTAAGCGGAGGATTGTTGATCGTGCCTGTTCTTCGTATTTTGACATCAACAGTAGTTTTTATTGGAAGTTCAGTGAACGTTTCCTTCCAATGTTTTTTTATTTTTTTCCAATTTTTATAATCGTCCCGATACAACGCTTTTCCAAAACCGAAAGCATCGACTCGGTAATCTTGCTGAACATTCGAAAGAACTTTTTCAACTTCTTGTTTTATTTCTTCTTCCGTCTTTTTTTCTATCTTTCTTATCGTTTTTGTATTTGTTATTGTGAGATGCTTGCATTGTACATCCGCTACATTTCCTTGAGCCTCTATATGAACTTCACCAACGGGATTGCCTTTATGCATTTTTGTTTTTAGCTGGCTTTTTGCAGAAAAAATGTCAATGCTTATCTTTCCGTCATTCTTGCATGAAATTTCTTCGATCGTCCGATGCACTTTGCCGATAATATAATGAAGTCCTCTGCTCTGTTGTTCATCCAGCCAGCCTATTAATCGGTCTTGGTGAAACAAAGCGATTCCTTTAAATTTTAATTTTGCTTCAGGGTCAATTTGTTCATAATTGGCTTTCGTTTCACCGACTTGCTGATTGCCTTCTACTGATATTCCTGTCAGTTTCACTTCGATCCCTTCGCTGCTTAAATCCGATAACAATTGATCAAGAGTTACAGATATTGTCGGCGCCCATTGCTTATCTGATAATTCAAGAGAATTAAAAAGCTGGTTCGCCGGGATATCTTCTAACGCTGTTAAAACTTTTAAAATATCCCCTGCCTTGGCATCCTTTGCAACAGTTATATAAAAATCTGTTCTCATTTCATGATCGCGTGACAAAAGATCAAGCACCTCCCCAATTCCCTCTTTTGCTAATTCCTCACCGATTACTAAAATCCGCAAATGAGACGAGTAAATTCTCCTTGGAACAGCAGTGGTCATTCGCCGTATAGCTTCAATGATGGTGTGACCTTTCTCTTGATAAGTCATAACAGGAGTTTTATCCCCTTTACTCATCAGCATGGCAATTTGACTAGGGTTTACTATTTGCGAGGTCACCACATACTGGTCTCCTTCTTTATCGATCCCTAAACCCACTTGAATGGCAATCGTGTTTAATTCTCTTCGGTTCCAGCAGCCGGATAACAACAACAAAACAACAGCAAATAAAAGCATCTTTTTGAATTTCATTTTTGCTTAACTCCAGCATTTTTATTTCTTGTTAATATTTGCATTTTTCGTTTTTTTATTCTTAATGCAAGAAAAATTTGCACAAAAAAAAAAGACGCCAATGCGTCCATGTTCATGATCGATTTTTAATGAGCTGTCGTTATTTCAATTTGATTTCCGGAAGGATCGATCGTGTATATTTTTCCATCTTTTTCAGTTATACGTGCATTTATTTCTTTTAATCTCTTGATCACCTGATCTTTTTCTTCCTTATTCGGCAAAATGATTGTGAACCATTTAAGCCCGACACTATTCTCAGGAGGCTTTGGAGCCCCTATACCGTTCCAAGTATTTAACGCAATATGGTGATGGTATTTGCCGCTAGAAATAAATAATGCATGAGATCCATATTTTGATGTCATTTGAAAACCGAGGCCTTTACAATAAAATTGTTCTGCTTCATCTAAATAGGCAACATGCAAATGAACATGACCAATAATGGTTGCTTCAGGCATCCCTTGCCAGCCCTCTGGATCTCTTTCAGAAAATAAATCGTTTATATCTAACGGAATCGTGTCCATCACAACTTGATTTTGATTCCATTCCCAATTCGCCGACTTTCGATCAGCATAAATTTCAATGCCGTTTCCATCCGGGTCTGCCAAATAGACCGCTTCACTGACCAAATGATCGGAAGCACCCTGCAGCGGATAGTTCATTTGAATGAGATGATAAAGGGCATTAGCTAAATCTTTCCTTTCCGGCAATAAAATGGCAAAATGATATAACCCTGTCGTCCGGACTTGTTTTCTTATGACATTATCCGGTTGTTCGACAATCAATAGCGGCTTCTTTCCATCAGCAGAAAAAACGACTTTATTTTCCTTTTGCTCTAATATTTTAAACCCCAATAAATTGTGGTAAAACGCAATAGATCTCTTAAGATCCTCCACTTTGATCGATACTCCCCCGATATATTTATTGGGCGAACGATGAAATTCAAGCTCCATGTATTATCCAATCCCTTCTACAAGATTCTTTAGCTTTTGACAGGCAGTTTAATCTCAAATTTCGTTCCTTTGCCTTTTTTACTTGTCACGTTGATTTCTCCTTGATGCAGGAGCACTAACTGCTTCACAATTGAGAGTCCTAACCCGAATTCCCCGTATTTATTGTTTGTTCTTGACAGATCTGCTTTGTAAAATCTCTGCCAAATGTTTTCAATTTCTTTTTCGTCCATTCCGATCCCGGTATCTTCGATTTCAATGATTGTTTCCTTATATCCAGGTTTCCCACGCAAAAATATTTTTCCGTTTTGTGTAAACTGAATGCTATTTTTAACAATATTGATCAAAATTTGAATGAGGCGATCATAATCAGCATAAATGATTTCATTTTCATCCGCTTCAATGATCATAATGTTATTTTTCTCCTCAGCTTGTGAAAGAAGCTGTTCCTTCACAATTTCAAACACATCAATTAACTGTATAGGTTCTATATTTAGCTTTACTTGATTCGACCGAATTTTTTCATAGTCCAAATTTTCATTAACTAGCCGAATCAGCCTTTTTGCCTCTTGGCTTACTAATTGAATGCCTCTTTCTTTTTCTTCTTCAGGAATCATATCGCTTTTTAATCCTTCAATGACACCGCTGATCGTTGTAAGAGGAGTTTTCAACTCATGAGAAACATCTGCAATAAACTGTCTCCTTCTTTTTTCAAGCCTGTTTATTTCCTCCTGAGAAGCTTTAAGCTTTTTTACCATTTCATTAAAGTCGCTTGCCAGTTCACCAATTTCATCGATTTTGGAGGCATTCACCTGGACGTCATAGTTTCCAGATGACACCATTGACGTTGCTTCACGAATCCTCTGAATTCTCCGAACATGCAGCTTCGATAAAAGACCGCTTAGCAAAAATGAAACCGTCAACGAAATTAAAATTGTATAAAATAAAAACTGATTAATGTCGCTGATGGTCTCTCTTGAACCGCTTATCGGCGAAACTAGGAGAACTCCTCCCATCAGCTCCCCGTTCACGATGAATGGCAAAGAAACGAAGGATACCGCCTGATCAAACCGTTTTAAATCTTGCTTGACCACGACAATTTTGCCATCCTCCAAACTCTCCCATTCTTTTTCTGACATTGTGAACCGCGGGAAAAAGCCAGCTTCCGGATAAAAAATTTCGCCTTGTTGATTAAACACACTGAACATAATATTTCGTGTCCTCAGCACCTGCCGGTATTGATCCAAAATCCGGTTTCCGCCCCAATTATCGCGGCTATAATCATGTAAAATGTTTTGGCCGTAGGCAATCAATTCTTCTACTTTATTTTGATAAACATAGTTTTCAACATATTTTGCAAAGGA
This sequence comes from Aeribacillus sp. FSL M8-0235, assembly GCF_038000355.1. Lineage (NCBI taxonomy): Bacteria > Bacillati > Bacillota > Bacilli > Caryophanales > Bacillaceae > Aeribacillus > Aeribacillus sp. FSL M8-0235. The sequence goes on along the minus strand of NZ_JBBOBW010000001.1, from coordinate 344,360 downwards.
AAAGCTCAAAATCAAGAATGCAATGACTAAAACTCCTATATGGCTAATAAGCAGCTGATACATATATTTAAGTTTCATCGTGCTTCACCGATTCGTCGAATTTATATCCCACCCCCCAAACCGTGTGAAGGAAGTTTTGCGCTTCAGGCCCGAGCTTCTTTCTCAGCCTTTTCATGTGGACATCAACTGTTCTTTCATCCCCGTAAAATTGATACCCCCATATACTTTCCAGCAACTGCTCTCTCGTAAATACTTGGCGCGGATGTGTGAGAAAATGATAAAGGAGGTCAAACTCTTTTGGAGTTAGGTTATTAATCGATTGTCCTTTAAAATACGCTTCTCTTGCATCTTTGTCCACTTTAAAGTGTTTGGTTGTCACAATGTTTTTTTGACGAGGTTCTTGCTTGTTATATCTTCTCGCCACTGCCTTTATTCTCGCCATTAGTGCAATCGGGCTAAACGGTTTCGTGACATAATCATCGGCTCCCATTTCAAGTCCGATCACTTGATCGGATTCACTGTCTTTAGCGGTCAGCATGATGATCGGAACGGAGTGTTCTTCTTCTCTTAATTTTCTGCAAAGCGTGACTCCATCCATTCCGGGAAGCATCCAATCGATGATGAGCAAGTCCCAATTGCCACTCTTAGCGGATTGGTAGCCTTCAAGTCCATCATGGACAAATTCCCCTTCAATCCCTTCCTTTATAAAAAACATATTTAGCATCGAACAGACGCTTTCATTATCTTCGATCACTAAAATTTTCATTTCTCTTCCTCCCGCTAAAACAACTCTTATTTTCAAGATAAACGAGTAAAGAAAGGGAAGCAACTACTTCAACTTCTCTTTTAAAAAATTAAACTTTCGAACATAGATTTTTCATAAATTGTTCATATGTTTCCAATATGCTTATCGTTGACAATCACGAAGGAGGTAAGATTAGATGAATTTTTTTAAAAGGTCGTTGTTAAGCGTATGGGCTAGAAAAGGAAAGAGCCTTTTACAACTGTTTATTTTCACCATCATTTGCTTACTTGTCCTTTCCGGTCTGGCGATCGAAAGTGCAGCAAAGAAAGCCAGTGATTTAGCGAAGGAAAAGCTGGGAGGAGAAGTGACCTTGCAGATGGATATGGAAAAAATGCGGAATCAGCAGCAATCGGAAGGTGAACGGACGAGGTTTCAGCTTGAACCCATTCCGGTAAAATCGGCAGAAGAATTATCTACATACTCAGAAGTAAAAGGTTATAACTTATATTCGTCGACAAACGGAATTGCTGAAGACTTTGATCCAATTGAAAATGAAGACACAAGTGATTCGGATGAGGAAACAGAAAACAGAGGTCCCTTTGGGGAAAATGGAAATCCAATGTTTCAATCTGATGTCAGTCTGCAAGGCGTCGTTTTTACTGATGCTGTCGAAGAATTTATGAACGGAGATTCTACATTGGTAGAAGGTGAACATATTACCGATCAATCATTAGGAAAAAATGTTGTGGTCATCGAAAAAACATTGGCGGATGAAAACGACTTAACTGTCGGTGATACGATTACGGTAAAAGGTGCCAATGAAGAGGAAAAAACGATTGAATTAAAAATCATTGGCATTTATGAGACAACCACAAACGAACAAGATCAAGGAATGAATTTTTCTTTTATGAACCCTTACAACAAATTGTACGTTCCATATACTGTCGCGAACACACTGAAAGGTGAAGACTATGAAAATACCATTGACCGCGCTGTTTATTACATGAAAGATCCCGCGAAAATAGACTCGTTTATTCAAAAAGCGAAGAAAAATTCGAGCATAGACTTCGATACATTCAAGCTTGATGCAAATGATCAGCTATACAATCAAATGGTCGGACCAATCAACAATGTCGCGTCATTTTCAAAAAATGTCGTTTACTTAGTGACGATTTCAGGGGCTGTCATTCTTGGACTGATTGTCATGCTGTCAATCCGCGAACGGAAATACGAGATGGGTGTTCTTCTTTCTCTTGGGGAGAAAAGATGGAAGCTCATCGGTCAATTTGTCGCAGAAATATTGATTGTAGCCGTTCTCGCCATCGGAATTTCAAGCGCATGCGGAAATGTGGTGGCCGGCAAGATCAGCGATCAATTATTAGCGCAAGAGCTGGCCCAGCAAGAGCAGATGAATACACCTCCATCCTTTCGACCAGGTATGGGAGGCAGTGTAGGAATGAGAGGGCAAGCAGCTAACGTGGAAACAATTGATGACTTAGAAATCGCAATAACACCGAAAGATTTGGGCATGCTGTCGTCTATCGGAATGTTAATTGCCGTTTTATCATCATTTATTCCATCGCTGTCCGTTTTGCGGCTGCATCCGAAGGTGATTTTAACTAAACAAGACTAAGAAAAGAAGGGGATCAAATGAGTGCATTGTTGAAATTTCAAGATGTTAGCTATTGGTATAGCAGAGATCAAAAAAAAGTAGAAATCTTAAAAAAGATCAATATTGATTTTGAAAAAGGTACATTTTACACAATTACTGGTCCAAGCGGTGCGGGAAAATCCACATTTTTAGCTCTTGCCGGTGCTCTTGATTCTCCAAAAGAAGGGGCTATTTTATACGAGGGCAAGGATTTAAAAAAAATCGGCTATTCCAAATTTCGCAATCAATACGTCTCAATCGTCTTTCAATCATACAACCTGCTTCCTTATATGACAGCATTGCAAAACGTCGTTGCGGCAATGGAAATAACGAAATCCTCTAAAAAGCCATATAAACAATTTGCACTAAAAACATTAGAACAAATGGGGATTTCGCAGGACCAAGCAAAGCAAAAAGTACTGACACTAAGCGGAGGACAACAGCAAAGAGTTTCCATTGCCCGCGCTCTTTGCTGCGAATCGCAATTAATTGTCGCGGATGAACCAACAGGAAACTTGGATGAGCAAACATCTAAAGAAATCGTCCGCATTTTTCAAGATTTAGCACATCAAGAGGGAAAATGCGTCATCATGGTGACGCACGATTTAACAATTGCATCCATCGCCGATGTGAACATTCATTTATCAAATGGAACCTTCCAAATACAATAAAAAGCTTGGGGTTGTCCAAAAAGTCAATTCCCCATTGAAAACAAACAATCATAAACACCGATATATCAACGTTTCTAAAACATTAAAAGGGGCAGTCAATAAGCCGAAAAAACGACTTTGAACTGCCCCGGCTTTTTATTTAGTTTCTTTTTACACATACTTATTTCGTCCGGCATTCAATCCAGCAATGATCATCAAAACACAGACAGCAATAAACAATAAAATGGGCACCACCCACGAATGAGTTTTGTCATACAAAACGCCAATTAAAATGGGCCCAAAAGCAGCAAGCAAATAACCAATTGATTGCGCCATTCCCGATAAAGCGGAAGCTTGCTCGGAGCTTCTTGTTCTTAAACCAAATAGCGCTAATACGAGCCCAATGCTTGCCCCTTGTCCAATACCGATTAAAATAATCCAAAAGACAATCAGTAAAAGAGGCCCGCCATACAATAATCCAACGAGACCTGCTAAATAAATAGCTCCTAAAACCGCTACAATTCGCCTTTGATCTGCATATTTGTCCGACAGTGCCGGAGCGACAAATGTTGCCGGCAAGCCAGCAATTTGCACAAGAAACAGCATCCAACCAGCTGTTGAAGCACTTAATCCGTCCGCCTGCAAAATTTCAGGAAGCCATGCAACCATACTATAAAATAAGAACGATTGAAGACCCATAAAAAATGTGACTTGCCATGCCAGCGGCGACCGGAGCAAAAAACCATTTGAAATATGTTCAATTGGCGGTTTCGCGGATCTCTGTTTTCCACTAATTAATGGAAACCATAAACATATCGCCACAATTGCTAAAATTGCCCAAAATAATAAGGCATTTTTCCATCCAAATTTTAATCCTTCCGACAACGGAATTGCTAAACCGGAAGCGATCCCTGCAAGCATACCCATAGCTGTTGAATAAACGCTTGTCATCAGTCCGATTTTATCCGGGAACCGTTCTTTTACAATACCCGGAAGAAGCACATTTCCAATGGCAATGCCTACTCCAATCAATACAGTTCCTAAAAGCAGACCGATCATCGCTCCGAATGTTCGAATAATCATTCCTGCAAGAAGCACGACTAACCCAGCAAAAATCGCCGTTTCATTTCCATATCGGCTTGCAAATTTCGGAGCTAATGGCGAAAGAACCGCAAAAACGATTAACGGGATAGTCGTTAGTAAACCCGCAACCCCGTTGGAGATTCCGAGATCTTCACGAATATAACCGATGAGCGGTCCGACCGAAGTAATAGCAGGACGCAAATTAAAAGCAGCAAAGATGATTCCAACTATCAAGAGCATTTTTTTAATAGAAATTTCTTTTTCTGCCCTTACCGTATAGCGTTCCATACTCACCCCTCCTTTACCCCCTTGAACATCTTAAAAGTCAATTATTAATATACTAATCCCCATCGATGGGAAAATCAACCACATACCATGTATCGATCATTTGAGAAAACAGACAGCTTCTGGAATAATGTTAATAAACGATGTTTGAAAGGAGAGTCCGTTTATGGAAATTGTTGTAGTTGGCGCCAATGGAAAAATCGGAAAAATTCTTGTTCAGTTATTAAAAGAAAGCAACGAGCACACAGTGAAAGCAATGATTCGCAACGAAAACCAAAAAGAATATTTTGACTCGATCGGAGTCAAGACGGTTTTAGCTGATTTGGAAGGCACAGTCGATCAGATCGCCGAGGCGATCAAAGGTGCGGAAGGGATCGTCTTTACCGCTGGTTCAGGCGGACATACAGGTGCAGATAAAACTCTTTTAGTCGATCTAGACGGTGCCGTAAAAACAATTGAAGCAGCAGAAAAGGCAGGCGTTCAACGGTTTATAATGGTCAGCGCTCTGCAAGCCCATAATAGACAAAATTGGAACGAAAAGATTAAACATTATTATGTTGCCAAGCATTATGCCGACCGTTTCCTTGTCCAAAGCCGTTTAAACTATACAATTGTCCGGCCGGGGGCGCTATTGGATGAGAAAGGAACCGGAGAAATAAAAATTGCCGAAAATCTTGAAAGAGCCGCCATTCCAAGAGAAGATGTGGCTTCGGTTATTTTTGCATCAATAACGGAGAAAAACACTTTTCGCCGCTCATTTGATCTTGTCTCAGGAAACACCCCGATTCGCGAAGCATTAAAAAATTTTTAATATACGAAGAAAGGTTGGCGAATAATGCAGGTTAGCATTTTAGACCAAGCACCGATTTTGAACAACTCAACAGCAAAAGAGGCGTTGGAGCAATCCATTCAACTGGCCGTATTGGCGGAAAAACTAGGCTATACCCGCTACTGGATTGCGGAGCATCACAATCTTTCTGGACTTGCCTGCTCCGCTCCAGAAATTATGCTCCCAGTTATAGGGGCAAAAACAAAATCGATTCGCATCGGGTCAGGCGCAACGCTTCTCCCCCACTATAAGCCGTATAAAGTTGCGGAAATGTTTAATATGCTGGCAACATTATTTCCTAACCGCATTGATCTTGGGATCGGGCGCGCCCCCGGAGGAGACGCTCAATCAAGCATTGCGTTATCCGGCAATTATCTCGAAAATGTAAAAAACATGCCGAAAACCGTTCAAGAGCTGCTTCATTTTTTATATAATGACTATCCAAAAAATGAATTATTTTCGAGCATCTCAGCCTCTCCTTTGCCAAATATTCCTCCTGAACCTTGGATCCTTGGCACAAGCATAAAGAGCGCCTTTTTAGCAGCTGAAAACGGCATTTCCTATGCATTTGGCCAATTTATGAGCAATGAAGACGGGCGGCAAATTATTCAAACATATAAAAATCAGTTCCAGAAAAAAAGAAAACAGCAGCCAAAGACAATTGTCACAGTCTCGGCAATATGCGCTGAAACTAACGAAAAAGCGGAGCAAATTGCCTTCAGCAGCTTTTTATGGAATCTTCAGCATCATAAAGGAAAAACACTTGATTTTCCATTAAAAGAAGAAGCAAAGCAGCAATTGCTGAATTCAGATGAATTTCAACAGTTTCAAAAGAATATGATCATTGGCGATCCAACATTTGTCGTTCACCGTTTATATGAATTAAAAAATTGGTATGAAGCAGATGAAATGATGATCATAACAATAACTGGAAGCTATGAAGAACGCACAAAATCGTATCAATTGATAGCAGAGGAAATAAATAGAAAGAAATCTTATCGTTAATATCATCAATATGACCATGGATAAAATCGGTTTAACCTATATGGGAACCGATTTTTTCTTTTTCCAATCCCCCATTTCATATTGTATCCTCCTCTTTTTTTAAAAATTCCCTAACTTACAACTGTTTCAAATATTATATATATATATAATTTTATGCATTTAACAGTTGACGTTTTAATTATATTAAAATATTATTTAAAGAGCGGTAGGACGGTTATTTTTTATTTTCGGACAATTCAAAACATCTTAAAAATTATATAAAAATAATGGAGGTTTATTTTTATGATAACAAAAGAGCAGATTGTCCAAAGCCTTCCGCAAAAAGGTTTTTTTGGACATCCAAAAGGATTATTTACGCTGTTTTTTACGGAGTTTTGGGAACGTTTTTCCTATTACGGAATGAGAGCAATACTTCTTTATTATATGTATTATGAAGTTTCTAAAGGCGGTTTGGGAATAGATGAAGCTACCGCTGCATCGATTATGGCGATCTACGGTTCTCTCGTGTATATGTCGGGAACGATTGGAGGATGGATTGCAGACCGCCTGTTAGGGACAAGCAAAACTGTTTTTTACGGCGGAATTTTAATCATGCTCGGCCATATCGTCTTATCCTTCCCTGGAAATATTGAAGCTTTATTCATTTCCATGACGCTGATTGTTCTTGGTACTGGACTTTTAAAGCCGAATGTATCAAGGTCGGCGATCTTTATGCAGATAACGATGCCCGCCGCGATTCAGGGTTTAGTATTTTTTATATGGGTATTAATTTAGGTGGATTTTTAGCTCCCATTATTGTTGGAACTTTAGGACAAGGATATAATTTCCATCTTGGCTTTGCTCTTGCTGCTATTGGTATGTTTTTTGGGCTTTTGACATTTGTCCTAACAAAAAAGAAAAACCTTGGTCTCGCCGGAACACAGGTGCCTAACCCATTACAACCGGAAGAACGAAAAAAAGTATTCACTATTTTCGGCATCGGCGCTTTAGTAATTATCGCCTTTTTAGCTGTCACCATCCCTGCAGGACTTTTGACTATAAATAGCTTTACTATGATTGTCAGCATCCTCGGAATTGTAATACCTGCATGTTATTTTATATTTATGTACCGGAGTCCTAAAACAACAGAAGTGGAGCGTTCGCGTGTAATTGCTTACATTCCGCTCTTTATTGCCGCAGTAGTTTTTTGGGCTATTCAAGAACAAGGGGCTATTATTTTAGCCACTTATGCAGATAAGCGCACCCAATTATCCTATGCAGGACTTGAACTGCAATCATCATGGTTTCAATCATTGAACCCTTTATTTATCATCTTTTTGGCGCCGGTTTTTGCATGGTTTTGGGTGAAGCTTGGAAAGCGTCAGCCATCAACACCGAGCAAGTTTGCATTCGGACTTATTTTTGGCGGTCTATCATTTCTAGTTATGATCATTCCTGCTTATGTAAACGGTACTGAGTCATTAGTTAGCCCTTTATGGCTCGTACTAAGCTTCTTCCTTGTTGTAATCGGAGAGCTGTGCTTGTCCCCAGTAGGACTTTCAGCAACTACAAAGCTTGCTCCAGCGGCTTTTTCAGCGCAAACAATGAGCCTATGGTTTTTAACTAGTGCAGCCGCTCAAGCCATTAATGCCCAGCTTGTAAAATACTACACAGTTGAAACAGAAATTGTTTATTTTGGCATTATTGGCATGATTTCAATTATTCTTGGCCTTATTTTATTCTTCATGGCACCTATGATTAAACGTTTGATGAAAGATGTTCTATAATAAAGTCTTGCTGCATGATAAAAACCTGCCTGTTCAAACATAAACAGGCAGGTTTTTTGCCATATATGAAGTTTGTTTTTGCCAAAATCACTCAGCAAAAAATTTTGAATTTCTCTCCGCTTACTTTGATACTTTATCCAAAAGCTTCAATGATTCTCTATTAAATGCTTCTAAGTCAGCAGGTGTGCGGCTTGTAACCAATTGGTTTTGGCACACGACAACTTCTTCGTCATGATAGTTGGCGCCTGCATACTCCATATCTACGCGAATTGATTTATAGCCAGTTGCATCCCGACCTTCCAATGCTTTTGCCGAAATTAGCAGCTGAGGTCCATGACAAATAGCAAATACCGGTTTTTTCGCATCCATCATAGCTTTTACAAAAGAAACAAAACGGTCATCCGCACGCAAAATGTCCGGCGAGAAACCTCCCGGCAAAAGAAGTGCATCAAAATCGTCCGGTTTTACATCATCAATCGAATAGTCAATTTTAACTTCCGCTTCACCTTTTTTTCCTTTAACTTTTTTGCCAGCTTCTTTTTCAATTGTGACCACTTCATGACCTGCTGATTGAAATGCTTCTGCAGGACTTGTGAACTCACTGTCTTCGAACAAGTCTGTAATAAGAGTAGCTACTTTTGCCATGTGATCAACTCCTTTATTTTAGATTATCATAAAAAATTTTGTGGAAACATTTATTTGCTTCATATATTATTATCAATTACCTATATTACTAATCAAACGTTTGTTTAACAATAAATATGATTGCCAAAATCAGCAGTCTCGCAATGCGGCTGCCTTCATCGGCGTTTAGAGGCGGAATTTTTCAGATAAATCGAATCAACCGAGACAAAATGGACCAAGCAAGCTATTAAGCCTGTTTCATTTGTCTTCAATATAGAAATACTGTCAGCTTCAAGTCCTTGTATTTTGATGCTGAGTTCAGTATTCCAACCTCTTTCAGCTAATAAACCGAATGCGCCGGGCAGCGAAGCTTTGACATTACAGTTGAATTAGAAAATGAAAACGTTCGTTTATAAATTTATTTGAGAAGAGCGGGCTTTTAAATAAGAATTTCGGGGAGGGACGACAACTATCTTTTCTTTCTGGAAGAAAACATTTGATCGTTTGCACAATTAGGGAGTTGCAAGCTCTTAAAACGAAGGGAAACAGTTGTCTAAACCGAAAAAACTAACGGTTCTCAGTCCTCATCTTTTTTAAACATACATTTTTAATATGCGGTCTACTGCTCCACCATATGATTCCCCAAACAAATTCAGATGGACAAGCAAATAATAAAGCTGGTACAAAGGCTTGATTTCCTCATATCTTTCGGAAAGAGGGTAATATTCTTCATATGAGCGGTAAAAATCTTGGGAAAAGCCGCCAAATAATTCGGTAAAGGCAATTTCAAAATGGCGATCTCCATACATTACGGACGGATCAATTAAAAATGGTTCCCCATTCGGTCCAACTATCCAATTCCCTCCCCATAAATCGCCGTGTAAAAGAGAAGCCTCCACGTTTGCTGGAATCCATTCATGCAAGCGATTAAGGAGAGTTTCCAATCTTTTTCCACGTTCACCACGTATATAATTTTTCTTGATTCCTATTTCCATTTGTCCGCTTAAACGGTAGTCCCGATAGTATTCAAGCCAAGATGACATAAGGCGGTTTCTTTGAGGCAGCGTTCCAATATATGTATTTTTCGAATATCCGTGATATACAAAATGGCTTTTGTGTAAAGCTGCCAGCTTTTGGCCTAACAGCTTTTCTGTATTATCATCTTTTTTACCGTTCACCCATTCCATGATCAAAAATCCCTCGTTGGAATTCTCGGAGTAAGCAAACACCTTCGGTACGCGCACGGTGTTAGTATCCCTAATCAGTTGAAGCCCTTCCGCTTCCAGACGGAAAAAATCTTCGGGAGCTTCTAAATTGTACTTTAAAAAATACGTTTGGTTTTCTGTCTGTACAAAATAGCTTTCGTTAATATCACCTCCGCTTACTTTCCGAATGTTTTCGATTACTCCAAAATCTCCAGCAGTCCTTAATGCTTCCGCTATAATTTTTTTCATCCTGCCTCCTCTTTTTCTTTTTTTACTTATCTTTTCATAAATCATATATCTTTTGCAACGAAATCAACAAAGCAGCCTTTATTAATTGAAAAGTTATTTTTCTTTAGATTTCATTGTTCCAACAATAAAATATTCAAGAGCTTTTACATCTTCTATTAATTTTCTCCGTAATTGTTGATATGTTTCAAAAGATTGGTAGTCTAAATGATGATTTTCTTCAAACATTGTGCACAAATCGTTAAAGTTTTTGTAGATTCGGTCAAAATTTTTTTCCATCAGCACCAAAACATTTTTCATTCTCCTTTTCCTACTCCTTTTCCAAAAACCCCTTAAAAGAGACGGCGCAAAAATTCTCCTTATTTTATTTCGGAAAAAATAATTATATTTTCGACTCTTTCATAAATAATAGTTACTTCTCATACATTTTTAGTTGGAATCACTCATATCGTGTAAGGCGTCATTCCGACATTCATGATAAAATGGTAAAAAGGAAATCAGATACATTGGAGTGAATATTGATGACAAAACAAGAAATTGAACAAAGAATCGCCGAATTAAAATCTGACTATATCCGCATTCAAGGGGACATCGAAAAGCTTGAATCAGTCGGAGGAAATATAGAAAAAGCGGAACAGCAGCTTACGGAAATTGAAAACGAGTTGGCCAATCTTAGAACGGCGCTGAACAAGCAGCGTTAACACCAAGATCAAATTCCGCTGTCCGTTTCCTTTCATAATCATTTTCATTGATCCATTGGATGGGAAAAAAGAAGGTTCTGTGTGGTTTTATCCCCTCCAGGTGGAAAGTAAAAAAAGTGTTCTTAGGAGTCTGCCGGAGAGGGGATTTTTTATGGTGAAAAATCAAACATGTAACTCATATTCAGAAGATCTGAAGCGTGAATCGTTCGTTTGAAATGAAAGGAGGCTCCCTTATCGGCAACTTCATGAACATTTTGGAATTAAGCGGCATACGCAAAATTTAAGAAATGTCAAAATGTAGAGGCTTTTTGATGCGTTTTTACGATCGGCGGGAAGTATGAAAACACATGCAATTTAAAAGTTTAGAAGAAGAAAGCACAAGTCGATTTGCTTAAAAAGCGCCGTCCAAATCTATACGGGAAGAAGTGGCCCTAAAAGCCGATCGGTTTCATATTATTGATAAAGCATTTATGTTTGTTGCGATCATTTTTTAGGATTTCGTAAATGCTTTCATTTTTTCTAAGAAATCCATATACTTTCATCTCCAGATCCTTTTTTATTTCTAATTTACACGGCTAAGAGTATGACAGACAATGTGAACGACACAACGCTGTACGTCGCCTTTCGGATAAAGCGCTCCTCCAGTCCTGGCAATCATCGAATACGCTTAAAGCACTTCTTGACACCTCTTGTGTAAAGGTTTTACAGAATTTTGTCCACCTACGAAAAAATCCAAAATTTTGCGATATCCTTTTTCGTTTACTCCTAACACTACATAAATGACTTTTTTCAACCGTCGTAGTCCAAATATAAAACAGCATAACGCTTGGATAGTGGACGGTTGCTCCATTTTTGATGTCCTCTCTTTCTGGTCATACAACTGATCGTCAGGAGAATAGGGACTTTCCATCCACATGCTAATTTCCCGTGTCTTGATGATCGCTTCCTAAAGCGAGCCCGTATAATGTTTATAAAAGGGAAATTCGCGTTTGAAATTCCGAGTTTCGTTCTTAGCACCAAAAGGGCATCAGTCTAATCGATCTCCGGGTAAAGAAAACGCATGGAAGTTGTTTCGGCAGTTTGCATCGGAATAATTGAGTAAATTTTAAAAGAGAAGCCCGATCTTGAGTCTCGCCTTCATGAACCTAAGCAGTAATCGAAGTGTGATGTACACGATAAATACCATCCAACGAGCGATCAAGGAGATTCGGAAACGTCTAAAGCCGATGAACAGTTTAAGCAGTTAAGAATCCGCTGAAAAAGCATTATATTTGACCTTTCAAACTTTTAGCAGAACGAAAAGTTACGAAGATTTGCAGAAGCGCAGGAAGCCCTCCAGCGAAAATTCGAAGAACATAACAATTAATCATATATGGCAGATTAATTGTGTTTACTGCTTATTGATGCCTCTTTTTTATGGGTTAAAACGTTAATATTTTTGGAATTTGACTTTCTAGACAGTCTCCTGCAAAGGAAATCGGTTCCCTATCAATTCCAAACTCATTCAGAAATATTGTATCTGCCCCGCATTACATAAAATTTTTTAACAGTATACCCATTTATACCATTCTCTACTTTTGTAAAAAAATATGACAAGGTTTTTTATTTGGTTTTTGTAATTTTTTGTAGATTTTCGTAGATTTAATTTAATATTAATTTAAAATTTGTTAAATATTTTAAAAATTATTTACATATAGAAAGGAGGGGGTTGATTAATGATCATTTTCCGTGAAGTAAATAAACATTACGGAAAATTCCATGTTCTGCAAAATATCAATCTGCATATTAAACAAGGGGAAGTTGTCGTCATTATAGGTCCTTCAGGATCCGGGAAAAGTACACTCGTTCGTTGTATTAACAGGCTTGAAACAATTTCTAGTGGAGAATTAATAGTAGATAATGTAAAAGTTCATGACAAAAAAACAGATATAAATAAATTACGCCGCAACATCGGGATGGTATTTCAACATTTTCATCTTTATCCTCACAAAACCGTCCTACAAAACATTACGCTGGCTCCTATAAAAGTGTTAGGAGTTGCAAAAGAAGAGGCTGAAAGAACTGCAATGTACTATTTAGAAAAAGTAGGAATACCTGATAAGGCAAATTCCTATCCATCCTCTCTATCCGGAGGACAACAACAGCGTGTTGCAATTGCCCGTGGTCTTGCAATGAAACCAAAAATCATGTTGTTTGATGAACCAACTTCTGCACTGGATCCAGAAACAATCGGAGAAGTGTTAGACGTCATGAAAAAGCTGGCGAAAGAAGGGATGACCATGGTGGTTGTAACACACGAAATGGGTTTTGCCCGAGAAGTTGCAGACCGAATTGTGTTTATTGATCAAGGGAAAATATTAGAGGTTTCAACACCTGAAGAATTTTTCTCCAATCCAAAAGAAGAAAGAGCAAAAAATTTCCTAAACAGAATATTAAATCATTAAATATGAAGGGGGATGTTATATATGAGCTTTCGATCATTCTGTAAGAAAATACTTTCCATTTCTTTAATTTCTATTTTATGTATATCTATTTTGTCAGCCTGCGGCGGAAAAACTACTACTAATACTACTGCAGAACAAGAAAAAACAGAAAATTCTTCCGACAATCAAAATACGTTAGAAAAAATAAAAGAAAGGGACAAATTGATTGTCGGCGTAAAATATGATTTAAATCTTTTCGGACTTAAGGATCCTAAAACCGGAAAGGTGGAAGGGTTTGATATCGATATTGCTAAAGGTTTAGCTAAAAAAATATTAGGAGATGAAAATAAAATCGAACTGAAAGAAGTAACTTCTAAAACCCGAATTCCTCTTTTAAACAATGGCGATATCGACTGTATCATTGCCACAATGACTATATCGGAAGAGCGCAAAAAAGAAGTAGATTTTTCAGATGTTTATTTTATGGCCGGACAATCTTTACTTGTGAAGAAAGACAGCAAAATCAACGGTATTTCTGACGTCAAAAAAGGTGTAACCGTTTTAACGGCAAAAGGATCTACTTCCGCTCAAAATATTCGTGAAAAAACACCAGAAGCAACTGTATTAGAATTTGAAAATTATGCTGAAGCCTTTACTGCTTTAAAAGCTGGTCAAGGAGATGCTTTGACAACAGATAATGCTTTATTACTAGGAATGGCAAAGCAAGATCCTAATTTCCGAGTCGTTGATGAAACATTTACAGAAGAACCTTATGGAATTGCTGTCCGCAAAGGTGATACAGAATTTGTAAATACAATTAATGAATATTTAAAAGAAATTAAAGAAAACGGTGAATATGACAAAATTTATGAGAAATGGATCGGAGACGTACCAAAAAATGAAAAATAATTTGATAAACAGATGAGCGGTTTTTCACCCTCATCTGTTTCTTCCTGAAAGGAGTGATTATATTTGTTGAATTTTTCCATACTCATTGATCATTGGGATATGTATATAGAAGGCTTTTTTAATACAATAAAAGCTAGTGTATTTGCTATGATTGCAAGCTTAGTTGTAGGAACAATTATCGCTATTTTCCGTATAGCTCCCTTTCGACCACTCAATTGGCTTGGCACGATGTATGTGGAATTTATCCGAAACATCCCGTTGATGTTAATAGTATTTGTATTCTTTTTCGCTCCTTCCGCTTTGGGGTTACGCATTAATTCTTTTTTGGCAGGAACACTAGGTCTTACAACTTATACAGCCGCATTTATCGCCGAGTCGATACGTGCAGGTATTCAAGCAGTACCGAAAGGTCAAATGGAAGCTGCCCGTTCTTCCGGTTTAACATACGTACAAACGATGTGGTATATTATTTTGCCACAAGCAATTAAAATTGTTATCCCTCCATTAGGAAATCAATTTCTAAATCTTGTAAAAAACTCGTCTGTACTCGGTGTAATTGCTGGCTTAGATCTCATGTATTTCGGTGATTTAATATCTTCTGAAACATTGGTAACATTTGATGTATATATTTTTGTTGCTATGTTTTACTTGCTGTTAACTATTCCTTTAAGCTTAAGTGTCAGTTTTCTTGAACGCAGACTAGCAAAAAATAGATAAAGAGGATAGCCCTCTACCATGTAAATATATTGAATAAATTCAATTTGTATCCACTAACATGAGGTTAAGAATCTATAGGTGTTAAAGAATTGGGAGAAATTATAGAGGGAGGGGAAAACAAAATGGATTTTATTGGTGCTTATTCACCCAGTCATATCATATTTCTCTTGAAAGGATTTTCTGTCACCCTACTTGTTGCTTTTATATCCATTACCCTTAGTTTTATATTCGGCATCATGATCGGTGTATTGCGTTACACAAAAGTTCCGGTCATTAGTCACCTACTGGCCGTTTGGGTGGAAACGATTCGAAACTTACCGTTATTATTAATTATTTTCTTTACGTTTTTTGCTCTTCCAGAAATAGGGTTAAAATTAGATAAAATGGCCGCTGCCATTTTAGCATTAGTAGTTTTTGAATCTACTATGTTGTCAGAAATTGTTCGAAGTGGATTAAATTCCATTGAAAAAGGTCAAATAGAAGCTGCTCGTTCTTCTGGATTAAATTATTTGCAAACTTTATGGTATATTATACTGCCGCAAGCTTTACGCCGGATGGTTCCGCCAATTGTCAGTCAATTCATTTCACTACTAAAGGATACTTCTTTTGCTGTCGTGATCTCTTTACCAGAATTAATGAATCATGCACAAATCATTAATGGCAAAAATATCAACTATGTCATTCCGATCTTTATTTTAGTTGCTCTCATGTATTTTACTGTAAATTATTTATTATCATTAGTTTCAAGACGGTTGGAAAACAAATATATCTAAATAGACGTTTCGTAGGTTTCTGGCCATAATGGTATTATAATTGTCTATGAGGGAGAATGCGATGAATAACCGCCTTTGGACACTTGTTGTCCTTGTTTTCACTACTGCACTTCTGGGAGAAATGAAAATCAATCCTTTTGATAATTTTTTTCGATTTTCATTAGGAAGTGCAATTTTCTTCTTTGGATTACTATCTTTTCGATCTGCTCCTATCCTTGTAACTGGATTTAGTACTGGCATTTTTGTTTTGCTGTTTCGGATGATGATCGATCTTATATTAGGGCGAGTCTTTTGGATCGACAGTTTCTTTATCCATTTACCAGCTGCCTTTTACTATTTTAATTTTACTTTACTCGTTTATGTTACAAAAATTCAAAAATATTTAAAAACTCCCATTCGTGTAGGAATCATTGGAGCATGCATTGATTTTTCATCTAATATGGTGGAATTATCTTTTCGCATACTAATACAAGAACAATTTACCCTCACGTTAGAAACTATTTGGATGCTACTATTATTTGGGATTTTAAGAAGTTTTTGCGCAGTAGGGCTTTACAATATTTTAAATCTTTCTCAATTAAAAGCCATAAGCGAAGCGCGACAACATGAACTCGAACGTCTCGTTATGATCAATACAAGCCTTTATGAAGAAACATTTTTTTTGCGGAAATCAATGAGCCATCTAGAAGATATTACTAGAAAAAGCTATCAACTATATATGCGTTTAATGGAATTAGAAAATAAAGAGGCAAGTACAGCCCTTTATATTGCTGAACATGTTCATGAAGTGAAAAAAGATTCACAAAAGATTTTGGCAGGATTATCTAAACTAATGAGTCAAGAGCAACTAAACCTTCATATTTCCATTACAGATATTTGCGATTTAGTTATTAAAACAAATCAAAAATATGCAGAAGCTTTAGAAAAGTCAATTCAATTCCAAAAAAAATGTGATATTGACTCATGTACTAACCATGTATATGCTCTTCTATCTGTATTAAACAACCTTGTTTCAAACGCAGTCGAAGCAATACATCATTCAGGTTGGGTTGAACTGCGTGTAGTGGAAGATAATCACAGCATAAAATTTTTCGTAACCGACTCCGGTATTGGTATATCCGAGGAAGATCAAGACTGGATTTTTGAACCCGGATTTACAACAAAATTTGACAAAAACGGGAATCCATCAACAGGAATCGGTTTGACACACGCCCAAAAAATTGTACAAAATTTAAATGGTTCAATACAATTATCAAATGAAAAAGGACAACCTACTCAATTTATAGTAACGATACCAAAAGATCAGCTGTTTAAAACGCTTACATAGGTATTCCATAATAAAGAAAGGGGGGGAATGTGATGTACCTTCGCTTCTTCCTAATTGAAGACGATCCTGTTATTAGAAGAATGTTGGAAAAAATAATAACAGACAGCGGGCTTGGAAAAGTTATCGGACAAGCAGATGATGGGATTAACGTTTCAATCGATCAACTCAAAAATGTGGATGTTATTCTAATTGATCTATTGATGCCTCGACTAGACGGCATTCAAACAATGAAAAAATTGAGAAGCGAAGGATTCACCGGTCCCTTTATTATGATTTCTCAAGTTGAAAATAAAGAAATGGTCGGTGAAGCATACTTGCAAGGTGTCGACACATACATTCAAAAACCTATTAACAAATACGAAGTTGTTTCCGTTTTAAAACGAGTTGCCAACCATCTTGCCTTATCTTCTTCACTTATATCTATTCGCAATTTATTAGAAGTAATGGATGATAAAGATAAAGATCAGCAAACATTTTTAAAAGCTTCTACATATTCTGCAAAGCATTCGATTGAGGAAAAAGCTTGCCATCTCCTTCTGACTTTAGGCATTG
Source organism: Aeribacillus sp. FSL M8-0235 (assembly GCF_038000355.1). Taxonomy (NCBI): domain Bacteria; kingdom Bacillati; phylum Bacillota; class Bacilli; order Caryophanales; family Bacillaceae; genus Aeribacillus; species Aeribacillus sp. FSL M8-0235. The sequence goes on along the minus strand of NZ_JBBOBW010000001.1, from coordinate 326,869 downwards.
CTGGCGAGACGGGAACTTCTGACATATTAGCAGTGATAAAATGGCTAGAGGCTCGAGAACAGAATGGAAAAAATATACACGACCTTCCTCAATTAAAAGACTTATACAAACAAATTTTGCTGCAATCTGGAAATCATTTTGATGAAGAATCTCTACAAAAGGAATTGCGTGCCATGGAACAGCGTATTCGCCGAATAGTTTTACAAACATTCACCAATTTAGCTTCAATTGGATTAACTGATTATACAAATCCTAATTTCGAACATTACGCCCCTCGTTTATTTGATTTTGAAGAAATCCGCCAACGAATGGAGGAACTAAAAAATGGAGAAAAGACAACAAAATGCCGATTGAGCATAAAAAAATTTATAACTGCACTTTATTTGGAGACAAAAGAAGAAATGAATTTTCACTAGTTTCTTACATATATAGTAAAAATTATTTTTCATCAGCATCTCTTGTCCACCTCCACCGATGAATTGGAATCTATTCCCGGCAATCTGTTGACACATGTTATATCTTAATCCTTTCTTTTATAAGGGAAATGATCCGCCGAATATAAAGTTGTAAGAAAGCAATGATCATCATACTATGTCTACTACACAATAAAAAACTGAGCCACCGCACGAATGATATGATACCCTTTATAGTTGACCGAAAAAAGAAAGCTCATGGAAGGGATTTTTATGCGGAAAGCCTTCGATAACATATAATACAACAATCGGTTAAGTCCAAATTTTTTTTGTAAATTTCCCTCTTTGATAGAAACATGGATCTGATGGCTTGACGTGGCAGGTAAATCCGGCAAGTCTTCCTGTCGGTCGTCTTCCCGGACAAATGATCATGTTGTCAAGGAACGTTGCGGCAGGGATCTTGCCCAGAATTCCACGTTCTCCTTGATACAGCGAATGAGTCATCGCCAGAGTTTTCGAATTCACCATTCGAGTTTCTTGCTCTTTCGTTTTCAACAACCACCTTTAGCTCCTGTCACTTTTCTGCCCTGCTACGACTCTTTATTCAATGCCTAACAGATTGGGTTTACGCATTTCAACTGGCTCTTTTTTTGACGGCAAAAAATTGATCGATCTTATTAGATCGATCTAAAAACATGTTTTCCATACCAATCATTTTACTTTTCTAATTTTTCCTGAGCAGTTGGTTTTGGACTCAATTTCGAACAAGGTCCTGCCTGAAGCATGTAGCTTCCTCCATCATGACCGAGCATGTTTCTTACATCTTTTGCAACGTCAATTATGCGATCTAAATGAATTCCAGTCTCAATCCCCATCTCTTCTAGTGAATGAACTAAATCCTCTGTTGCAATGTTACCCGTTGCTCCTGGTGCATATGGGCATCCGCCGAGACCTGCGACAGAACTGTCAAAATGGATGACACCTTGCTGCAAAGCGGCAACCACATTCGCCAACGCCATTCCGCGCGTATTATGGAAGTGCATGGAGAAAGTCATGTGAGGAAATTCCTTTTTTAATACGCCAAGATATTGATAGACTTGTTTTGGATTGGCCATTCCTGTCGTGTCAGCAAGCGAAACTTCAGTTATCCCCATTTTCTTATATCGATCTACAATTGTTACTATTTTTTCTAAAGGCACTTTTCCTTCGTACGGACATCCAAATGCAACGGAAATTGATCCTCCTACTTCAACATTATGTTTTTGCGCCAAATCGACAATAGGTTCAAATCCTCTTTGCGCTTCTTCCACAAGGCAGTTTGCATTTGATAAACTATGCGAATCTGTTGCCGAGAGCATAAGCTTCAATTTCTTTATTCCAGCCGCAATTGCTCTTTGGGCCCCTTTTACATTTGGCACTAAAGCCCGAAATTTAATATGCGTTAAATCTTCTATCCCTTTCACAACTTCCTCGGCGTCTTTCAACTGCGGAATTGCTTTCGGATGAACGAACGATGTCACTTCTATCGATTGAACTCCTGTGTTCGCAAGCGCACGGATAATTTTTATTTTTTGTTCAGTCGGAATCCATTGATCCTCTGATTGAAACCCGTCGCGCGGCGCAACTTCGCAAATGATGACCCTTGCAGGAAATATGGCATCACTCATTTAAATGACTCCTTTCTCTTTTAACTCGGCAAGCTCCTGTTTTGATAACCCTAATTTTCCGCCTAATATTTCTTCATTATGCTCTCCAAGCTCAGGAGCGCGGTAACGAATGGTTCCAGGAGTTTTTGAAAAATTAGGAACGACGCCCGGCACTTTTACTTTTCCAAGTCGAGGATGCTCAACTTCTACTATGTTTTTCCTAGCTTGATAATGTTCATTTTCAAAAATATCTTTAATACTTAAAATCGGACTGACAGGCACACCGTACAAATCCAATTTTTCCTGCAGCTCCTTCAGCGTAAACTGGCGTATCCAGTCAGAGACAATCTTTTGTACTTCATCGTCATGTTTTAAACGTTGTGAATTTGTATAATAACGTTCATCCTCAAGCATATCTGTTCGTTCCATTGCTTCTGCAAGCCGATTAAAAGTTGAATCAGTACTGCAAACAAGAACAACATATTTTCCATCCTTCGTTTCATATGTTCCTGCTGGACTTGAATGTCCGGCCAACCCGGGTGTTCTTTCTCTTACTATACCGTTTTGGTCATATTCAGCTACTAAAAATTCGAGCATTCGGAAAATCGATTCATATAATCCCATTTCGACTACTTGCCCTTCTGGATCATCAGTTTTATCACGGTAATATAATGCACTGACCGCAGCAAATGCAGTATATACACCAGTGATATAATCAAGCAATGAATAAGATGGGCTGACAGGCGGTCTGTCCGGATACCCTTGGATATAAGTATGGCCGCTGAAAGCGGTGCACGGAGTTCCGAACCCGGCTTTTTCGCGATACGGTCCTGTTTGACCGTAGCCCGAGATTCGAACCATAATCAATTTAGGATTTGCTTTTTTCAATTCTTCATACCCTAGCCCCCACTTTTCAAGAGTACCGGGGCGAAAGTTTTCAATTAAAATATCCGTATTTTTTATAAGTTTTTTTAAAATTTCTTTTCCTTCTTCTTTCCGTATATCTAAAGTAACTGATTTTTTGTTGCGGGCAAGCCCTGGCCATCTGAGCGGCTCATTCCCCTTCCAAGGGCCTACAGTCCGCAAAGTATCACCTTTATTGGGCAATTCAATTTTCGTCACTTCGGCGCCAAGGTCAGCTAACAGCGTTGCCCCAAAAGGAGCAGCGATCATAGTCGATATATCCAAAATATTTACTCCTGTTAACGGACCATATTTTCCTTTTTCCATCGTATCCCCCTCCAAAACATTAATTTTTCTCTGGCAGCATGCCTAATACATTGCTTCGCAAATTGCTTAAATGGACTTTCATCGCTTCCGATGCTTTTGCTTTATCTTTCTGTTTCACGGCTTCCAAAATCGCTTCATGTTCAAAAAAAGATTCAGAATAACGCGCTTGCGACTGCAACGTTTGCTTTCGCACTTGGCGGTATAAATTCAAATTCGTATCCATAAATGAGATGAACACAAAATTATGTGTCGCTTGGGCGAGAGATAAATGAAAGTTGCTGTCTGCATCTATTTCCTCTTCCGGATTTTTCAACTTTTCTTCCATTAATTTCAATGCCTTTTCCATCTTTTCTATATCTTCTTTCGTTGCCCTTTCGCATGCTATTTCAGCAATTTTTGGCTCCAATGCTTCCCGGGCCTCCAAAAATTGAATCACTGTTGTTTTTTCGAGTACATCAATAGGGTTGATCTGATATTTCAGAATCAAGCTTTGATCGACTTTTTGAACGAACCGTCCGCCGCCTGGTTTTGAAATAATGATTCCTTCCGATTCTAAAACTCTGCATGCTTCCCGCAAAGAAGTCCTGCTGCACCCGAGAATTTTCGCCAATTCACGCTCCGGAGGCAGGCGGTCATTTGGTTTTAGTTTTCCTTCTTCTATCAGCTGCTTAATTTGATCAACAATTTTTTCGTAAACTCTCGTATTGGTGAGCTCATTAAATATATTGGATTTCATAAACATGTTCCTTTCATTTTTTGGACTGTTGGGCAGTCCAATTTTATTAAAATTATAATATTCTGTCATTAAATCGTCAAGCCGCTGCACCATCGAACATGTAAAACACCGGAAGATATGAAGAGAAAAGCGTTCAATGCAAGATGTAAGATGATTTTTCTTATCCAGGGCATTTCATTTCTCATGTGGAAACCTTTCATTACACTTCTAAAGCAAGTGTGTGTTAACATTCCATCTATTCCTAAATTTCTTGAAATATATTATGATTAATTAATAGCAATCAATCATTGATTCACTTTTCCGAAGGAGGAACGCAATGTATAAGCAATATTTGCCTTTTGCGATAAAGTTAGCTAAAGAGGCCGGTGAATTGATTCGGCCGTATGCAGGAAAAGCTGGGCAGCAAACATTAAAGTCAGCAAAAGATTTTGTGACTGAAATGGATTTGAAAGCTGAAAAGCTGATCATTGATCGCATTCAGGAGACATATCCTGATCACCGCATATTCAGTGAGGAAGCCGGCAGCATTGGGGGAAAGGATGAATTTGAATGGGTGATTGACCCTATTGACGGGACCATCAACTACAGTTTCGGCGTTCCGCTTTACGGAGTTTCCATCGCCCTAACCTATCAAAATGATCCAGTCGTCTCTGCTATATCATTGCCTGCTTTTGGGGAAACGTATTGGGCAGCAAAGGGAGAAGGAGCCTATTTAAATGGAAATGCTATAAACATTCGAAATGCCAGCCTGGCGGAAGCTTTTATTTCCATTGGCGATTTTGCAAAGGACGCCAATAAACAAACGAATAAAGAGCGCATTTCATTGCTTGAAAACATTGTAAACGACGTTTACCGAGTCAGAATGATCGGAACAGCTGCTGTCACTTTAGCCTACATTGCTTGTGGCAAACTTGATATCGCAGTCTACTATAAGCCTAATTTTTATGATATTGCTGCTGGACAGCTGCTTGTGTGCGAAGCGGGCGGAGCTATACAAACGATCGGAAATTATACTGTCATTGCTGATCAAAAAATAATAGACGAGATAGCACCTTTACTGCCTGTTCAGCACACAACGGCATAAAAGCAGTCCGCAAGTCTAGACTGCTTTTATGCTTTTCTGCTGCCATATAATACAACGACATTTCCGTTTTCATGATGCTGGGCCCGTTCGTGAAATAACGTTTTGCTAACAAAAACCGGAACGATGATTCAAAAGATAAATCATTTAGCGATTGATTGTCCAGCCTGCTGGCTTAAAAGACGAAAAGCTTTTAAAAATCTATTAATGAACTTGCCCCTTTGCAATGCTTTTCATTTGGAGGCCAGACAGAAAGGTCGAACGGAAAATCGGAGCCAGGCACTACTCGATCTTCTCCCACTATTCGCACTAAATAGTCAATGCTTGCTTGCTCCCACAAAACATTGTCATACCAAAAACGCTTTAAGTATTCTTTCGGAGAGGATGTTAAATTTTTTGAAACCGCTTCCCATTCTTCGTATCCTTTTTCTATTCTGCCGATTTGGTAAGGCAAAAATCCTCCGCCATGGGCAAATAATATTTTCACATTTGGAAATCGATCAATCAATCCGCTTAATAAAAGATCTGTAGCACAAATCGTTGTTTCCCACGGAACACCGATTAAATTTGGCATCATTCTTCTTTTCAAGCGAGGATCTTCGCTCAATAACGGATGAATGAAAACAATCGCTTTCAACCGATCGGCTTCTTCAAAAAATGGGATAAAAAATTCATCTGACAGCATATGATTAGCTGCCCCAGGACCGATAATGGCTCCTTTTAACCCTTTTCCCATCGCATCTGTCAAGATTTGTGCAGCTTTATCCGGGTTATTTAACGGAACCGTTGCCAGCGCAGACAATTTTTCCGGGAACGATTGCACAAGCCGCGCTAATGAATCATTATACACGCCGGATAGTTCAGCAGTGATTTCTTCCGGAAACTCGTACATAAAAAGCTGCGGTATCGGTGAAATGACGGAATGATGAACTCCCGCTTTCAATTGTTCGTTTAAAAAAAGGGTTAAATCTAAAAAAGATTTTTTTAATTCAAATCCCCATTTTTGATTAACAATCAAAAACTCTTCCTTATCCTTTTCTTTTTTCACCCATTCAGCATGAATAGTTTCTTTATGTTCTTTTACCCATTCCATCACGCCTTCAGGGATGAAATGTGTATGAAAATCATACATCTCTCCACTCTCCCACCAAATTAAGAAAAATTCAAATACCCCATTCTTTCAGAAATTTCCTTGCTGGCTGCGATCACTTGTTTCGCCATCGCTTTAAGCTTGTAAGAATTGATTCGTTGTTTTGGACCGACTACAGAAAGTGCTGCAATAACCTTTCCGGTATAATCATAAATCGGGGCGGCAATGGAATTAACTCCCTCGGACAATTCTTCAATGCTAACGGCATACCCATTCTCCCTTACTTTTTTTAAATGATCTCTCAGCTTCTCAGGATCCGTAATCGTATTTTTAGCAAAACGCTTTAACCCTTTAGATATAATTTTTTCGACCGTTTCATTTTCCGAAAATGCAATTAAAACTTTTCCAGAGCTCGTGCAATAAGGCGGATTGCGTCTCCCGATATGGGTTAAAAATCTTACGGGGTGATTGCACTCTACTTTTTGCAAATAAACAACTTCTAAATTGTCCAATACAGAAATATGGGCAGTTTCACCGGTTGCTTCGACCAGTTTATTTAGTACAGGCTGCGATTCTCTGTAAATATCCATATTGCTGAATAGCACGCCGCTTAAAGATAAAATGGATAATCCCAATCTGTATTTCTTCGTTTCTGAATCTTTATAAACAAATCCTTCACTTGCCAACGTCTTCATTGTCCTGCTGACTGTGCTTTTATTTAATCCTAGAGAATTGGATAAATCGCTTATTTTTTTTTCTGGCTCTTCCATTGTAAAGCTTTTCAATATTTTCAGCGCATTTTTGATGGAAGAAAGCTGATTTTTCTCGTCTTTTCCATTCAATGTACACCCTCCCCCTCTACATCAATTTTCTTTATACGAGAATATATCAAATATATGAACAACTGAAAAGTAAAAAATTAAATATTTCGATATTTTTAAAAATTTTTATATTTGTTGCATATATAGCAATTTAGAAGTTGAAAGTGCAACATAGGGAAACTACCATTAAAGTCACAGTTGAAATTTATGATGATATTCGGGAGGGTGAATCATGCCAATCAACTCAAACGGAACGATTAACTGCTTGCATTTTATTAACGGACAATTTGTTGAATCCGATAACAAAAGGACCTTTGACAATATTAATCCTGCAACTGAGGAAGTAATCGGAACAGTCGCTGAAGGAGGAAAAAAAGAAGTCGACTATGCCGTTTCCGCTGCCAAAAGGGCTTTGAACGGCCCTTGGAAAAACATAACATTAACGGAGCGTTCAAAAATTTTGCGGCGCATTGGCGATTTAATCCAAGAAAGACAGGATGAGCTGGCACGATTGGAATCATTGGATACAGGAAAACCGCTATCTCTTGCAAAAAAAATTGACATTCCCCGTGCTGCCTATAACTTCCACTTCTTCGCTGACTACATCATTTCGATTACGAATGAAGCTTATCAGCAAGATGATCAGGCCATTCATTATGCACACAGGCGCCCAGTCGGAGTAGTGGGAATTATCAAGCCTTGGAATTTACCTCTTTTATTATTGACTTGGAAGCTGGCTCCATGTTTAGGAATGGGCAACACAGCTGTTATTAAACCTGCAGAGTGGACTCCTTTAACCGCTACTGCATTAATGGAAATTTGCAAAGAGGCCGGTGTTCCGGACGGAGTTGTCAACCTTGTTCATGGCTTCGGTCCAAACTCCGCTGGGGCAGCAATTGCCGAACATCCTGACATTGACGCCATTTCCTTTATCGGTGAACCGGGTACAGGAGCAGCCATTATGAAAGCAGCATCTAATTCCTTGAAAAAACTTTCATATGAATTGGGCGGCAAGAATCCAAACATTATTTTTGCCGATTCAGATTTAGATGAAGTCATTGAAACTACCATCAAATCAAGCTTTATTAACCAAGGCGAAGTTTGTCTTTGCGGTTCAAGAATTTATGTAGAGCGCCCAGCTTATGAAGAGTTTTTAGAAAAATTTGTAAAGAAAACAAAAGAATTAAAGATTGGCGATCCATTTGAAAATGGCACAGATGTCGGCGCACTCGTAAGCAAGGAACATTACGAACGCGTCAACAGCTACATCGACATAGCCAAGCAAGATGGGGCAGAAATTTTAACAGGCGGAAAGCGTCCAGACGGATTAGATAAGGGTTATTATCTCGAACCTACAATCATAACTGGTTTGGATCGAAATTCCCGCTGCGTACGGGAAGAAATATTCGGCCCAGTTGTAACTGTCTCTCCGTTTGACATGGAGGAGGAAGTTATAGCCCAAGCCAATGATACACATTACGGATTAAGCGCAACTATTTGGACAAATAATTTACGGCGTGCACACAGGGTGGCACATCAAATTGAAGCAGGCATCATTTGGGTCAACACCTGGTTCCTGCGTGATTTACGAACGCCGTTTGGAGGAATGAAGCACAGCGGAATTGGCAGAACGGGCGGCATGCACAGCTTAGATTTTTATACAGAGCTTTCAAACATAACGATAAAGCTATAATTTAAGGTGCCGTTGAAACATAAGGAGTATGTTAAAATAGCCTGCTTACCAAATCATTCTGTCTGAATGAGAAAGGAAGGAAAAAATGTTAACAACGAAAATTGCCAACTTTGCCAATCAACTGCAGGAAGCTGAAGCTTTAAACAGGGCGACAGATCCTCTTACTTCCGTTGATCCGAATCTGACTGCCGAAGAAGCTTATCTTATACAACTGGAAAATATAAAAAGAAAGGTCGATCAAGGTCAAAAAATTGTCGGAAAAAAAATCGGTTTAACATCTTTAGCAATGCAAAAGCTGCTTGGAGTCGATGAACCGGACTATGGACATTTATTAGATTACATGGTCGTTGAAAACGGCGGAAGCATTTCCATGAAAAAAGTTTTGCAGCCGCGAGTAGAAGCTGAAATTGCCTTCATTTTAAAAAAGGAGCTTAAAGGTCCAAACGTAACCGCTTTAGACGTGATCTTAGCAACTGACTATATTGTTCCGGCATTAGAAATTGTCGACAGCCGCATTAAAGATTGGAAAATCAAGCTGGCTGACACCATTGCCGACAACGCTTCATCCGGATATTTCTTATTGGGAGGAAAACCGGAAAAAATAGAAAATGTTGATCTCGAATTAATTGGAATGAGCTTGACAAAAAACGGGGAACTAGTCAATACCGGTGTCGGCGCAGCAGCATTAGGCAATCCGGCAAACTGTGTCGCATGGCTCGCCAACAGGCTGGCTGATTTTGATATTTCATTACGTCCCGGAGAAATCATTTTATCAGGCGCTCTATCCAGAGCCGCTGATGCACAAGCTGGAGACGTCTTTACGGCGCGGTTCGCTCATCTCGGGCATGTAACGGTATCATTTACAGAATAATAGATTGAAAGGAGAATTTTATGAATAAAGTAAAGGTTGGAATTTTAGGGTCCGGCAACATCGGAACAGATTTAATGTACAAAATCCGTCGATCAGATGTGTTGGAGCTTACAACGGTCATCGGAATTGACCCCTCATCGGACGGATTAAAAAAAGCAAAAGATTTCGGATATTACACGATTGATACCGGCATTAAAGGTTTTTTAGAAAATCCCGATCTAGCGGATATTCTATTTGATGCCACCTCCGCAAAAGCTCATATACGCCATGCAAAATTGCTGAAGCAAGCAGGGAAAAAAGTTCTTGACTTAACACCTGCTGCCGTCGGTCCGTCTGTCATACCTCCTGTAAATATTGATAAACATTTGGATGCCGACAACATTAATTTAATTACATGCGGAGGCCAAGCGACGATTCCGATCGTTCATGCCATCAACAAAGTTCAGCCTGTCAAATATGCAGAAATTGTGGCAACGATTTCAAGCAAAAGCGCCGGTCCCGGAACTAGAGCAAATATTGACGAGTTTACCGAAACGACAGCGCGCGGAATCGAGGAAATCGGCGGCGCTAAAAAAGGGAAGGCTATCATTATTTTAAACCCTGCTGAACCGCCGATTATGATGAGAGATACGATATATTGCCTTGTAGAAAATGATTTTGTCGATCAAAAAAAGATTACTCAATCCGTCAAAGATATGGTGGAAGTAGTCCAATCTTATGTACCGGGCTATCGCTTAAGACAAGAACCTCTCTTTGACGGAAATAAAATAACAGTTTTTATCGAAGTGGAAGGCGCTGGAGACTATTTGCCGACTTATTCAGGCAATTTGGATATCATGACAGCCGCAGCAGTGAAAGTGGCGGAGGAATGGGCGAAAAATATTACTTCTAAAGTGAATGTTTAAGGAAGGAGTGAATATCGTGGGAGAACGTAACATACTGATTACTGAAGTCGCTTTAAGAGACGGCAGCCACGCGATTCGACATCAATATACTGTGGATCAAGTCGTAGCCGTCGCAAAAGGGTTGGATGATGCCAATGTACCTTATATTGAAGTTTCGCACGGAGACGGTTTAGGTGGCTCATCTCTGCAATACGGACTTTCTTTAACAAATGAAATGGAATTGATCGAAGCCGCTGTATCTACTGTCACGAATGCCAAAATTGCTGTTTTGCTTTTGCCGGGAATCGGGACAATGAAAGAATTAAAACAAGCTGCACAGCTGGGGGTAAAAATGGCGAGAATCGCCACTCATGTAACAGAAGCGGATATTTCAGCACAGCATATTGCTTTCGCAAAAGAATTAGGATTGGAAACTGTCGGTTTTTTGATGATGGCCCATATGGTTCCAACAGAAAAACTGGTTGAGCAAGCAAAGCTTATGGAGAGCTATGGAGCTGATGTTGTATACGTTGTCGATTCAGCTGGCGCTTTTCTACCGCATGAAGTAAAAGAAAGGATTCAAGCTTTAAAAAACAGCTTGTCAATTGAAATCGGATTCCATGGCCATAACAATCTTTCCCTAGCAATGGCCAATACATTAGCAGCCATTGAAGAAGGAGCGACGCGGATTGACGGAAGCATCCGCTGCTTAGGCGCCGGTGCAGGCAACACTCAAACGGAAGTATTAATCGCGGTGCTCAACCGTTTAGGAATCAACACCGGAATCGATTTATACAAAATTATGGACGTAGCCGAAAACATAGTAGCCCCCATTTTGGAAAAGCCGCAAGAAATTACAAAAGATGGACTAATACTCGGATATGCTGGAGTATATTCAAGCTTCCTGTTGCATGCACAAGCTGCCAGCAAAAAATTCGGAATTGATTCGCGCGACATATTAGTTGAGCTTGGCAAAAGAAAGGTTGTTGGCGGTCAAGAGGATATGATTATTGATGTAGCTGCTGAAATTTCAAAACAAAAACAAACGGCACATACTTAAGGAGGATGCAGCAAATGGCTGGCGCAGATATAAAAAAAATTGCTGACTACTTAGTAACAGCGGAAAAGGAAAAACGTGAAGCAAAAAAGGTAACGGCCTCATTAAAACCGGATTTGTCCGTCGAAGAAGCCTACGCCATTCAACAAGAGATTGTCAATATGAAAATAAATGAAGGTCACCGTATCATCGGTCCAAAAATGGGTTTGACAAGTTTTGCTAAGATGAAGCAAATGAAGGTCAATGAGCCTATTTACGGCTATGTATTCGATTATATGGTGATCAATAACGGCGGAGCATTGCCTTTTCATGACTTAATCCACCCAAAAGTGGAGGCGGAAATCGCTTTTGTATTAAAAGAAGATATTGAAGGACCTGGTGTCAATGGTTCACAGGTGCTTGCGAAAACAGAATACGTGATGCCGGCTCTTGAGATCATCGACAGCCGATATGAAAATTTTGATTTTACGCTTCCTGATGTAATCGCTGACAATGCGTCAACATCCCGGGTTGTATTCGGAACGTCTTTGAAAAAGCCGGAAGGATTAGAACTTGATTTAGTTGGATCGACTCTTTCCATAAACGGCGAAATAAAAGAGTTAGGAGCCGGAGCCGCTGTGCTTGGCCATCCTGCCCATTCCGTCGCTCTGCTTGCCAATATGTTATCACGAAAAGGACAAAAGCTGCGTGCAGGTGATGTCATTCTAACAGGAGGAATCACGAGCGCCGTCTTGATAAACAAAGGCGACTATGTCACAGGAAAATTTGACGGATTGGGCGAAGTAAGCTTCCATGTTGTTTAAATAGCGAAAGAAAAAATTTCTTACCTGATAGGAGGGATGACATGCCTTTTGTTACTATTCAAATCATGGAGGGCAGGCCGCCAGAGAAAATAAAGGAGTTAATTCAAAATGTAACAAATACTGTATCGGAAACGCTCGATTCACCAAAAGAAAACATCCGCGTTTTAGTGACAGAGGTGCCAAAAACCCATTGGGGAATTGCGGGCAAACCCGCATCTGAAGTAAGAAAATAATTTTAAAGGAGGAGAAGTAGCGATGACGATTGAGCTGGCTATGTTAGCGCCTCATGTGCCAAGCATGTGCCATTTTGACCAAGTCCCCGACTTTCAAAAGAATATGGCCATTGAAATGCAAAAGATGTCAAAGACAATTTATGATTTAAAACCGGATGCCATCGTTCTTGTTTCCTGCCATTGGCCGTCGACTTTTTTCCATTATGTTGATTGCACTCCTGTCCATAAGGGCATTTTAACCGCTTTTGAATGTCCTGATTTAATTCGTGATGTTCCCTATGAATATCCCGGAGATAAACAGCTTGGTGATGAACTAGTAAAAATCGGTCAAGATGCTGGACTGCAAGTTGTAGGAATAGACGACCCTTACTATGTTTGGGATTACGGAACGGTTGTGCCTCTTAGATACCTTGTGCCGAATGAAGACATACCTGTTGTGAATTTGTCCGTGACGATGGCTGCCACTTTAGATGAAACGTATAAATGGGGACAGCTGATTGCAAAAGTATTAAAAGAAAGCGAAAAGAAAATTGTATTTGTTTCAAGCGGCGCACTTTCCCACAATTTAGTCCGCGGCAGACACAATAAACCGACCGCTTCAGAACATGCACTAGATAAACAATTCATTAGTTATATAGTAAACAAAGAATATGATGCAGCCTATCAAATGCTTCCTCAATACGCCCGTCTGGCAAAGGTAGAATCAGGAGGAAGACATCTCGCCATGCTATTAAGCATGCTTGAAGACGATGACCAACCGAAATATTGGGCAGACGGCCAATCTTCCGGCAGCTGGAACGCACTGATCACATTTGAGAAAGTAAGTCAGCCGGCAGCCCCAAAAGTTAAGAACTAAAAATTATCAATTGTTTCATATCAGTAGCGTTGCATAAAAAATAAAAACATTTTATGCAGAATTTTCTGAATAAAATATTTTATGATAAACGAAAAACAAGGCAGTAACCAACTAAAGGTGATCACTATCCATTTGGTAATAAATGTATTTGTTTTATTGTTACATGGCTACTGCGCTTCGCCGACTTTTTTCAACTCATTCCCGTTGAATTCGTTCCACCCACACGGTACTTGGTTTCCAAAGAAAAACGCGAAGCCAACGATAAATCTGGGTGAGAGAATGTTTCGATTTCATTTCAAGTTGAATAAGAATGAGTAAACAGTAAGAAATCAGAGCTAAGTAAACCTGATTTTCTACAGCTTCTGGACTCGTTCCATAAAGATGTTTGAGTGTTAAACGTTGCTTAATCCACTTAAAAAATAGTTCAATGGCCCATCGAGAACGATAGATATCACCAAGTTCTTCTGGATCTAGGTCGAATCGGTTCGTAATGATTCGAATTCGATTCCCGTCCGAATCGAATGTTTCGATTAATCGAAAGACATTTTCCGTTCGTTTTTGTGGTGTCCCAATGACCACCATCGAATCAGATAAAATAGAGGAATTGGATGGGACAGAGAACGATTCAAGAAATCGAACATAGGCATTCTTTTTCAGACGGGAGGCGAAAAAGAGGCCTTTATCACAGTAATAATCGAACTTTTCGTAGTCTACATAACCACGATCAAACACGTACATGGCATCTGTTTCGTCGATCAGTTGTTCCATTTGTGTTCGATCATTGTTCCCTGCTGGGGTCATGACCATTTTTTCCGGATAAACCGTATCTTCATTGACAAACACCAGTCGTAAATGAACCTTAATTCCCGACTTCGTTTTGCGAAACGTAGCCCATTGATATTTTTTCAGATTCAGTGAAATGGTCGTAGAATCCACGATTTTTAAGCCACTCACCTGACTGGAGGAATTCGTGGACATCTGGCGGATTTGATTCACTAAATCCAGAAAGATTTCTGCGAGTCATTCGGGTTTTACTTGGCGATGTTTTCGAGAAAGTTGTGAAGCACTAATAGATGTCAATCCTAATTCTCGCTGAAAATCATCCAGTAACGCATCATCGGCGATGGCGCGCAGTCCTTCTCGTTGTTGAAGTTGAGCATGCAAAAACAAAAGTAAATACGCTTTTGTGGTTAATTTTTTCGTATATTTATCTTGTTTCATCTCTTCAATTCTTTGTGTAAATTTAACAGAATTGAGAGGAGTGACCCATTTACCAAATGAAGAAAATAGTGTATCCTTGTCCATAGGCTTCATCCTTTATATTGGATTTGGACAGGGACCACCTGTACCATCCATTATAAAGGATTTTTTTATGGACTTTTTTCAATTCGGAATTTTCGAATTAAATTAATGCAACGCTAGTGGTTTCATATATAAGAAAAACGATATCGTTTTATAAAAAATGATCAAATAATATGTTTATTGATGCAAAAATATTTAAAACTTTCTGATTTGTAAGCGTTTACTGTTTATAGGGGGGGAAGATGTTGAAACACACTGCAAAAAAATATTCGTTCTTTTTCATTTTTGTTCTTTTGGCCATGCTAATATTTTCCGGATGTTCATCCAATTCCGCCGGTGGGTCTGACGAATCTAAAGGACCCGGCGAGTCTGGAGGGAAATCAATTGAATTCAAGATGGGGCATATGAACTCACCTGACCACGTACAGGATAAAGATTCTATGAGACCTTTCAGTGAGGAAGTTGCAAAATTAACCAATAATCGAGTGAAATTCAAAATTTATCCAGGCGGAGCATTAGGCGGACCTAAAGAAACATACGATAATATTGTCACAGGTATTATGGACGCAGGATGGGGCTTACAAGGGTATAATGCAGGTAAATTCCCTGTCCATTCAGTATTGCAATTGCCGTTCCTTCCAGACGGAAAAAGTGGTGCAGAATTAAGTGTTGTTGCGCAAAAGTTATATGATGAGTTTCCAGAAATTCAAAAAGAATATTCTGATGTAAAGCTGTTATGGGTACATGCTGCTGATCCATATGCGATCATCACAAAAGGAAAAGCGGTCCGCAGTTTTGAAGACGTAAAAGGTTTGAAGCTGAGAACGCCTTCTGTAGAAGCTGGCGAAATGATCAAATCTTGGGGAGCTACACCTGTCTCACTGCCTGCACCTGAAATTTACGATGCAATGCAAAAAGGAGTTATTGATGGCGGTGTACTTCCTGTTGCAGCAATTAAAGATTTCAACTTATTTGATGTAGTTGATTACGTCACTATTGGAAATTTCAATACGAGCATTTATTACGTTGCCATGAACAAGAACAGCTGGAATAAAATTTCGCCGGAAGACCAAAAACTCATTGAGAAAGAGCTGCTTGGTATTCCAATGGCTGAAAAATCAGGTAAAGCCTTCGATAACCAAAGAGCTCTTGCAGAAAAAGAAGCAAAAGAGAAAGGTACCGAATTTATTACTCTGCCAGACAGCGAATTGGAAAAGTTTAAAAAAGCATCTGAAGTTGTCACAAAAAAATGGCTTTCAGATGTAAAAGATAAAGGAATTGACAGTCAAAAGATTTATGATCGGGCTGTAGAACTAATTAAAGGAAATTAATTTTACTTGAAATACCTGTGTACGAATAGAATGACAGACTTTCAATTGAGCAAAACACGTGCACAGGTATTATATTTATCCAATTAATTATTATGGGGGAAAAATGAATGAACGCAGAAGAAAAAGGCAATCTTGTCACAGTCGACTCTGAAATTTCACATGAACAACCTATGTCTGTAAAAAGCGACTGGGTTGAAAAGTTAGATCGACTGATTTACAAGTTGAATAATATCTTACACTCCATTTCCAGCATTTTGTTGTTTTTTCTCATGATTTTAACAACAGTCGATGTAATTGGAAGATATTTTTTCAACAAACCGATTACCGGAACTTATGAAATTACTGGCTTGTCTCTGGCAATCATTATTTTCTTCAGCTTAGGTATGACGCAATTGAAAAAAGAACATATCGAAATCGACTTTCTGACAAACAAAATGCCAGCAACACTACAACATGTGCTTTATGCCATTAGCTCGTTGATTTTATTTATTCTTATTGCTTTAACAACTTGGCAATTATTTCAATACGGGAACAGAATTTTATTAGGTAATGAAACAAGCGGCGATCTCGGATTACCTTTATACATTTTTGTATTTACTACTGCTATCGGATCATTTTGTTTTATGCTGACATTTTTGCTTGACCTTTTGAAATCTCTCATCAAGGTGGTGAAATCATGAGCCCAGAAATGACAGGATTAATTGGAATTATCGTGTTAATAATACTGATCTTATTGCGCGTGTCAGTAGGTTTATCGTTATTTCTCGTCGGGTTTATAGGAATATGTATATTGTCAGGTTGGGAGGTTGGACTCTCTCAGCTTGGGACATCAGCTTTTGGTCAAGTAAATAATTATAGTTTAAGTGTCATTCCGCTGTTTATTTTAATGGGAATGTTCATGTCTAATACAGGACTTGGAAAAGACCTTTTTAATGCCGTCGATAAATGGCTTGGGCATTTTCGCGGCGGATTAGCTATAGCAACCATCGGTGCCAGTTCCATTTTTGCAGCAATATCAGGATCGAGCAATGCAACAACCGCTACATTAGCGAAAATTGCCATTCCAGAAATGAAACGTTATCAGTATAAAACAACCTTCTCGACCGCAGCGGTTGCAGCTGGCGGAACATTAGGGATTCTTATTCCACCAAGCGTTATATTAATATTGTACGGCGCCCTTACATCTGAACCAATCGGCCCATTACTAATTGGAGGGCTTGTACCTGGGATCCTCTTGACATTGTTGTTTATGCTCATGATTAACATTCAAGTGAGACTAAATCCTTCTATCGCACCAAGAAAAGAACAGAAAGCAAACCTAAGCGAAAAACTCCGCTCTTTAAAAAGCATTTGGCCATTTTTATTAGTTTTCATATTGAGTATTGGCGGAATATATTTTGGCGTGTTTACCCCTAGCGAAGCTGGTGGAATCGGCGCTATGGGAGCCTTCGCAATCACTTTGCTTTCAAAAAAACTAAGCTGGGCCGCTTTAAAATCATCATTAGACGAAACCCTTCGATTAACAGCTATGCTTTTCTTAATATTAATTGGCGCATCGTTGTTTGGAAAATTTCTAGCACTCAGCCAAATTCCAATGACTTTAACATCTTTAGTAGGTTCGTTAGATGTATCACCTTATTTAATCATGTCCTTAATCTTAATTGTCTATTTCTTCTTAGGTATGTTTTTAGAAGGAATAGCCATTATGGTATTAACTTTACCTATCGTTTATCCAATTGTAACCCAATTGGGCTTTGATGGGCTCTGGTTTGGCATTATTATGGTAATGGTCTTAAATATTGGCGTTTTGACACCTCCTTTAGGATTAAGCGTTTACATCATTAGTGGAATTGTGAAAGATGTACCAATCGAAAAAATTTTTAAAGGAGTTACACCCGCTATCATTACTATGATCATTTTCACTATTATACTTGTAATATTTCCTGAAATCGCAACGTTTTTGCCTAGTTTCATCAAATAAAAAGATCCTTAATTCTCCTAAAATCGCATCATACTAAAATTTTGTGAGGCTGTCCAGAAAGTCAAATCCCTATTGAAAACAAAAAATCATAAACATCGATATATCAACGTTTCTAAAATATAAAAACATACTAAGATTAGTAGGGGCTGTCCGAAAAGTCGATTGAATCGACCTTGGGCTCAGCCCTTTTTTCTGTTTTTAGGGTACAAAAAAATCGTCCTTTTTTATAGAATGAAATTGACCAAAAAACATTCTACAGAAAGGACGATTTCTTATGAATAATCAAATGACTATTCAAGAAAATTATAACACGCAATTAGAAATGACTCTAGAGGGTATTCAAAAAATAGAGGTTCAAAAGAATAAGAAACGCAAAAAACTAGTTTTCCAACCTTATTGCAATCGTCAAGTCATGAGCATTTTAGATATCGAAATGTATATTCCTGAAAATCATGTCGCCCGTTTAGTGGATGAAATGGTGGAATCGATTCCGGATGAAGTGTTGTATACTCATTATGTTGGTGGGGGTCGTGCACCCTATCACCCTAAAATGTTATTGAAAGTGATTTTATATGCGTACACTCAAAATGTTTATTCAAGTCGGAAAATAGCGCAAATGGTGAAAGAAAATCTTCCGATGATGTGGTTGGCGGGATTGCAAACCCCTGACCATCGCACAATAAATGATTTTCGTAGTGTTCGTATGTCAAACATGATGGATTCTGTATTTGAACAATTTGTCCTTCAACTAGTAGAACAAGGACTTATCGACCTCGACCATATTTTTGTGGATGGTACGAAAATAGAAGCGAATGCCAACAAATATACGTTTGTATGGCGAAAATCCGTAGAAAAATATGATCAGAAACTACGAGCCAAAATTCAATCGTTTCTACAAGAAGCGCACCAAATCGCCTTGGAGGAATTAAAAGAAGAACAATTAGAAGAAGAATTAGAAAAATCATCGGCACAACTTTCTGAGAGAATAGAAGCTTTGGAAAAAGATTATAAACAGGAAGAAGACAAAGAAAGAAAAAAAGAACTTCGCTCTAAAAAATCCCAACTCACCAAACAACTGAAAACGATTCAAACGGATTATCTTCCACGATTACGAAAATACAAAGTACAAAAACAGATTCTAGGTGAACGAAATAGCTACTCGAAAACCGACCATGAGGCCACTTTTATGCGAATGAAAGAGGACCATATGAAAAACGGCCAACTCAAGGCGGGTTATAATGTTCAACTCGCCACACAACATCAATTTATCGTGGGATTTGAAATTTATCAAAATCCAGGAGATACTCGCTGTTTCCAACCATTTATGGAAAAGTTATTGGAATCGATGCCGAAGGAAAAGAAACTCAAGTATGTCATTGCCGATGCAGGATATGCGAGTGAAGAAAACTATTTATATGCGATTGGCGAAGAAAAAGAACCTCGTTTTGAATTATTAGCCCCATACCAAACCTATTTGAAGGAACAAAGTAAAAAGTTTAAAAAGGATTTATCAAAAGTACAAAACTGGAAATACATCGAAGAAGACGATTGCTTTATCTGTCCGAACAATCGGAAAGTCGTATTCAAGTATTATCAAAAAAGAAAAAATGCATCTGGATACATACAAGATTTGAAAGTGTACGAGTGTGAAGATTGTACGGATTGCCCGTTGAAGAATGGGTGTACGAAAGCCAAAGGAAATCGTCGAGTATATTGGAACACGATTTATGAAGAAATGAAAGCGAAAGCCAAAGCAGCTCTTGGTGACGAACAAAAGGCAGCTCTTTATGCGAAGCGTAAAGTGGATGTCGAAAGTGTGTTCGGTAACATCAAGGGCAATTTGCGTTTCACTCGATTTCTGTTACGGGGGCTTCATAAAGTCCGAACAGAATTCGGGATTGTGGCAATGGCCCACAACATACTGAAATGGGCCGCAAATTCCCAAACCAATTTCAAAAATAAGGAAACAGAGCGAATGGAAAAACTCATTGTTTTCTCCATTCGCTCTGTTTTTATGGACTTTTTAGACAAGCCCTACTATTTTTTTATAGTAGAAGTGGAGAATAGGTCGTGACAGCCCCAGAACCTTGAGTTCGTAGTGAAAAACTGGCCTACTTCACTGCCCTTATAAGAATCGGTTTCAGTATGTTGGATCCTTGAGATCGTGTATAAGAAAAGGGAATCGATAAGGTGAAGTGAAGACTTCTACATAAAAATCAGGAGGAATGTATATGAAAAGCGTCATTGCTTTTGATGTCAGTATGGGAAAAAGTTATATGGTGATTTATAACGCTGCACGTTCTTGTATTTTTGAGGGGGAAATTTTGCATAATCGCCCCCATTTTGAACTGCTAAATAAACGAATCATCGATTTAGTACAAAAAGATGGACAAGTTCTGGTATTGTCGGAACCAGCATGTGGGATCGGATTGATGCAGCTATGGTTAAATATATGGGCTTGCAAAAAGGTGAAGCATTTAAAAAATTTGCAGAAGGCATTGCGTTAGGCTGTACACAAGAGCCTGAAGACGTAGCAAATTTCGTTTCTTATTTGGCTTCTTCGGATTCTGATTATATGACAGGTCAATCTGTTATAATTGATGGCGGTATTGTATTTAATTAAGATTAATAGTCTCTTTTATTAACCAACAGCGGCAATCGTACTTTTTGTACTAACATGCAAGAAGGATGATGGGAGCAAAAAATTTTGGACTCAACAGTAACATTTTGATTCTCGTTATCCGGTTTCAGTCAGTTTAACCGACCTTGTTTTAAATGACCTTATTTTTTTGTCAAGATAAGTGTAATCGATCCAGGTGGACAAGGACATCATGATGTGTACGTTTGAGGGGGTATCTTACCCTTTGCCGACCTTAAATAATCGCTCTACGAGGCGTACAGCCGCCTCTTACTTTTTTATAGTTGATTGATGATGACAGACGGCATGGCGTCACGCAGCTGTATGAAAAAAAGAAGGAGGATACGCGCTTCCTTCTTTTTGTTTTTTTCCTTACCTAACCTGTCCGGCCCCATCCAGACCCCGCACAACGTAGCCGCGCCTATCCCCGCCAGACCCCATCCGCCAATGCCATCTGCCAAAATACTAAACGAACTTGCTAACCAGTCATCTTTTTGATTCAACGTATAATAGACATCTTCCATCAGTGGCTCGAATCGGTTATAAATGATTCAATGCTTTAATAATAGTCTGGGTGTGGATTTTAAGGGATTTATTTCCCCTCACTAAGCTGAACCATCGTAATGTTCATATTCATACCTTGACCAGAGCCAAATTAAAAAATATACGTTCGTTCAATCACTTCCTGAATGGAGAGACGAAACATTTTCTGCTAAAGTGGCCAACACCCTCCCTGGTGCGACCACCTCACCCGGTTTTACATGAAGTGTTTCAATCCATCCACTGCAATCGGCCGTAATCTCAACGACATCGCTCTCTGTTTTTATTAAACAGACACTTTCCCCTTCATAGATATAGGAGAACTTACTACTCTGTACACTTACAATGATTCCATGACATGGGCTTATCATCTCATAACGTACTCTCACCCGTTACACCCCTTTTATTGTTTGGTTACGGACATTATGCTTGCTATTCACAACCGCATAGAGTTAAGGCTCACACAAAATGTGGAGTAGCTCAATGTGCTCATTCCACTCGGCCAAGAGCGCCAGTTCCGGATTCCGGTAAGTTCGCTGCCAATTGGATAAGTGCAATTGCCATGCCTTTTTAACCGGTTCCTTCGCAAAATTTTCGGAATCCTAATAATAGAACAAAGACATCTCAACAAGTTCTGCGAAATCGAGCGCAGATCGACTTTGTCTTTACTATTTATAATTTTTAATTTAAACTATTAATAAATAAAAGAATTTTACATAAGTGAAAGAGCTCCTGTCATTAGCGCTAAACCTGTGATAACTAATGATGTCAAAATAGCCCATTTGTAAGTAAATCGCTGAAATTCTCCAATATCTGTACCAACCATGCCTACTAATAAAATGGTTGAAGCCACAAGTGGGCTCATTAAATGTACAGGTTGTCCTAATATAGAAGCTCGAGCAATTTCTACAGGATCAATTCCATAAGAAGTAGCCGCCTTAGCAAGGATAGGAAGGACCCCGAAATAATACGCATCGTTCGATAATACAAACGTAAATGGCATACTCGTAATAGCTACAATTGTAGGGAAAAATGGACCTAAAGATTCCGGAATAATTGCAACTAAAGTTTTAGCAATTGCATCAACCATTTTGGTACCAGATAAAATTCCAGAGAAGACGCCAGCTGCAAAAACCAATACAACTACTGTTAAAGCATTTCCTGCATGTGCTAATATACGTTCCTTTTGCTCTTCTAGGTTGGGATAGTTAATTGTCAAGGCTATTACGAAACCAACCAGAAATAAAACCGGCGATGGCAACAATTCCATTACGAGAATGATCATAATGGATACAACTAAGAAGAAATTTACCCACAATAGTTTTGGACGCTTTATATCCATTTGTTCTTGTGCCGAAGTTAATTCCGCATTTACTAACGAATATTGTATATCTACAACTCCTATCCTTTTACGTTCTTTTTTTCCTAAAATAAAAGCTGTGAAAATTACCCATAAAGCACCCCCAACCATTGTTGGAAGAAGGGGGACAAAGAATTCTGTTCCATCAAGTCCCAAAACAGCAATTGCCCGTGTAGCTGGTCCTCCCCAAGGGGTCATGCCACTCATAATACTTAATGACAGCATAGAAACGGTTGCTAATACTAGTGGATTCATACCAATTCTTTTATAAAGAGGCAGCATAGCTGAAACAGTGATCATATAAGTAGTAGTTCCGTCGCCATCCAGAGCTACAATCAACGAGAGGATTGATGTTCCTATAGCGATTTTTACAGGGTCTCCTTTAACAATTTTCAATATTCTCTTAATAAGTGGATCAAATAAACCTGCATCTATCAAAATACCAAAAAATAAAATTGCAAATAGCAATAAAGCAGCTGAAGATGCCACCAGCTTAATTCCTTCTAACATCATTGATCCAACATCTTTACCAAAACCACCGATTACTGCAAATATAATTGGTATAAGTGTCAATGCTGCGATTGGTGACATACGTTTTGACATAATTAAAAACGTGAAGACTAAAATCATTGTAATACCTAAAATAAGTAACATAACAATTGGCCCCCTTCTTTTAGTAACGCTTTCAAAATGCGATAAAAAGTTTTTGGGTATTTAATTCTTAAAAGAAGTTGCATTCAAAAACACAGTGAATTTATACCTTAGTTAAGAAACACACACATTTTCGTGTGCGTTTCTTAACTTTTTTGTAAAACAGATACTGGAATATAAGCGTAACCTTCCATCAACCTTCTTGCTGTCCTTCCGATAGCAGCTCTGGAGACAATCCAATTGTCTCCCTCCCTCTCAACTGTTGTTTCAACATATAAAACTCCTGAAGGGTGTCCGATCCTAATACCAGATCCCACTGAAGAAACGAGCTGATTTGGGATGGTCCCTGGAATTTTTGATGCAGCAGAAAGAGCAATTGCTCCACTAACAGCATAAGCTCTATGCAATGATCCCATTGAAATATAACGCGCAACAATATCGATTTCTTCTTTTTTTATAAACTTATGGTCATTTGTCATATACTCACTTGGCGCAGATACCATGGCAATCTTCGGGAGTGCATGAGTAGTTTGATTAATGTTCTCTCTATCTTCTTCCTTGATGAGCCCAATCATGATACCAGATTCTATTCGAATTTCTTCTAATACATGTAAAAGCTCTCTATTTGCATTAATCTCATTATTAAGTTCAATACCTTGAAGCCCAAAATCTTGCGCCTTCACCATAACCACTACGTTGACACAATCAACAATACTTACTTCAAATTTACGTCCATCCATTAACCGTACAGTGTCTATTGGGTTACTTGTCGGTAATGTTTTTCCTGTAAAAGTTCCCCAGGAATCTAAAAAGTTTATCATAATTCTAGATGACGAACCTGGAACTCCATCAATTACAAAATCACCATTATATTGTATTTGTCCGTTTTTAACCGGTATTTCCGCAACAATTATTTTTTTCGTATTTGTATTGTATATATTGACGTATGTTACAGGATCCTTTAAAGGAACATAACCTTCTTCTGCTGCATAAAGGGCGACAGCTGTCACGAAATTACCGCAAGTAACGTTATAATCGATGAACTTTTTTTCAAGGCTAACCTGGCCAAATGTATAATCAATATGGGCCTTAGGATGTGATGGAGGACCTACAATTGCAAGTTTGCTGGATAAAGATGTCCCGCCTCCGAGTCCATCAATCTGATTGGGGTCAGGACTACCATAAATTCTTAAAATTACTTCATCTCGCAAAATTTGATTTGAAGGGAGATCCACCCTTCTTAATATCAATCCTTTGCTAGTTCCACCTCTCATAATAACAGTTGGAATTTTATAGTTCTGACCATAATCATACATTTGAACTTCCTCCATTTTGTTTCTGATACCGCCTGATAAATAAAAGTTAGCACGTTTTTTGCGATAAGAAAAATACATTTATTTAATTTAAATCAATAAAAAAAATTGATTCCTAAGGATCATTGCCTATAAAATAGTATGCAAGAATCGTTTGTGGGGGTAGGTGTATATGGAAGAAAAAGATTGGGTTTTATTACAAACTCTTTATGATCAACAAAATATAACGAAAACAGCTGAAATCTTATATGTATCGCAGCCATCATTAAGTTATCGGATACAACAATTAGAGAAGGAGTTTGGAATTACAATTTTACACAGAGGAAGAAGAGGTGTAGAATTTACCTCACAAGGCGAGTATCTGGTAAAATACGCAAAAGATATGTTGCGTCAATTGCAACAAACAAAAGAGTTTTTATTAAGCATGGAAAATAAAATCTCAGGTACTCTAAAGATAGGTACTGCTAGCAGTATGGCGCGTTATAAACTTCCTAATATTCTAAAAAATTTCCATGCTAAATATCCCGATGTAGAATTCAAAGTAACTTCAAGTAGGAGTTCGGAATTAGTAAATTCCGTATATAAGCGGGATGTACATGTTGGCTTTATTAGAGGAGATTATAAATGGCCGGAAGAAAAACATTTAATCATGACGGAAAATATTTGGATCGTATCAAAAAGAGAAATTTCGCTGGATGAACTGCCAAATTTGCCAAGAATCATTTACAAAACAGATTTGTCTTTAGAAAATGTGTTTGATAATTGGTGGAAGGAGAATTTCTCCGAACCGCCGACTATTACAATGGAAGTAGATAACATGGAAACTTGTAAAGAGATGGTATTAAGTGGACTTGGATATGCGATCATTCCTTCCATTGTATTAAGTAACAATGAAGACTTGTATCGTATTCAATTGAGAACTAGACGTGGAGAACCGATAATGAGAAATTCATGGATAATCTATCGCAAAGAATCCTTAAAAATACCTTTAATTAAAGCTTTTATTAATTTTACTAAAAATATGGAACTAATGTGAGGAACATTTGTTATTAAATGAATGGGGGGTCTTCGCTACATCCACCCCTAATAGGTGAAAAAAATGTAGGAAAAGGAGGGGCCTAACGGTGAAAAAAAGTGACGTAGAACTCGATGGTTTTAGAGCGTATCTTCTTGAAAAAGGAAAACGGGAAAAACGGTTGAGGATTAGTACGTCTTATAACCAATTTTCACAAGTGGCTACAATCTGAAGGCAATAATCTGGACAATTTGACCCGAATTCAGTTGATCGTAGTAATAAACTCGTCCAATGACACAACATAATTGATAATTATGTATGTATTGAATCGAAAGATAAGAAGCAAATTCCATTATCTCAAAGATGATCTGATGTCAGAACAAGATACTGGATCCGTATCATGACTGTCCTTCAGATTTTTTATCTTATCTGTCACATTTTCCGGTACGCATATGCTGGTATGTCAACACTAAACTAGACAATTTTTTTGAGGTGTTTCTCTTTGTACTCCACCGGGCTTAAATACCCAAGTGTTCCATGTATTCTAATATGATTAAACCAATGAACATAATCATCTAATTCCAGTTTCAATTGGTCTAAATTTTCGAAATATCTACCCTTAACAAATTCTGTTTTGATAATTTTAAAGGTTGCTTCAGCTACTGTGTTGTCATAGGGGCAGCCCTTCATGCTTAACGACCGATTAATCTGAAAAGTATCTAGAGCTTCATCAATTGTCTTGTTCTTGAATTCATTGCCTCTGTCTGTGTGGAATCATTGAATTTGCCGTAAATCTGCTTTCACGGTCGATAAAGCTTGGTAGACTAGCTGGGCATTTTTGTTTGGGCCTGCACTATGACCAATAATTTCTCGATTATAAAGATCGACAAATAAACAGATGTAATGCCAGCTTTTTTCTACTCTAACGTATGTTAAGTCACTAACCACAACTGTTCATTCTTTTTGTTGATCAAATTCTCGTTTTAACACATTTTCAACTTTTGATTCATTGCATTTATCTACATGAGGTTTAAACTGGGCAACCGTATAATTTGATACTAGCCCGTTTTCTTTCATGATTCTGCCAATTCTTCGTCTTGAGGCAATCATACCAAGCTTCTCTAATTCATGTTTGATTTTACGTGTACCATAGTTTTTTCGGCTTTTCTGGAAAATTTCCAGAATGGCGGCTGTCAGTTTATCTTCTGCATTACTTTTTTCTTTTGCTTCGTAATAATAGGTGCTTCTTGGAAGTTGTAGGACATCGCACATTGCTGATATCGAGTATTTGTGTCTGTTATTCTTGATCACATTTACTTTTGTCCTAGTATCAGCGCGGCTTGCTTTAAAATATCATTCTCCATCAATAAACGCTTGTTTTCTTTTCGAAGCTGGATCAATTCATTTTCTTCTGGAGAACGATTGTCCTTTTCCTTAAATGAACCGGATGTTTGGCTTTGTTTGATCCATTTGTCCAAGGCTGAAGGCGTTAAATCATATTCACGAATAATATCTTTTCTTGGTTTCCCATTTTCATAAAGCTTGACCATTTGAGCCTTGAATTCTACAGTGAATGTTCGTCTGTTTCTCATTTTTAAACTCTCCTTAACTGTGGTAGTGTTGAAGTAGACCACCAAAACAGTGGGTTTGCGACGAAACTTGACATGGAGCCTCTGCGGGCATGCTTTCCCAGCCAGGAAGTCAGATGATGTGTTCATCTGTCTCGCCGACAAGGCTAGCATCCCCGCCACTCCACGTAAAGTTTCTAGTACGGATCCTTTATGTTTAATAAGCAGTATACCCAAATTTGGTGTTTAGTCTACTTGACCTTAATTTTATTGTCCAGTTAAGTGTAGCCGATTCAAAGCTTTGTCAAGGAATCGAAGAGTACATCCTATTTTATAATCATGATCGACCCAAAAACGCTTAAACGGCCTCAGCCCTATGGAATTTAGGGCCGAAGCCGCTTAGATGATTTTTGTTATTTCCACTGTCTACTTGACAGGGACAGTTCAAAGCCGATAGCCTGTTTCGATCATCCGCAATTCAAAAACATCGTTGCTTTTATGATCACATAAAAAAATGCAAAAAACTTTTCTGAAAAAAGAGTCTGCCGCTGCTCAGATCTCTTCCCGAACTGAAAAAGTTAAACAGTAATGATAGTTGCCGAAAATAACATATTTAAAATAAAAGAACTACATTTCATTCTTTATCTCAGATAAAATACGGTACGAATGCACGCGAGCCGAATGGTCGTATATATATGAAACAACCATTATTTCGTCTACCTGAGTGTCATCCAAAAATTTTTGAAGCTTCTCTTTTATTGTTTGCTTAGATCCAACAAACGAAAAATAAAGCTGATGGCGTACCGCTTCTTTTTCAAATTCATTCCATTCTCCATCCATGCTTTCAACAGGAGGCTGCAACAATCTAGAAGTTCCTCGGATCACGCCCAAAAACATTTGATACAAGCTGGTTGCAAGATACTTCGCCTCTTCATCGGTATCTGCTGCCACGACATTCACACACGCCAACGCATACGGCTCCTTCAAATGTTCTGACGGCTGGAACTGGTCACGATATATTTTCAGTGCTTCATATAAGTGATTCGGTGCAAAATGGCTTGCAAACCCAAAAGGAAGTCCAAGCTTTGCTGCAAGCTGAGCGCTATACGTACTTGATCCAAGCAGCCAAACAGGAACATTTAATCCCTCACCAGGAACTGCGCGTACATATCCTTTCCGCTTCTCTTTCGGAGCAAAATAATTGATGAGTTCTTGGACGTCGTTTGGAAATTCTGATACTGACCCATGTAAATTTCTTCGCAATGCCATGGATGTCACCTGATCTGTTCCAGGAGCACGTCCTATCCCTAAATCAATTCGACCTGGATACAACGACTCTAATGTCCCGAATTGTTCAGCAATCACAAGAGGAGCATGGTTCGGAAGCATGACGCCTCCAGATCCTACACGAATCGTTTTCGTACCTCCTGCAATATAGCCTATTAATACAGAAGTAGCTGAGCTTGCGATGCCCTCCATATTATGGTGCTCTGCAAGCCAATAACGTTTATATCCAAATCGTTCAACATTTTGCGCAAGGTCTAAACTGTTTTTGAATGTGTCAGCCGGCGTTTTCCCTAATAAAACAGGAGCCAAATCCAAAACTGAGAATTCAATCTCTTCCAATCTTTTTTTCTGAGAATTCGTCATTTTTTCAACTCCTTTTAAACTCTCCTTATAAGGATTGTAAAAAACTGTTCAATGGTATTACAAGGAATTTGCCTGCCGCACAACTTCTCACAGTGAAAAATGCTTTTTGATTTTTTATGGTTCATTGACGTCTAACGTGAAAATCTGTCTTTTCCCATAAACGTTGAAAAAACACTTTTAAGTCTCGCGCTTTCAGTTTTCAATGCTTCTTCTGTTTTAAAGTTGAGATGTTGTTTGTTATACGCTTCCCTGACAGGCAAAACTCTCGTCTACTTCCCTTGTAAATGATCAGCCACTTAAAATTGCGAATGTCCTCTTTTTTTCACAAAATAAAACCTCACACCTACTATAAAAAAGAAGTGTGAGGCTTATTCATATAGTTCATCGAAATGGTTATATCTAGAGTTTTTAAAGTTTGGCAAAATAAGTCTTTAAAACATTGTAAAAAACAACAGATTTTCTGAGCAATTGGTCATTTATTCATTAATTCATAATTATTCTAACAGCGTTACAGACAATTGACCTACCGACTCATCTATTCATCATTATCCTAAATAGGCAGTAAAGTTCTTACAGATTTCAGACTCCAAATAAAAATGCATTGCTGGTTTGGTTTATTTTCTTTCATTCTCATTCCAAAGATTCAACGGCAATTCTAATAAAATTTTTGCCACTTGGTCGCGGGCGATATTATTAGATGGAGCCATTGGGATTCCTGCCCGGGCATCGCGGTAAAGCCGTTCAAAAGGTCCTTCAATATAGCCATAACCGCCCGCTACATCCATCGCAATTCGTGCAGCAAAATCTGCTGTTTCGGATGCTTTCACTTTAAATTCTATGACTTCGGATGCCAATGAGCTTATAGGTTGCCCTTCTGCCAGCAATTCATCATAATGTCTTGCTAAATCTATCTGCCATGCTTTTAAACCTGCAATTCTTATTTTCACTTCTGCCAATTTTTCACGAATGACTTGATGGTCAGCCAAACTATTATTAAATCCTTTGTTAACTGCGTTCTTAACATGTTTAACAGCCAGTTCTAGTGCACCTTGGGCAACACCGAGCCAAACAGATGCAATACCCAGTATATAAATAGGGTTTGCGCCTTCATCCATGATTTCTCTTCCTAACCCTTCGTATCCCACTAGATCGCGGCCGCTTACTTTTATATTGTTAAACGTAATTGGACCACTGTGGCTTCCTCTTACACCTAATGCATTCCATGGCTTTGCAACTATACCGTCATTATGGCCGTCAACGATAAAGAAGCTAATGTTACTAGGGTCGTCAGAATCAGGTGTTCTCGTTTGCAAAATATAAAAATCTGCTTGGCCTCCGCTTGTCGTAAAGGATTTTTCAGCATTAATGATATAATCGCTGCCATCGCGCTCAGCCTGGCTTAAGCTAAACCATACATGACCTCTTGTAGCTTTTTCACTAACAGCAAAGGTTCCGATCGCACCATCTCTGATAGGGAGCAGCCACCGTTTCTTTTGATCATCGTTTCCATATAAAACAATTACTTGTGCTGCTCCAACATGCATGGCATATACTAAAGCTGTTGACGCATCAACTTTCCCGATTTCTTCAGCCACGATGGAAAATCCTAAATATCCTAAATCTAATCCTCCCCATTTTTCAGAAAATGTTACTGAATTCCATCCTTCTTTCGCAAGGGCTAACAAACTTTCACGCGGGAACTCCCCACTCTTGTCAATTCGTTCAGCGCTTGGTTTAATGACTTCTTCAATAATTGGCTTAACTTTCTCCCTAATTTCCTCAATAAATGCTCTTGAATACTTTTTGTTAATTGTTTCATAGTTACTCATTTTTAAACGCTCCTTTTTATATATAAAATTTTTAAAACATCCTTAAAAGTAAACCTCTCTTATTGGAAGATCTGTACTGTTCACGACGTAGTCGCCAATAGCTCTAGCTTTGTAAACTGTTGGATTATGCGAAGCAAGAGTGCGAATATTACGCCAGTGACGGTCAAGATGTTTTGATTGTCTCGTTGCGGATGCCCCTCCAACCTCAAAAAGAAGCGTCGAGGCCTGTAAGGCAAGTTGATCTATAATAACCTTGGCCTGTGCAGCTCGCAGGGAAGCTTCATGGCTCAGAGAATAATCGATCACTCCATTAACTGCTGTTTTCAGAGCAGCATCAATTGCATCTGCGGCAGCTAGGACAATAGTTTCTGCGGTAAACGCGCTGCTTGAGAGCTGTCCAATGACATGCTGAAGTTGCGGATCTTGTCGAGGTGTATCCGCAGCAGCAAAACTGAATGTCCGTGATCTTCCATGAACTAAAGCTTTAGCGTCTGTCACCACATTCCGCAAGATGCCTGCTATCACTCCATGCAAATAGAGCTGCAGAAAAGAGTTGAAAGGCGTTTTGGAGCCATCAATATATGTTATTTCATCTTGATTGACATACACATTGTGAAGACGTGTAGTACCGCTTCCTGTCCATTTTTGTCCGATGCCGTCCCAGTCATCTTCAATGATGACACCTTCACGATTTGTCGGAATTATTACCGATGCAGACCTTCCTTCATGAGTTGATGCCGTAACAACTACCCAGTCTGCATACAGTGTGCCGGTACTAAAGTATTTTTTGCCATTCAATAGGAAGCCTTCACCATCCGGTGATAAAGTTGTTTCAAAAACCAAATTTCCAGCATTATTGGATGAAATTTCAGCAGAAGCATTGCCGATGATTTCTCCATTGGCTACTCTTTGCAGCCACTTTTCACGGAGTTTTTCATCCGTAAGCAGCAAAAATTTCTCCACTTGGGAAAAGTGTGAACGAAGGCTGTGTGCGACATCTGGATCAGCTTCCGCTAAACGTATTAAAATTTGAAAAAGATCACGAATATTTGCACCGCTGCCGCCAAGTTCAACAGGTAATCGCAATGCACCCAATCGAGATTTTCGGATTAAATCAAAGGCATAATATGGATGATCTTTACTCCCAGTACTTCTGCGTTTTTCAGCATCTTCTGCAATTGCAGCAATTAAGTATTCTAATTCTGGTGAATCAACTTTTACTGGGCTGGTAAAAGTTAGAGAATTTGATTCATCTTTATTTTTGAAGTTAATCCTTTGATTTAATGGTTTTTGGCTTGACATTCATCAAACACTCCTGTTTTGTTTTTTAAATTTACCAACCACATCTTTTTCGCGTATTACCGCAAAAAATAATGTGAAAGTTCAAACGTTCAACTGTTTCATCAATCCGTTTGTTTTACACCGCAGCTTACACCACGATTGTTTTGATTCAGGAAATGGATGTCCATTTACCAAGCTCTGATGTTCATCATTAGAATACTTAAGTCCACCATCCCGTAAGAAAAGATTGCTCCAACAGCTTTTCACAAATTGCCATTAAAGGAAAAGACAGCATAACCATTCTCTGATTTCAAATTTGTCAAAGTGTGAAATCGATTCTTATGCTAGATTTTTAAAACACTAGCACCGTTTCCTCTGGATTACTTTCTATATTTGCTAAATAAATCCTCATCTGGACTATGATCCGTTGGTAATGGAGGCTCATCTGACAATGCGGATATCTGTTCTCTTTCACTGGCAGTTAAAGGGATTTCTGCCCCAGCAATCGATAGGGCCAGTTGTTCCGGATTACGCGCTCCTATAATTGGAGCAGTTACAGCAGGATGATGTAATACCCATGAAACTGCTAAAGAAGCAGGATGATATCCAAATTGTTTCGCCAGCTCCGTAAATTGATGTGCAACAGTAAAATAATACTGATGACTATATCTTTTCTCATAATTCTTTTGTTCTACTAATCTTCCTTGCTCCGGCTTGTTTGTACTGTTATATTTTCCGGTTAATAAGCCTCCGCCGAGCGGACTGTAAGTTATGGCACCTAATTGCTCTGATTGAGCTAACGGAAAAATTTCTACCTCCGCTTGCCGTTTTACGAGATTATACATCGGTTGAATTAACTCAAATCGTGCTAGCTGTTTTCTTTCAGATATTCCTAGAGCTTTTGCAATTTGCCAGGCAGCCCAGTTACTTACAGCGGGGAATAAAATCTTCCCTTGTTTTTGTAAATCATCTAAAGCTCTAACGACTTCTTCAATATCTGTATACTCGTCAAACAGATGAACAAAATAAAATTCAATCCGATCAGTGCCCAATCTTTTTAAACTTTGTTCAACTGATAAAAAAAGATTTCTTCTCGATAAACCGCCGCTATTTAAATCTTTGCCTGTAGGCAAGCCTGCTTTAGAGGTTAAAACAATCTCATCTCGATGACCGGCAATACACTTTCCAAGAATTTCTTCAGCACGTCCATCATTATAAACATTCGCTGTATCAAAAAAGTTTATCCCGGCTTCTCGACATTGCTTATACATCATAATGGAAGTTTCTTCATCTGCAATGCCGCCGAATGACATTGTTCCAAAGCATAAATTTGAAACATGAATGCCTGTCCTTCCAACTGTACGAAATTCCATTATTACCTCCAACATTATGAGCTGAAGGAGAAGCAAACTTTAAAATTGTTAAAAATTCCGATATTTTGCACCTGTATGATCATCTGGCAGCAGCTTTTTCCCTGTACCAAACAGCTTCTCCCTCAGTGTTCCTTTCTCGTATTCTTTTTTATAGATTCCACGTTTTTGCAGCTCCGGAACAACGAAATGAATGAACTCTTCAATGCTTCCAGGCGTTATAAGATGTGCAAGATTATACCCGTCGATTCCAGTTTGTTCGATCTGGAATTGAATGCTGTCAGCTATTTCAACGGGATTGCCGACTAATACATTACTCCTTCCGATCGTTTCAAACTTGTTTAACACTTCTCGAACAGTTAATTTTCTTGGCGCATCTTTCGTTAATGAAGCAGCTCGAGACTGACCATGTTCCGTATGCTTATATTCAAAAAAAGCGTCTTTA
Source organism: Aeribacillus sp. FSL M8-0235 (assembly GCF_038000355.1). Lineage (NCBI taxonomy): Bacteria > Bacillati > Bacillota > Bacilli > Caryophanales > Bacillaceae > Aeribacillus > Aeribacillus sp. FSL M8-0235. Next base: position 293,181 of record NZ_JBBOBW010000001.1, on the reverse strand, counting down.
TCTTCATATTTAGATAAATCATAGCCTGTTGAACCGCTATATTGAGCTTTTGCCGCTTCAGCACTCCACAATCGATTGTATTCCTCATATTTTAATTCAGCTTCTTCTGTCGTTTCTGCCACAATGACATTTAAAAACGTAAATGCTTTAATATTATCAGGATTCCGTCCGTATTTTTCAGCCCGTTCTTTAATATCTTGAATATAAAATCTTAATTTTTCGGGCGTCGACCCGCCAACAAACACACACTCTGCATGCTTGGCGGCGAAATCTCTGCCGCGTTCAGAAGAACCTGCCTGAAAAATAACAGGTGTCCGCTGTGCAGAAGGATATGTTAAATGCGGGCCTTTTACGCTGAAATATCGCCCATTATGGTTTATTTCATGAACCTTTTCGGGATCAAATAAAATTTCATTTTCCGCATCGCCAACAAACGCATGCTCCTCCCAGCTGCCTTCCCAAAGCTTATAGGAAACCTCCATAAATTCATCGGCAATATCATAACGCTCGTCATGTTTAACAATTTCTTTATGGCCGTAGTTTTGCGCAGCATTTGGCAAATATGAGGTGACAACATTCCAGCCAATTCTGCCGTTTGTAAAGTGATCTAATGTGGAAAAACGACGTGCATTTGAAAACGGATGTTCATACGTTGTGCTGACCGTTACTACAAATGACAAATGCTCTGTAACAGCTGCCACCGCTGGTACAATAAAGGCCGGATCATTTAGCGGAACTTGAACGCCGTCTCGAATCGCAGCATCTTTACTATTTTGATAGACATCATACACTCCTGCTACATCTGCAAAGAAAATGGTGTCAAACTTCCCTTTTTCCAACAATTTCCCTAACTCAATCCAATAATGTAGATCATTATAATAAAGATGACGTTTATTTTGAGGATGCTTCCATAATCCGTGAGAATTATGCATAGCTCCTGCCATATCAAAAAGATTTAATATTATCTGCTTTGCCATATTTCTCACTCCAGCATCTTTTCAAAAGTACAAATTCCGATTCTATCAGTCGATTGTCATCAAATTCAAATGCAGCCTTGCTCGCAAATAAACAATTCCTTTCTTATGTTATTCTTTTCCTTGTTTTATATTTTCAACTAAGCGTTCTAATTCTTTTTGCAGTTCTGGTACTGGCACCTTTGTGACAATGCTTGCACCCTTCGTATCTTCTTCTACTGCTTTAGCTACTTCTTCTGTCTGATAAATTTCCGCAATGGTCTTATATGCCTCATTGTCTTTATTCTTTTCTAAAGTGGCAAAAACGTTAACATACGGCAGTGTATCTTTGCTGTTTGGATCATCATGAAAAATGGCATCTGCTAAAGTGTAACCGGCTTGACCAGCTATTCCGCCATTGATAATAGATGCGGCTACATCAGGCAGCACTCTAGGAGTCTGTTGGGCAACGACTTCTACTATTTCAATATTTTTTGGATTTTTAACGATATCTTTTACTGTTGGATAAAGACCGACATCTTCCCTTAACTCAATTAATCCAGCTTGCTGCAGAACCTTTAGCCCTCTGCCTAAATTAGCCGGATCATTTGGAACCGCAATTTTTGAACCATTTGGGATCTCGGATACATCTTTATATTTTTCCGAATACAATCCTAAAGGAGCAACAACAGTTGAGCCAATCGGCACAATATTCACATTATTTTCCGCGATAAATTGACTTAAAAATGCAAGATGCTGGAAGGCGTTCACATCTACCTCGCCATTGACAAGTGCAGTATTTGGCAGCACATAATCGGAAAATTCGACATATTCTACCTTAATATTTTTTTCTAACGCTTTTTTCTTAATGATGTCCCAATACTGTCCATCTGATCCGGTAATCCCCACCTTAACAGTAACGACTTTTTCTTTTTTATCACCAGATGCTGAATTGCTGTTGCAGCCTGCCAAGAGGCCAATCACCAAAATTGTTACTAGTAAATGGAATAGTTTGATTTTCATAAAATAATAATCCCCCTAATATATGATTGATCTATCTGCGTAAAAAGAAACGTGAAAGCATGTTGCCAATAAATTGAGCAATTTGAACAAGAATAATTAATATGACAACCGTAACAATCATGACGGATGTATCAAACCGCTGATAACCATATGTCATCGCAAGATCCCCAAGGCCCCCTCCGCCGACCGTTCCAGCCATGGCGGAAAAATCAATAAGTCCTACGGTGATAAATGTAATTCCTAAAATTAAAGGCCCTAATGCTTCGGGGATTAGTACCCCAAATATTATTTGAATGGGTGATGCCCCCATCGCCTTTGCAGCCTCGATAATACCTGGATCAATTGAGACTAAATTATTTTCTACCACCCTGGCAATGGCAAAAGCTGCAGCAATGGTCATCGGAAAAATAGCCGCTGTCGTTCCAATTGTAGTTCCCACAACGAATCGCGTAAGCGGACTGATGGCAACTAAAAATATGATGAACGGTATAGGTCGAATAATATTGATTAATAAATTCAAAAATGAAAAGATGAATCTATTTTCTAAAATATTGCCTTTACGGGTGACAAATAGCAGTAGTCCCATGATAATTCCTAAAATACTAGCAAAAATCAATGTGAAAATGACCATTGTAATCGTTTCACCTGTTGCTTGAAGTATTCTAGGCCAAAACGTCGTCCAATCAACTTTCACCGTTTGTGACCTCCCTTACTTCAACTATCTCTGTCAACTCTTTTAATACTTCTTCAATTTGAGAATCAGCTCCAATGAATTCCACGATTAAATTGCCAAACAATTGATTTTGAAGTTCATTGATGCTTCCGTAAATGATATTAAAGTGAATATTATGTTTAGCTGTTAATGTCGATAATATAGGTTGACTCGCAGTGTCTCCTGAAAATACAATTCGATAAAGCTTTCTTTCATGATCCTTCCTTAACTTTTCAAGCAAGCTCGAAGATAATTTTTCATTTACAACCGAACTGATAAAATTTTTCGTCGTTTTTTCTTGAGGATTTGAAAATATATTAAAAACCTCACCCTCTTCAATGATTCTCCCGTTTTCCATAACCGCTACGCGATTGCAAATTTTTCGAATCACGTTCATTTCATGTGTTATTAATAAAATCGTAATATTGAATTCTTCATTCACTTTTTTCAATAGATTTAATATTTCATTAGTGGTTTCTGGATCTAAAGCCGAGGTAGCCTCATCACATAACAGAATGTCTGGTGAAGTTGCAAGCGCTCGTGCAATCCCTACTCTTTGTTTTTGACCTCCAGACAACTGTTCTGGAAATTTGTCAGCTTTGTCTTCAAGACCAACAAATTGTAATAGCTCTGTAACTCGTTGGTGGATTTCCTCCTTCGATTTTTTCTCCAATTTTAAAGGGTAAGCAATATTGCCATATACCGTGCGAGAATTAAATAGATTAAATGTTTGAAAAATCATTCCAATTTTTCTTCTTAATTGCCGCAGATCTTTCGAAGATATGGAATTCAAATCATAATTATCGACTATAATATTTCCTTTTGTCGGACGTTCGAGTAAATTCACTAACCTAAGCAGTGTACTTTTTCCGGCTCCGCTAAAGCCGATGATTCCAAAAATGTCGCCTTTTTTAATGTGAAGCGAAACATCTTTTACAGCTTCTACTTTTTTCCCACCAGACTCGTATATTTTACTAACTCTCTCTAGCCTAATCATCAATTTCCTCCACCAACCGAAAATTTATCTAGATCTATATACAATATCCCCTTTGTTCAAAACGTTTAATGCGGGAACTACTCGAGTGTTTGGGGATGGTGCTTCTCCCATCTTAACTCTTTATGTTTAATTTAATTTGTTTAACTTGGAAAAATGGCGATGAACCATAATACTTTGACACATTTGTGCAATGCAAAAAATTTTTTTCCTTGTCATATTGTGAAAAAGAAAGGCCTTAATTTCATTTTTCATGAAATTAAGGCCTCTGGTGTTCCAGTCAGCAAATATTATGAACTTTTCTGCTCAGCAGCAGAAAATGCTCCCACAGTCTCCAGCATCCTCCTATTTAAATTGCACTTCTTTCAAGCTATTTCGATATTCTTCAATCACGGATTTCGAAACTTGACTCACGACCATGTCATTTAAAGGAGGATTATATAAACCACACTGAACATCCCTAAAATATCTTTCTAATGGCAAATCTTTCGATAACGAATGACCGCCTGCGATTCTCATAGCCAGCTCTACTATTTTGATCGCATTATTACATACTGTATATTTTGTAATAGAGACTTCATTGCTTAACTTATCTCGAACATGTAAATTTCGGTCCCATTTTTCAGCTAAACCGTATAACAGGTATCTTGATACAGCGATTAAAATTTCGATTTCTCCAATTTTATCCTGAACATGCGGCGCCTCTAGAATAACATCTCCTAGACTTGGTGAAAATTTCTCAGCCGCGTACTTTAATATAAAATCTCTGGCAGCAATCGCAATCCCTAAATAAATGGCTGGCAACTGCAGCGTGTAGGCACTGCTGTTGCCCTTAAAGCGGTTGTTCTTCCCCTTGTCAATGTAAGACAATAACGCCTCTTCCGGCACAAACACATCATGCAGTTCGATATCATGGCTGCCTGTTGCTCTCATTCCCAAAACATTCCATGTATCTATCAATTGTACCGAATCATTTTTTTTAATAAAAAATTCGGCCGTTTTATCTTCTTCTTCGACATATGCCAAAATCGTAAAATGCGACACAATTGGCGCCAATGTTGCAAATGCCTTTCTTCCTGAAATGATATATCCGTCTTTCGTTTTTCTCGCAATTGTTGATGGGGTTCCGCCTCTTACAATATTGCCTGATGTCCGCTCCGTGACAAAAACATTTAATAATGAACCTTCCTCAACGGCCTCTCTGCATATTTTCGCAAAAATTTCTTCTTTCCAAGACCGGAAATCCCTAAGGCTAAAGAATGCCATTAAATGCCATCCTATCGCCAGTGCCGTAGAACCACAGGCTTTCGCTAATCGTTCTTGTACAAGCAAAATTTCATATAATGAAAGTTCTTCACCGCCATATTCTTTAGGGATTGTTAGCTTATGATACCCCTCTTTTTTCAGGATTTCGATATGCTCAAACGGAAATTCTCCTGTTTCATCATATTTATCAGCTGTCTGTCGAATTTTCTCTGCAATGCGCTCCGCATATTCTACGAGCCTTGCATCTCGTTCATTTCGAATCGTCTGATTGCTTGCGTTAAAATCCATTGTGCATCCTCCAATAAAATCCTTAGAAGTAAACCTCTCTTATCGGAAGCTTCGTACCATTCACAACATAATCGCCAATAGCTCTTGCTTTGTAGGCTATCGGATTATGGGAAGCAAGTGTGCGAATATTGCGCCAGTGGCGGTCAAAATGCTTGGATTGTCTCGTAGCTGAAGCGCCGCCAACCTCAAAGAGAAGTGTAGCTGCTTGTAATGCAAGGTGATCGATAATAACTTTCGCCTGAGCAGCTCGCAGGGAAGCCTCATGACTTAAATCAAAGTCTATTTCTCCATTAACCGCCTCATTCACTGCTATGTCTAATGCATCTGCGGCAGCCAGCACAAGTGCTTCTGCGGCAAACGCGCTGCTTGAAAGCTGCCCAATAATTTGCTGAAGCAGCGGATCAGCCGCTGGCGTATCTGCCGATGCAAAAGTAAAGGTTCTGGATCTTCCATGAACTAAAGCTTTAGCGTCTGTCACCACATTCCGCAAAATACCCGCTATCACTCCTTGCAGATAGAGCTGTAAAAATGAATTGAAAGGCGTCTTCGTCTCATCAATAAATGTTACTTCTTCTCGATTGACATATACATTGTTTAAGCGTGTTGTACCGCTTCCTGTTAATTTTTGTCCGATACCATCCCAGTCATCTTCAATGATGACGCCATCACGATTTGTCGGAATAAACGCGGAAACAGGTTTTCCTTCAGGGGTTGATGCCATAACGATTACCCAGTCGGAATATATGGTACCGGTGCTAAAATATTTCGTACCGTTTAATCGGTACCCTTCGCCATCTTGAGTCAAAGTTGTTTCAAAAATCAAATGACCAACATTTTTTGATGAAATTTCCGTAAAGGCATTCCCAATAATATCTCCTTTTGCCACGATTCCCAACAATTGCTCACGTCGTTCTTTATCCGGATTTCGAAGTATTTCTTCTACTTGCCAATAATGGGCACGAAGGCTGTGCGCCACATCCGGATCGGCTTCAGCTAAACGGATTAGGACATAGAAAAGATCACGAATACTAGCTCCTCCACCGCCTAGTTCAACAGGCAGACGTAAAGCACCCAATCGAGATTGCCGAATTAAATCGAAGGCGTGATAAGGCAGTTCTTCACTGCCGGCATTTCTTCGTTCCTCAGCGTCTTTAGCAATTACATCAATCAATTGATCTAATTCAGGCGAATCAACTTTTACCGGACCGTTAAAAGTCAAAGAGCTTGCTTCATTTAATTGATTTTGAATTGACATCTTTTATGCACTCCTTTAATCGTATTTTAAATTTCACTATTCACATCTTTTTAGTAATATTTATTTGTAAAAAAAAGAGCCAAACAGCAATTACTAGCACCTCAGATCAATTTACAGGGCTTTTCGCTGCAAATGCACCTCGGTATTTTGCAGCAGGATGACGCTCATTGAGACGATCTGTCCCAAACAATTTGCGCCGCAATGTTCCTGGCTTTCCATATCCATTGCGCGCTAAACCTCGCTTTCGAAGCACAGGCATGACTTGATCAATAAATTCTTCATAGGAACCGGGAATCGTCGCATTGATGACATTGATGCCGTCAACACCTGCATCCCTCCAAAGCTCAAGCTGGTCTGCAATCATTTCAGGAGTGCCGACAATACGGTTTGTTTTGCTCCTGAGCCTAGCAAGATCTCTAACTGTAGGAGTCCTTCCCGGCGTGCTTTGCTTTAGCCATTCATATGTGCTTCTGATCCCTTCAGTTTTGATATCTTCCAATGGAGTATCTAAAGTAGCATTCCCTAAATCAATTCCCATCCCCCCAGCGGAATGAGCGATCATCATATCGAAATCAATCTTATTTTCAAGTTCATATTCTTTTTGCCGAGCTTCTTCCTCCGTCTTTCCGATCACAAAGTACAATCCCTGATAAAAGTGGATATCCTCACTCTTTCTGCCATTTTCAACCGCCAACCTTCGTGTTTCATCGATCAGCTTGCGGGCATTTTCAGGATCAGGTGCTCCAATGAAGATCGCTTCAGCATTGCGAGCCGAAAAATCTCTGCCAGTAGGGGACGAACCAGCTTGAAAAAGCAACGGTGTGCGCTGCGGTGATGGAGCCACTAAGTGCGGTCCTTCCACCTTGTAGCACTTGCCGACATGATGAATTTTATGGACTTTCGCCGGATCCGCATGAATTCCGCTTTCACGGTCCTGCAAAAGCGCTCCTTCATCCCATGAACCTTCCCAAAGCTTATATAAAACATCAACATATTCATCCAGCCACTCATATCGTTCATCATGCGGAACTAAGCCGTCATAGCCAAAGTTGCGAAAGGCATTTGCTGAGTAGCTGGTAACCATGTTCCAGGCAATTCGTCCTTTGGTGATGTGATCTAATGTTGATACACGGCGTGCAAAGTTAAAGGGAGGTTCTTGAACCGGAGCCGCCGTAAAAGCTAAGCCCAAATGTTTTGTATTTACTGCAAGTGCTGAAAGCAGTACCATTGGGTCATTACTAGGTACTTGCAAGCCATTTTCAATATGGAAATCCCATCCTCCTCGAAAGTCATTGTACAGCCCGACGACGTCGGCGAAAAAGATGACGTCAAAACCTCCCTCATCCAGCCGTTTCGCTAAAGAAACCCAAAGATTTACGTCATTAAAGTTAAGCTGATGACCTTCTTGATCACGCCACATCCCGTGAAGAATGTGAGAAGGTGTATTCATAACAAAAGCAGAAAATGATAATGGCTTTGTCATATTCCCCATATCTCCATTTATCCTAAAAATTTGTTTAACCAAAAAAAGAATTCATTTCATAAACGACTTAAAGGACTTATGAATCCGCAGCAAAATTGGCAACAAGTCAAATAAAGAGCAAAAGTAATACTGACTAACGACTAACCTACATTTTCCTTTTTTCAAGGCTGATCATACGAAGTTCAAAGCTTCTTTTGATACAAAAAAGTAAGGTTAATCCTGCAGTTGATAGCTTAAATTTCTATATTTAGCTCCAATATGGTCTTCCGGTAAACGGGACTGGCCTTTGCCAAACAATTTTTCCCGCAAAGTTCCTTCTTCATATTCTTTTTTCACGACTCCACGTTGTTGAAGCTCCGGAATGACAAGATCAACAAAATCTTTAAAAGTTCCCGGCGTTATTGCATAGGCGAGATTAAATCCATCGATATCCGTATCTTCAATCCATTCCTCAAACGTATCAGCTATTTGCTTTGGTGTTCCGACTACTACAGGACCCATTCCGCCTATTCCAGCAAAATTCGCCAGCTCGCGGACAGTCCATTTTTTATTTGGACTTGCTTTCGTTAATGATTCGAGCACTGATTTGATGGCGTTAGTATCAATGTATTCAATTTCTTGATCAGGATCATATTTTGAAAAATCAACACCTGACCAGCCGCCTAATAAAGAAAGGGCCCCTTCATAGCTGATATATTGCGATAATTCTTCATATTTCGCCCACGCTTCCTCCTCCGTCCGCCCAACAATCGGTGTGAACAAAGCGAATACTTTTATGCTTTGCGGATCCCTGCCAAATTCAGCAGCCTGGGCTCTTAAATTTTTAACATATGAAGCGATAGGCTCTTTTCCTGGCATCGAAACAAATGTGCACTCAGCATGTTTTGCTGCAAATTGACGCCCTCTCGCTGAAGCGCCTGCTTGATATAAAACAGGTGTTCTTTGCGGCGACGGCTCGCACAAATGAATGCCTGGCACATTAAAATATTTGCCGTGATGATTTATTTCATGAACTTTCGCTGGGTCTGTGAAAATTTTTCTATCTCTATCTTTTATAACAGCATCGTCTTCCCAGCTGCCTTCCCATAATTTATAGCAAACTTCCAAATATTCTTCCGCAATATTATATCGTTCTGAATGGAGGAACCGATCACCAATATCGATGTTTTTCGTTCCGCTTTCCAAATAGGAAGTAACAATATTCCAGCCTACTCGGCCCTTTGTTAAATGGTCTAAAGTCGACATTCTGCGTGCAAATGTATATGGATGCTCAAATGTTGTAGAGCATGTGATCCCAAAGCCTAAATGCTCCGTTGCATGCGCCATTGCAGAAACAAGTAAAATAGGGTCATTGACTGGAACTTGGGTTGCTTCACGTACTGCTGTTGTTTTATCATTTCCATACACATCATAAATGCCGATTACATCTGCAATAAATAATCCATCGAACCGCCCTTTTTCCAGTAATTGCGCCAGCTCAACCCAATATTCAATATCTTTATATCGGTATGACTGATCTTCAGGATGCACCCATAATCCCGGAGATTGATGCGCCACACAATTCATATCAAAAGCGTTTAAATAAATTCGCTTTTTCTTCATATGATTTCCTCCCGACTAACCGTAAATTTGACATTGTCGTTTAGTTATCATTCCATGGACCGATAATGTCTGTGATTCTATATATCAAAACTGAAATGGAGTGGGATCATTTTTGAAAGGTACGTGTCTCTTTCTCAAATACTTGTTGTTACATCTTTTTCTTCGTTTTATTTAAAGGTTTATAACGAAAAAAAACAGAGACTATCTTTGCAAGTACGAAACTTGCGATGATATGTCTCTGGTCGTCCAGTCAACATGATACATTTGATCGTATGAAATTTTTGCTAAAGTAATATATTTCCCTATACAAAGGTAAGAATTTTTTGGTTGGAATCAACGGCAGCTTAAGCAATTTATTGGCGACAGTTCTGGCACCATTATTTTTCATCTCCGTGAGCAGGATGAAACATCCTTTCTGTTCGGTGCAAACAATATATAAATCACTATTTTAATTGTTCAACTTTTAACCGGCTTAATAGATCATTCAATGATGTTTGTAATCTCGATTCTATTTCCGCATCAATAAAAGTAACCTGATCTTCGTGATAGCCAATTTGAGAATCTACGAAATACACTCCTTTTAAAATCTCCTGGCTGCCTAACACAGAAGCAATCGGCTTAATAGCATATTCCAATGTTAAAAGATGAGCTGCTGTTCCGCCGGTAACCACCGGGAGAACAACTTTATCAACGAATCCTTTTTCAGGAATGAAATCTAACAGGGCTTTTAACACCCCTGGATAGCTTGCTTTATATACAGGACTTACAATAATAACTGCCTGTGCTTGTTCAATCTGTGCTAAAACCTCTTGAATTTTTGGGCTGTTGAAGTTGGCAAATAAAAGATCTTCTGCCGGCAGGTCACGAACTGAAATGGTAGACGCATTCAGCCCTTCAGCCTTGATCCTTTTTTCTAAATAAGCAGAGATAGCTAAGCTTCTTGATGGTTTAGATGGACTTCCGGAAATAATCACGATATTTGACATAATGTCATCACCTTTCTTCAATTAAATTCGATCGTTTATACATTAAGAATACGGTGTAATCTCAGGCAATTTACCGTTAAGAGCCCATTCTCCGATATCACGGATTTTATATTCAATGGGATCATGCAACGTGTGAGTCCTTACATTTCGCCAAAAGCGGTCAAACCGATATTTTCCTAAAGTTGCCCTTGCCCCCATTACTTCAAACATACGGCTGGTAACCTCTAAAGCTGCTTTTGCTGTTGCAACCTTTGCAGTCGCAATGATAATTCCACACTCTCCACGTTCCTGTTCTGTTAATGCCCTTTCTTTATCCCATGCTTCTTGCAGAGCATTTGAAGCGTCTTGGGCCAATGCAGCTGCAGCTTTTAACTGCACATATAAATCTCCATACTGGCGAATCGTATATGGATCGCTCGTCGCCTGATCTACTTTAGAGGTCAGCCAAGGACGAGTGATATTTTTCGTATAGTTTTTCGCTTCTTCAAATGCTCCCTCCGCAATTCCAAGAAGAACATGAACTAAAATGGTTTGAGCAGTATGCGTCCTTATAGTAGGGAAAAAGCTTTCAGGTTCTTGTTCATAGAAATTTAATATCTCTTCTTCCTTCAGCAGTACATCTTGAAAAACAACAGTGCCGCTGTCCGTTTGCCGTTGGCCGAAGCTATCCCAATCATCATTAATGATTATTCCTGTCCGATTAGTAGGAATAACAGCAATAACAGGGCGATCTTGATTTGGACTTTTAGCTGATATAAGCAGCCGCTCTGAATCTTTAGCACCCGAGCAAAAGCTTTTTTTCCCAATTAGCTTTAACTGATCCCCTTCTCGCTTTACGAGCAAGCTTTCATCAAGAGGATTATAGGTATTTCCCCAAAACAAATTATTTTCAGCCGTTTCCTTATAATACTTCTCTTTCTGCTGAGGGGAACCGAATAGATGTACGGATGTCAAGCATAAGAAATGATAGCCGAATAAGTGAGCCAATGACCCGTCTACTTTTGCCAGCTCACGTGTAATTTGCAGCACAGCTTTCCAATCCTTCCCCAGTCCGCCTAAAGACTTCGGGATGATAAGTGAAAGTAATCCGCTTTTTCTAAGCAGGTCACGTTCTGCTTTTGCTGTTCCTCCTCGTTCATCCCTTTCAATTGCAGTTTTAGCAAACTCCTTTGCTAACTGCAAAGCTGTGTCAAGGTAATGACCTGTTCCTTCTGCAACACTCATCATTAGTTACCCCTTTGTCTTCTTTATCTAAATAATGTTTGTGATTAATAGTTTACTGACATAATCGTTCTATTGTTCCATTATTTCATTCATAAATTGATGAAGCTTCTTTGAAAGACCTCCGTTTCCAAAACGGATATATTTGCGTTTTTTAAAATCTGCATATTCTCTTTTGACAAATTCCAGAAAAGCTAAAATATAAATTCGACGATGAATAATAGAAACGACTCCATTTGTATAAAACCAATTGTCAATCGTATTGAAAACACCTTTATTTATCCGATAATTCTTTTGGCACCAAAGGAAAAATTGTAAATCCGGCAAATTCAAATATTCATTTTCTAACAAAGATTTTTGTTTTTCCGCTTTATAATCCAATATGTTCACATAACTATTTGCCACCGCTAATCCACCTTTCCATGTTTGTAAAAAAAGGAAAGAGACTCTCATTTCAAGAAATATGATCTTGAATTGAGAGCCTCTAGTTGTCCAGTCAGCATTCATCAAACTATTTTGTTTATAACTAAATTAATACATATTATTCCTATATGTCAAGTATTATTTAAAGAAAGAGACTCCTCATTTCTTGATGTTGAATGCCCAACATCATTCGTATTCATTTGTTAGTTGTTCCGAAAGCTTACTCATTTCGAGTCTTATGCTTCTTTATATTAGTTGGCTAGGATTCCCTCCAATTTTGCTTCTTTTTCTCTTACGAGCGGAATGACTTTTTCACCAAAGGCTTTTAAGTCTTCATCGTAATGTAAAAATCCTGTCAAAACAATATCGACTCCTATTTTTTTCAGCTCAATGATGCGATCTGCCACTTGTTCTGCCGTTCCAATCAAACCTGTTTTGAAACCGTCATTATATTGCACAAGATCTTCGAAGGTGGATTCCGCCCACATTCCTTCACCTTCAGGAGAGGCTTTCCCTGCGAATTTCACTTGACTTTCAAAGCCTTCCACAGCTTCTTTATCTGCATGTAAAACAATATCTTTTAAAACTTGTTTTGCTTCTTCTTCTGTATCACGAACAATCACGAAGCCATTAACACCGAATTGGATGTTTCTTCCGTTCGATTCAGCCAATGATTTCACATGATCAATTTGCTTTTTCAGATTTTCCAGCGAGTTTCCATTCATGAAATAAACATCTGAAACTCGTCCAGCCATTTCTCTTGCTGCTTTCGAGTTTCCGCCTTGGAAAATTTTCGGGATATTAATAGGTTTAGGCTTTAATGGCGCTTCATTTATACGATAAAAATCTCCTTTAAAAGTAGTGGTTTCCTTTGTCCACAAATCTCGTAGAACCTGTATAAATTCTTCAGACCGTCGATAACGTTCATCATGGTCTAACCACGGTTCCCCATAACCGATAAATTCATTTTTAAACCATCCGCTGACAATATTAATTGAAGCACGACCATTACTGATATGATCAATCGTTGAAATAATTTTTGCTATGACACCTGGATGCCAAAGACCGGGCAGCACAGCTGTAATAATGTTTAATTTTTTGGTACTAGCGGCAAGTGCAGAAGCAAGCGCAGCGGCTTCTAATTGTTTTTCAGCTCCGTAGCTGGCGAAAAATCTTGTTTGCAGCAGGACGTAATCAAAACCATTTTCTTCAGCTATTTGTGCATAACGTTTGTTATCCTCAAATGACCAGCCTGTTTTCTGTGGCAGATTAGAGATCACAAGCCCTCCACTAACGTTTGGCGCCCAATAAGCAAATTGTAAACCCATTGATTTTCCCTCCTTAAATTTTAATAAAAAAGGCTCATATCAGATCCCTAATATTAGGAACTGATATGAGCCTCTGGCGGTCCAGTGGGCAACCGGGTAAAAGTAAAAGATTTAAGTATGATATTAATTCCATTATTCCTATTTGTCAAGTATGTTTTTAAAAATTTCGACTTTTCTTGCTAGTTTTATTAGATCAGTCCTTAGAATTAGACATGAGGGAAAGGCAGAATGGAAAATGGGTCATGGAGCGAAAGGGAATATGATTATATATAATGGAGAAGGGAAATAAATAATTCTTTGTTGGAAAGCGTGGAGGATCGGTCAAAAAAAAGCCGAAGGAGCTTTCTCCGACAATTTTATTATGTAAAAATAACAAAAAACAGTATTGACGGATATTCAAGATTAAATGTCTAATCACAAGCCTTTTTCCATCATGATCAAGTCCTGAGGACAAAAACAGTTTCGACAAAGCATAAAACATAGAAAAGATGAAACCAATAATTGGTCTCATCCTTTTCTTTATAACGACATTGGTGTATCTGTCGGGTTCGCATAGCCTTCTTTGTATTTTTCATCTATATATTGGCGAATTTCTTTTACCGTTTTTCCATCTTGCTTCATTTTGATTGCTTCTGCTGCAATTTCTAAGCAGACGTTGCAGCGTGTTCCATGGTCATCCCATACAACAGAACCATTTTGATTTACTTGCTTAACAAAACAATTTAGACTGCTCCGATGTCCGGCATGATCGCCGCAGCCACAATAACAAGGAATCCATTGCAGCAGCTCCATTGATTTTCCGGCTGCTTGATAGATGATTTGAATGTTTTCGCTATATTCATTTAAAAAGGTCGGCAGTTCATCCCTTGAAGCAGTTGTTTCCCACAAGTCGCCATTCGGCGCGTGCTCCATGGTTGATTGTTCTTTATTTGAACTGCAAGCAGAAATGATTATTGTAATAAATAGTAATACCAATAATTGTTTGGCTTTCACAACGTCACACTTCCTTTTATAAAGTGTAATGAAATCCTTCTTTTCTGTTCATCAACTAATCACAAATTGCATTCAGCTGCCGAACATAGAACCATCTGGCGGCCGATGTTACCCTTACAATATATATTCCTATTTCCCTTCCTTAAAGGTTTTCTCTCAATTAATAAAGTCTAAAGAACGGCATACATCTTCAAAGCTTCTGATATCATTCCATTATATTGTAAAGGGGGTACTTCTAGCAGCTGCTAAATATCCTTTATTTTTAAATCCGAACTTGCGAAGGGTGAATAGACTTTAACCTCTACAAGAAAAATACCATAATCACTAAATAATAAAAAGAATCTTCCTTTAGTTTTAAAAAATTGTCAATGGTCAAGTTTGATCAAAAAAAGGAACCTTCCTTAAGAAAGTTCCTTTTTTATAGCTTACAAAAATTCAAACTATTCTTTCTATTATTATAATAGAACATTTTACGCTCTAACAGTTGATTTGGCCTGAACCCTTCCGACAATACCTGTAATAATAATGACAATGATCGCTGGAATAAACCAGCCGAGTCCTTGTTTATAAAATGGTAATATCTGTTCATAAAACGAAACAATTGGTACCATCCATCCGAAATAATCAATTCCAAGTGAATCACATAATGATTTCAAACCGTCAAAAATACTGATTAAAAATGTAACTCCAGTCGCTGAAACATATACAATGCGTGCGTGATGGAAAAGCGGCGACAAGAACGTTAACAAAATCAAAACAATCGCTAGAGGATAGATGAACATTAAGACAGGGATAGAAAATGAAATAATGTTTGTTAATCCAAAGTTTGCTATTACAAAAGTAAGTAAGCTAAAGAAGACAACCCACGTTTTATAGCCGATTTTCGGAATCAATTTATGAAAATATTCAGCATTCGCCGTTATTAAACCAATGGCAGTCGTTAAACATGCAAGAATGATAATAATAGCCAGCATAATTAAACCGAATGTGCCAAAATAATGTGAAGCCGCATTGCTGAGAACGGGTCCACCTGTTTTAAAAATTCCGAAAGCTTCTACACTTGTTGCTCCTAAATAAGCAATTCCAATATAAATCAGTGCAAGCAGTGAAATGGCAACAGTTCCTGATTTTGCTGTAGCTTTCAGAATATCTTTTTTTGATGTTACACCTAATTTGCGTATGGCATTGATCACAATAATGCCAAATACAAGTGATGCAAGGGCGTCCATTGTACTATAGCCATCTATAAAACCTTGGGAAAACGCATGAATTTTATACACGCCTTGCGCTGAACCAATATCCCCAATAGGATTCACAACTACCATAAATAAAAGTATGGCAAGAAGAATCACAATTCCAGGTGCTAAAAGTTTTCCAACATTATCGACAATCTTAGACGGGTATAAAGAAAACCAAAAAGTCACAGCAAAAAATAGCAGTGTATAAATAAACAATCCAACTTGATGAAATTCCTCAGCAACAAACGGCGTAATACCGACTTCATACGCAACAGTTCCAGTCCGTGGTGCTGCAAAAAAAGGACCAATTGTTAAATAGAGCAATGATGTAAGAAAGACGGCATAAGTCGGATGAACTCTACTAGAAAGCTCTTGCAAATCACTGCTTCCGGAAAAACTCATCGCTATAATCCCGAGAAACGGCAATCCAACTCCAGTAATGATAAATCCAGTCACAGCAAACCAAAGATTTTCCCCGGCATTTTGTCCAAGCTGAGCCGGAAATATTAGATTCCCTGCCCCAAAAAATAGAGCAAACAACATAACTCCAATGACAGCAAGCGAAGAAAATGATAGCTTTTGATCCATAATTTTTCGATCCCACCATGATGTAATTTTTTTAAATCGATTTATGAAAACAATTCACACGATTCATACAATAAATTATATTATACTATTTTTTTACAAAAATTTCAACGAATTCATACTTATATTATGAACATTCATTTGGATAAATAT
The DNA here is from genome assembly GCF_038000355.1 of Aeribacillus sp. FSL M8-0235. Taxonomy (NCBI): domain Bacteria; kingdom Bacillati; phylum Bacillota; class Bacilli; order Caryophanales; family Bacillaceae; genus Aeribacillus; species Aeribacillus sp. FSL M8-0235. The sequence continues at coordinate 276,678 of NZ_JBBOBW010000001.1, read as the reverse complement.
GCTAGAAGCAGACGGAAATGAACGCCTGCTTCAAATAATCGTAAGTCATCATCGCTTATTCTTTAAAATCTTGCTTCAACCTTTTGCCGAACAAAACTATTTTCTTATTTTTTGTCTCAAATAATAAAATTTGCAGGTCTTTTTAACCGAAACATTTTTCTTATAAAAAGTTTAGCCTCCATAATAAAAACCGGTTTCTTTCAATGTTAGCGGATCGCCTTCCCGGTGCACGCCGGCATTGATCACTTCACCGACGTAAATATAGTGGTCACCTTTTTCTATTTTTTCCACCACTTTACACTCAAAAAAGCTCAACGCATCTTTAAAAATCGGACATCCTGTTTCTTCGGTATAGAATTCGTATCCCGCCAACTTGTTTCCTTCCGGTTCAATGGATCGGAAAAAAGCAGTAACCATTTCCTTCTGCCCCGTCTCCAAAATATTGACGCTAAATACCCCGCTTTTGGCAATTTGTTGTTGTGAACGTGTACCCGCTTTTACAGCAACTGCAACTAAAGGCGGTTCAAAAGAGGTTTGAGTCAACCAATTTCCAGCAAATCCATTGGCACCGTTTTCATCTTTCGTACCAACAATGTACAAGCCATATGTAATTCCACGTAAAGCCGTTTTTTTCGCCTTTGCATCCATTTTGAACATCACCTTCCTTTGAAATCAATTTTTGGTTTGTTTTGGTATTCCTTTACCTTCATTTTAGGCAAACGATCATAATATGTCCAGTTTTTGCTTGTCGTTTACCTAGAATATCGGCCAATTGTTCCATACTGCTTCCAATTCTCTCATAATGACCTCAACTTAAAACGTCATATCATACAATAGAATGAAAATCAGCCTATTAATCGAGTAGGAGGGGGTGACTAACCCCCGACCTCTCACACCACCGTACGTACCGTTCGGTATACGGCGGTTCAATTAAGTTTGACGTAGTGCTTGATATCTTTCGAATAGACTTCTTAACCCTCGACGCTTCCAATAGGAGTTGTCGAGGGTTTTGTGTAGAATGGGACTGCAGGCAATCCGCCAATATTTCTTGCGTGTATTGCCCCATTCGAATGCTTTATGGCTTGGAACCCCTAATCCTCTGAGTTTCCGAATTCTTGTTTTCGGGGTTTTCCATTCTTTCCACAAACACATTCGAAGCCTTCGTCTAATCCATTCATCAAATTCTTTGAACTTACTTGGTGTTTCTGCCAAGGCAAAATATCCGCACCATCCCATTAAATACTTGTTCAGTTTCTCAATCCTTTTCTCCATTGGATACGGTTTCGACCTTGATGTAATTTCACGGATCTTGTTCTTCAAACGTTTCACACTTTCGTTCGCAATTCGTACCTTTGGAGTCTTATTGAGTGTGAAGCTGAAACCGAGAAACTTCCGTTTCCAAGGACGGTCTACCGCCGATTTCTCTTTATTTACCTTGAGCTTTAACTCCTTCTCGATAAAGTTCGTAATGGAATTCATGACACGAATTCCTGCTTTCTTTGTTTTCACATAGATGTTACAGTCATCCGCATACCGAACAAACTTATGTCCACGTTTCTCAAGCTCCTTATCCAATTCATGAAGCATGACGTTTGATAAAAGTGGACTAAGCGGGCCGCCTTGAGGCGTTCCCATGTCCGTTTCCATTACCACTCCATTGATCATCACGCCTGATTGAAGATACCGGCGAATTACCTTCAGTAGAATTTGATCTTTGATCGTTTTCGCCAAGATCCCCATCAGTTTGTCGTGATTCACCTTGTCAAAGAATTTCTCTAGGTCTATATCGACTACCCAACGATATCCTTCTTTGATATAACCCTTTGCTTCCCTAACCGCATCATGTCCCCTTCTGCCTGGGCGAAAACCATAGCTATGGTTCGAGAAGGTCGGATCAAAAATTTTCGTCAACACTTGGGCAATCGCTTGTTGGATGAAACGATCCGTCACGGTAGGGATCCCTAGAAGCCTTACTCCACCGTTCGGTTTCGGGATTTCGACTCGACGGACGGGTAAGGGCTTGTAGGTTCCTTCTCTCAACGACTGTCGAATGGAGTCCCAATTTTCGTAGAGGTGTTTTCGTAGGTCTTTTACGGACATGCCATCTACTCCGTGACTTCCTTTATTCTGTTCGACTCGTTTCAGTGCCGCCAGGAGATTTTCCCGTGACAAAATCATTTCCATCAACATTGATATCCTCTCCACGTGAACGAATTCTTCTATTTGTGCCATCTTCTGCTCCACCCTCTTGAAGTCCCCCGTGGGATTCACCACTTCCTCCTTCAAGTAAGTCCTATCGGATTGTCTGCTTCCACACAGAAGATGAACGCCTAGCGATTCGTTCTCCTTAATTGTTCAGTCCTTCCTCTTCCATCTCGAGCTTGAAAGAGTACTATGACTTCTGCTGACTTCTGACTGTTCAGCTATCTATCACTAGATAGGTTACCAAGGTTACTTGGCGTGCCAGCCAGACCTCCCCGGGTAAGAGTGTAATCTTTCCTTCCATCCATCTGCTTCATTTACTCTGTATCACCTTCGGCAGAAAGGGCTTTGTTTTGTTGTGCAAACTCACCCAGTGATACCTAGCCTCATATGAAGTTCGTGTTCCGAGAGACCCAAAGTTTGCCGCTCGCTTCCTTCAGATTCCGCGTCGCCACGGACACCCTTGCGTTAAGCTAACTGCTACTTCTGCCTTCGCAGCTCGGGACTTTCACCCTATAGATTACACCCATGCCGGGCGCACACATATGAAACGCTGGTATGCGGCGGGCATACCAGCGCTGAAGGTGATCTGATGCTTTTAAGGCTTAGCGGTACTCATTGTGTAAGTCTATATTTATATTGTATGAAAATTAAAGCAGCTAATATTTAGATCGTTCAAAATGTTCAATGTCACTCCATCACCAAAAATATCTCCATTGATCAACAATTCTTCCCATTGCCGAATCAGCCAATATACCGATAAAAATCGCAAACAGGAGGGAAAATATAGCAACATAGATAAAAAATGAGTATAAAGGATCTATTCCTTTTGAATATTTCGTTAGCAGTACACTTATCAAATAATATGGAATTAAAACGATCGCAAGCAAAAGTGAAATGCTCAGCACAATGTTTCCATAAACATGGGATTTTAACAAAACTAGCAATAACGCGATAAGCGAAACAATGATCGCGGTGGTAAGATGTGCTCCATATATAGCTGTTACCTCTTTAAAAGATGCACTTGATCCAAACAATTTATTAACAATGAACATACACAATAACACGAGCGCAACAATAAGAAAAACAAATATAAAAACATTAAAAAATACCGAAACATACGAAGGTCCATCATAAAACTCATTTATCAGTCCTTGAGTACCATGAATTGCCGATTTAAATAGATTGCGGACAAAAACGCTAACCGTTAGTGTGACAATGAACACAAATAAAATAATGCTGATAAAGCCATTCACCCATTCATTTTTTTCTTTGCCAAAAATGGATGACGGATGTTTCAAAAAATGAACGAAATAGCTTCCATACACTTTCGACTGCTTTTTAACCTTTTCTACATGTTCATTCATTTGCGTGGAAGCTGCTTGGCCATAAGACGGTTGGGGATTTCTGTTAATTGAAACCTGATCCCCGCCGCCTCCCGCTGTTTCTTGTAGATTTGGATCATTATTCAATTTTGCTCCGCATTTCCCACAAAAATTTCCTTTTTCTTGTTCATTTCCACATTGATGACAAATCATTTTCCTCTATTGTTCCTCCTCTATTTATTGGTATAACATGGGCAGCCGCCTACAATCGGCTTGCCCAAACATTGAATGAAGGTCTTCTACGAATTTAATTGAATCACTGTTCCTTTGTATTCATCCAATTTTCGATCAGTGTTTTATGCTCCTTGCTTCCAACTGTTTCTTTCGCATATTGCGGATCAACGATCGGATTTTGAATAGTGGATAATTTATGCATTAGCACTCTTGTCACCGCTTCGTTGATGCGTTTTTCTTGAATTTTTCCGTCTTTCACTGCTTTCACTAAGCCATTATAAACCTCCACTTGATGCTCATATTCATGGCAAACGAGCAGCAAATCCGCTCCGGCATTAATCGCTTCGATTGCCATATCTTCATATGAATAATATTTATTTACTGCGCCCATTTCAAGATCATCCGTGACAACAATTCCTTTATACCCCAGCTTTTCCCGAAGCAGCTTTTGAATCATAACAGAAGATAAACTTGCTGGTTTGCTAGGATCATAACTTGGATATTTAATGTGAGTCATCATAATGAAGAATTGATTGTGATCTGTATTTTCAATGAGCTTTTTAAATGGATAAATATCGGAATTCTCCAAATCCAATTTGTCCGCTTTTACAGAAGAAGTGTCAATATGCGGATCAACACTGCTTCTTCCGTTGCCGGGAAAATGCTTGAGCGTTGCTGTAATCTTCGCTTCATGCAATCCTTGAACCACTTTTGCACCATACGTATAGACCGCTTCCGGATTTGTACCAAAAGATCGGCTGTCAGTCTCTGACAAATCCAAAACGGGTGCAAAATTTAGATGAAATCCCATGGCAGCCAATTCCCTTCCGTTCAGAAGAGCAATATCGTACACCGCTTTTTCATTTGCAGCTTGCCCTAGCTTCTGTTGGGATGGGATAGGAGACACTTTTTCTCTCATCCGCAAAATGTCTCCCCCTTCTTGGTCCACTCCGATCATAAGCGGCACTCCAAACCGCTTTTTCAGCGCAAGCCTTTGCAAAGAATTATTTAATTGCGCAACTTGTTCCGGAGTCTCCATGTTGCGGTCAAACAAAATGACAGAACCGATATGTTTGTTTACGATTAAATCGGTTATTTCCTCGTCTTTTTCCGTGCTTTTAAAGCCCACCATCAAAAGCTGGCCGACCTTCTCGCCCAAAGACATATCATCCACTATTCTAGCTGCTTTTTCTTCGACCGTTTCTTCTTTCTTATCGTTTTTTTCTTCTTGCAAAGCTGCAACATTACCCGCTTCTTTTACTTCCGGTTCTTCATGCTGGTCTTGAATCTTTGTTTTTTGATTTTCCTGAAAGAGCGGCAATTTCGGGATTGATATAATGGCAAAAATACTCAAAATAAATATGGCGAAAATGAGAAGCAAAGATTTCCATTTCATTCCGTTCTAGTATTTAGCTTTTTAATTTCAGGCGTTGCTAATTTCCAGCCGTCTGATTCCTTCACTAAATACCATTTCCCTCCCCATTCTTGTACTAATGTGGAGCCGTCGTCCTGTTTGTCATAAGAAGTTAATTGAAAACTCACTGTCGCTTGATCATTTTCTATACTTTCCACACTTACATTCGTAACTTCATTTTTAAAATTGTTTTTTAGCCCTTTAGACCATTTTTCATAGCTAATTTTACTGCGACGGCTTGAGGAAAACAGTGCATATGCCGATTCGTAATCACCGCTTGAAATACTAGTATAATGGCTCATAATCACATTTTCGATCTCCGATTGTTCATCATGATAGTCTTTTAATGAATCTCCAATATCTTCGAAATCTTCCATTGGAATTTCTTGTTCAAATAATAGATCAATCGTTTCCCCGGCTTCTTTAATTGTCTTTTTATTGCTTTTCAACGTACCATCAGCAGTTTTGATTTCGGCATGAAGCGTCATCGAACCGTCTGTTGCAACTGGCCCAAACTCTTCTACATCCGAAATTTTTAAACCTGTGCTCTTTCCATTGACGAATAAAGTGGCATCTTCAATATTTGAATATAAATATACATAATCTCCAGTTAAATCAAAATTTATGTACACTTTATTTTCTTCTGCATCACTTGGCGAAACTTCTTCCACTTGCTTTACGTCTGCGTATTCTCCTTTGTATACTGCTTGTACTTTATGATTGATTGGCAAAAACGGCCCGTAAGTCCGTTCTTCGTCTTTTTTTATAGGTTCATATTTTTTCCCATCTATGTAAATATGGCTATCATGATTTGCCGTTACGACAATATATAAATTTTTAGGTATGAGTGCATAATAATCAAAAAATAACCATTTTTCCCCTAATTTATTGATCGAAATATCTGCATCAGTATGCTCAGGAAATGCCCCTTTTTCATAAATAACGGCTTCTTCATGCAAGCTATTTTTCAGTTCAGAAAATTCCGATGGGTTCATTTGATAATAGTCAATTAATTGTTTGGCCACTTTTTCATCTATTTTTATATCCGATTGCTTCGAGTTTAGTAAATGAGCCACTTTTTTTGCATCATGATTGTTGACAGCTAGAATAAAATTTTCCACAAGTTTTGTCGGTTTATAGATCGATTTTACAATAAAAAATGAACTTGCAATTACTAAAATTAATAGAACTCCAATACTTGCAAAAATCTTAGATTTTTTCGTTGCCAGCACCGGTCTTCTTGATCTTGATCCCTCCCCTGCCGTCATTACATTTTGTGATTCTACGACTTTCGCGCCGCAATTCGTACAAAATGTTTGATTTTCTTCTAATTGGTGTCCGCATTGTTGACAATAGTTCAATCATATCACCTGCTTTCTTCATAAATTTCAAGGAAATTATACCATTTCATAAGGCTTTTGATAGATTTTCTGAATAATTAGACATTAAAACAAACAGCACTCTTCTTTAGAGGTTTTTCAAACATTTTTTAAGCTTCTATCAATCGGAGTGGAGACTTTGAACAAAAGGTGTTATATTTGCCCCTTTTTTCATTAAGTATAGGAAAACCCCCGACTGAGTTGAAATTCATACATTTTACTTATATAAGAAATTTTGTTATAATATTTATTAGCAACCAGTAGGTTTGAGTGCTAACAATATACGCCACTTTCATTTTTCATTCATCCATCTGTTGTGAACTTCATAATCATAGACTAATGGAGGGATGACAAATGAAAACATTACTGTTAGCTGGTGGTTTAGGAACACGTTTACGCCCATTAACTGAAAATTTGCCGAAACCGATGGCACCCATTGCTAACCGGCCATGGCTCGAACACCTCATCACTTATCTTCGCGATCAAGGAATCAACCAATTCGTAATAGCCTCACATCACTGTTCAGATGTCATAAAAAATTACTTCGGAGACGGCAAACGTTTCGGTGTAGACATTGAGTACTCTGATGAAACACATCAAATGGGAACAGCAGGAGCTATCAAAAATGCTGAAAGATTTTTGAAGGAAAGATTTCTTGTTGTAAATGCCGACATTGTTCACTTGCCAAACTTGATTCCTCTTCTTGAATTTCATGAACAAAGCGGCGGGATCGCCACAATTGCACTGACGGAAGTAGATGACCCTTCTTCTTACGGTGTCGTTCAACTGGACGATTCCAGCCGGATTTTGCGTTTTGTTGAAAAGCCTCGTCGTGAAGAAGCACCATCAAATTTGATCAATGCTGGTTTGTACATTCTTGAACCAGAAGTAATGCGCTACATTCCAGCAGGACGTGAAGTTTCTATCGAACGTGAAACATTTCCCACCCTTATTCAAAAAAGCAAAAGTGTATACGGAAAAATAAGCAGCGGTTACTGGTTTGATATGGGAACACCAGAACGTTACCGGAAAATTCATTGGGACGTTCTTGAAAATCGGAACCCGTTGCCTACTCGCGGAAATCAAGTTCAACCGGGCGTTTGGTTAGGAAAAGACACCAAAATCGGATCTGGCGTCCGCTTTATCCCTCCTGTTTTAATCGGGGATAATGTCGAGGTAGGCGATCAGTCAGTAATTGGTCCGTTTGCAGTGATTGGAGATCATTGCCACATTGGCTCCAAAGTGCATTTTTCAAACTCTATTCTTTGGGATCAATCAAGCATAAGCGATAATATTCGTGTCAACAACAGTATTATGGCTTACAAGACATTCTTAAATGAAAGTAAAGTGTACGACAACTTGATCTTGAACCAATATGAGAGGGTGATGCAAGCATGAGTCGAATTGCATATGTCAGCACATATCCTCCGCGCCGCTGCGGTATTGCTACCTTCACTGAACATGTATTTACAAACGTAAGCGCTGCTGGCAAACGCGGTAATCGTGATCCAATCATTGTACTTTATAATGAAAATGATGACAGAAATGTATATGAAAATAATCCGAGATTTTGGCCTTTGCCAATGCAAGATCGTTCAGCTTATGTGAAGATGGCCAAAAGGGTCAATCGAAGCGATATTTCTGTTGTAGTTTTGCAGCATGAATTCGGTATTTTCGGCGGTGAAGCGGGAGAGTACATAGTCGACTTTGTACGCGCATTAAATAAACCGCTCGTCACGACGTTTCACACGATTTTCTCTGATCCTAAGCCGCCATATCGGCAAGTCCAGCAGGAAATTGCCGATTTAAGCGACGCTATAGTCGTCATGAATCGCAAGGCTGTCTCTTATTTAGTCCGAGCGTATAATTTGCCCGAAAATAAAATTATCTACATTCCACATGGATCGCCTAAACCTCGAGATAACGAGCGGGTTCAGCTTCGCCGCCAGCTGGGATTTGAAGGCAGAAAAGTATTGCTTACATTTGGATTACTGAATCGCGGCAAAGGAATCGAGTCTCTAATTTCAGCCCTCCCAGAAGTTGTCCGTGAAGTACCGGAAACTTTATATATTATCGCGGGACAAACGCATCCTGAAGTGAAAAAGCGGGAAGGAGAATCATACCGTGAAGAGCTGCAAAACATGATTCGTCAGCTCGGATTAGAAGAGAATGTCCGAATGATTGACCGTTACTTTAATGAAGAGGAGCTCGTCTCCTACTTAACAGCGTGTGACCTATATGTAACTCCTTATCCGGGCTTGCAGCAAATCACAAGCGGAACGCTGGCTTATGCCGTTGGAATAGGGCGTCCGATCCTCTCCACGCCATACGAGCATGCGCAAGATTTATTAAAAGGCTGTGAAGAACTGCTTCTTCCGTATGGCGACATCAAAGCATGGGAACAGCGATTAAAAGAGCTATTAATGGATGACAATGCATTGCACCAATGGGAAAATCGAATTCGGCAGATTGGAAAGGCAACCCATTGGCCAACTGTCGGGATGCAATATTTGAAGCTGTTTGCCAAAATCGGCGAAATGGACTTGGATGAGAAGGGTGTGAAAGAGCCGAACGAAAGCGTGGTGAAACACGTTGCACCAACCAAATATTAATTTTGATCATTTGGAACGTTTAACTGACGATACAGGGTTGATCGAGCATTGCCTCGGCCGGATTCCGCGCCGTAAAGAAGGATATTCAACAGACGACAATGCGCGCGCCCTTTGGCTATGTATTGAATGGATAGAGCTTCTTCAAGATGAACCGTCTGAATTGAAGAGACTCTACGGAATGCTTGATCGGTATTTAGCCTTTTTGCTTTGGGCTCAAAGGGATGATGGATGGTTTCATAATAACTTTTATTATGACCGAACACCTGAATCGGAAACTCGTTCTGAAGATTGTCTTGGTCGATCAGTTTGGGCAGTGACAATGGCCTATTTAAAACTTAATGACAATGCCCGCCGCTATGTGGCAGCAGAAATTTTGCGCAATGCCCTTTCTGCATGCCGCAAGCTTCGTTTTGCCCGCAGCCAAGCATGGGTGCTGGCCAGTTGCAGCAAACTGCTCATGGAAAAGAAAAACAGCATTTCCTCTCTTGGAATAGCAGAAGATGAACTTAAACAATTGGCAGAGACATGCGAACATAGTTTATTAACAGCATACAAAGAGCACCGAACGGAAGATTGGCATTGGTTCGAAAAACAAATGACATATGCCAATGGAATTTTGCCTTGGGGATTATTTTTATCCTATCGATACAACCGTCGCAATGAAACATTGCGAATTGCCAAAGAGAGTCTTGATTTTCTCATCGAAAAGATGGGCGGATTCAACAGCTCCTCCATTCGTCCAATCGGCAACCGGGGTTGGTGCAGCCGCCACAATCGCGCCGACTGGGATCAGCAGCCCATCGATGTTATGAAACTAGCTTTAGCTGCAAACGAAGCTTATCATATTTTGGATGATTCTGCTTACTTACAAGTTGTACTGCGCTGCCGAGACTGGTTTTATGGCGGGAATGACCATCACATTCCTTTAGTCGATCCTAGCGATGGCAGCTGCTGCGACGGTTTGAACTCCGATGGTCCTAACCAAAATCGGGGCGCGGAATCAACACTTTCCTATTTAATGACTGAAGCTTTAGCACATCCGCTAAAATTGGAAGTATTCGAAAAGATTTAATAAAAAATCTTTTTTTCAGTTGTTCAAAAAAGTGCATCCGCCTTTTCCTCTATTCTTCGGACGATATGGCGATTGCATTGGGGAGATCATCATCTCCCTAATTTTTTTGCTGTTTTCTTTTCCTCCAAGTTATTTCCTCGAGCTGGATCTGAAAACGTAAATGAATTTTTTGTTATTCCACAACCTTTTGCAATTTTTTTAAAATGTTCATCCAGCCATGATTCATCCGTTCACGAACAACAGAGCTTTTTTCATTTACTTTAGGCAGCACATCGTCAGGATGCTTCCATCCGCTGTGAATAAGAGTAAATTCAGTTTTATCCCCTAAATCCTTCAAAATAAATGAAACAACCCAGCCTTCTGTATCCCATGTGAAAGAGAGGCGGTAAGGCGGTTCAAGTTCTACCACTTTACATGGAGACGGCCCGAAAGGAGATTGCAGATGGAATTCATGTCCCAGCTTTGGCTGAAAATCATTTGGCATGAACCATGACGCAATCCCCTCTGGCGTAGCCGCCGCCTCCCAAACTTTTTCAATTAAGGCTTCTAATACAATTGATTGATGAATGTTTTGTAATGGATTTTGATGATTTTTTTCCATAGTCTTGCTCCTTTTTACATCATTTAGTTTCAAATTATATGAAACCACAAGGTATTATGTCAAATGCACTGACTCATGAAATAGAAATTCTTAGATATACATGAAAAAAACCGTTCCGAACTAGAACGGTTCTGTACCTTTGTAAACGCTGTCATTTTTTACATCAGTTTCAAAGGATCATAAAAACAAATCTTTATTAATGGGCAAATTATTTTTCTCGCAATAAGTTAAGTAATGATCGATAAACCAAAATACATCTACCATTTCAATGATACGGTCTTGATCATCGAGAAATTCAAGCGGTCCGTTTAAATGAAACACAGTTTCCATCCCTTCGTCGGAAACGAGTGTATGTGTCCTGCCCGGACTTTCGCGAATAAAATCTCCCGGTTTTGCGATCCAGTCGTATTCTTTGTAATACCAGCTTCCTTTAATCACATAACCAGTGACAGGACCGCGGTGGCGATGCCTGCCAAGCGTGCCGCCAGATCCAACCCGAAGAACATTGACGGAAGTATTGCTGCGAATATCAAAAGACAAATGGCGTATCCAGACGTTTTCTACAAACGGGACCCATGGCGAAGTTTCTAAAGAAGAATGGATATAACCTTCAGAAAGCGCAAATTGGTCTCGCCTCACATCAATTCTTTTTTCCACCTGTACATAATGATCCACAATATCCCCCCGCACCTTTTTATTTTTCTTTTAAAACAAGGTGAAAAAATTCACTAAATGTATATGATTTCTTCATCCAAATATGACAAATTCTTTTTAGTCTAGAAGAAGGAAAGGTACTGCTAAAATTTACAATAATTAACATATTTGGTTATAATCTAATATGAATAAAAATTATTCATCTTTATCATTTCGTTTAGTTCATTTTCTCCCCTGCTTTATGGGCATATGCAAAAATAAAGATCAAAACAGAGGTGAAAGCAAATGAGAATAAGCTTAAAAGCAAAAATGTTGTGCGGATTTCTTTTGCTGAACAGTCTGCAGCAGGAATTGAACAAACATCTGCCGCATACGAACAGACGAACAGCTCGATGGAGGATATTTCAGTAAATTCCATGAAGTTGGCAAATCTGTCAGAAGAGCTCAACGGGTTCGTTCAACAGTTTAAGCTATCTAACTAATTTCTAATACCAATTATTTCAAGCTGGTCGAATACGTTTCATGCGAATGGCATGCCAAAATACAAAAAAAGGACAGCCTTTGATTAAAGAGACTGTCCAAAAATCCGTAAACGCCCAAGCGATCGTGCTTTATTTTCCTTGTACGACGGCTTCACTTGAACTTCGGCGCCAGCAAATGATCCATTCCCGCACTGTTTAAAAAAGTTACGGGTTGGGATCAATTTTCCCAACGAGAATAGATTTTTACAAGCCTATTCATCTTGTCACTTCGGTCTAAAAAAGGTGATAAATAACAACAGTTCTTAGCGTTAACTAGACGACTTGGATTTGGCCAGTTTCGTATTTTTCAATGACTTGTTTTGCCAAAAGACAGTAATAAAAAGTGTAAACACTAATAAAATACATCCTAAAATGAAAGGATACAAAATTTGAATATCATATAATATTCCCGCCAACATCGGCCCCAATATATTTCCTATACTCATATAGGCGTTGTTTAACCCCATGGCAAAGCCTTGTTCATTTCCAGCCATCTTTGAAATAAGAGTGTTCAAAACAGGACGCAAGATGGATGTTGCAAGAAAAATCAAGAGGGTGATGACAAAAAACAGAGAATAGCTGTCGGCAAACAATGAAAGGAAAAATCCAATTGCAACTACGCCTAAAAAGAAATTTAAAACGGCTCCTTCCCCAAAGCGGCCGACAAGCTTATCGACCACAAACAACTGCACAATCACACTTATCAGTCCAGTTAATGTAACCATCCAAGCAATTTCTTGCGGTGTTGCCCCAAACTGATCATCCATATATAACCCGATGACAGATTCATAAGCCATTAAACCAAAGCTCATAACAAGAGTAATAATCAACAGCATAAAATAAGGCTTATGAGCGGACGAAACCAATTTTTTTAACATCGGCTCATCATTGATTTGCGTTTTTTGTTCCGGGGTATGTTGTTGTTCAACACTTTCTTTTAAAACTGTTAATGAAAAAATAACAGCAGCTAAAGAGACGATCGTTGCAACAAGAAAAGGCATTTTCAACCCAAAATCAGCAAAGAAACCGCCAACCCCTGGTCCTATTACAATCCCAAGCGACATGGCTGCTGATATGAAACTGTTGCCTTTAGCCCGCTGCTCAATTGTCGTAATATCGGCAATATAAGCAAAAATAGCGGGTACCAGAAGCGCGGAGCCTATCCCTCCGACTACACGCGAAGCGTACAGCCACCAAATGGAATCAAATGCGTAAAAGATAAACATAGAAACAGTTAAACCGATTAATCCTAAAACAATCATTTTTTTCCGGCCATACTGATCTGTCCATTTCCCTGCAATTGGAGAAAACACAAGCTGGGCTCCTGCAAATATTGCGACCATTAAACCAGCTGCCGTACCGCCTTGACCAATGGACTCCAAATAAGCAGGCAATATGGGGATAATAATGCCGAAGCTTCCAATAGTTATAAACATGTTAATCATTAAAATAATCATTTTTCTCCACTGAGACATTGACATAGTGAGTACCTACGCTTTCTTCCGGTCTATTTCAAGCACATAGAAAACCTGCTATTCTGTTTTCTGGACAGCAGGTTTATTCTACAGGCATACTGCGGTGATTTGTATTTAGCATTTTCAAACACATACTAATCCTATCCAGAAAATATATTCGCTTCCTTAAAAATGCAGCTTAAAGATAGAATTAGTTAGTCATATCCAAACCATCATCCTTCCGCTTTTTTACAGATTTATAATATCTTATAACATCAAACAAATCAAATAAAAATTTAAATTCAATGCAGGCAACATAATGCTGAAAAGGGAAAAAACAGAAATCCCGACCGAGAGCCTGAGGAAAAAATCCGAGCGTTGAAAAAGAAACTCGGCATAGACGGTACGAATGAAAGCAAAATGATGTGCCATCAACATAAAAACTAACGTATATTATAATCAATACAGGCATTTAAACTTAGCAGACGCACTATCCGGCATGCTTTAAGATCCGCTGTCTTTCATTCTACTTGAAGTAAAATGTATTCGCTTAGAATTTGAAGATCCAGCGAAAACTCAAAAGGGCAAAATACATGTGGTTTTGCATGATACCAACTTTTTCCCCGTTTTGTTCGGGGGCTGTCTATGATAATTCATTTGATGAAATAAAATCCTCTGAAATTGATTCATTTGAAACGAATTTTTAGCACATAAAAAAACCCCCTCAAAGTTGTGAGAGAGTTTAACCCCTTAAACAAACGTTTGATTAAAACCCTGCATGACTTAAAGTCCCAGCAAACTTACCTCCATAAACAGCGCTCTCATCAAATTTTGTATTTGGTCAATATTATCGTTTCATGGGCATGTTTGGACAATTTTATTATCGACATTTAAAATGAATATCCTACATGTTTTCATCTTCATCAAACGTTTAGATGCCCCACGATGAACACCTCCTAATTTAGAGCTGCCTTAATCTAAAAATGCCTTCCGCAATTTCTTCTTTTGTTAAATTTCCATATCCTAAAATAATTTTGTTTTGATGGATTCCTTTTTGAATAGCATGAACTTCTACAGGATAAATTTTCACTTTATGCTTCTTCATTATTTCATTTACTACTTGATTAAAAACACGATATTTTGAAATTCTGCGACTAAATGCAAACCGGTGGAATCGCCAAAAATTTTAACTGTGTCGCCAAATTGTTCAGTCAAACATTTTTTTACATAGTCACGCCGCGCTTTATATATTTTTTTCATTTTCCTGATGTGGCGCTCTAAATGCCTTTCATCAATGAAACGGGCAAGCGTCAGCTGCTCCAATGACGGGGTATGGAGATCTGTAAACCATTTTAAGTCCTGACAGCGTTTAATTAATGCCGGCGGAAGTATTAAATATCCCAGCCTTAAAGCAGGCGATAATATTTTGCTGAAGGTTCCGATGTATATCACTCTGTTTGGGTCAAGTCCTTGAAGGGAATGAATCGGCGCCCCTTGATGACGAAATTCGCTGTCATAATCATCCTCAACAATATAGCAATCAACTTTTCTAGCAAATTGAATTAACTGGATTCGCCGCTGTATTGGCAGTGTTCCTCCAAGTGGAAATTGGTGGGACGGTGTAACAAATATAAAGCTCGGTTTTCTATCCGAAGGAAGCAAATCCATTTTCATCCCCTGTTCGTCAACAGGAACAGGACAAATGACTGCACCGGATAAAGAAAAAATGGTTTGAATTTCTTTTGTAATAGGATCTTCAACAATTACTTCATCTCCCGGTGAAAGAAGCAATTTTGCTAGAAGAGAAAAGGCTTGTGTTGCTCCAGAAGTTATCACTAGTTGATCTGGGTGACATTCCACTCCTCTCGTTCTCTTTAAATATTGAGACAAAACATAACGAAGCTCGATTCTGCCTTCGGGATTATCATAACCCAAAATAGAATGGGCAGTTTCTGCACAAACTTGTTTAGCCATTTGCCCCCATTTTTGTCTTGGAAACATATTTAAAGCTGGGATGCCTGAACGAAAATCTATGATATCGTTAATTTCTTCTTTTATTTGCTGCCTTTCTAAAAACGATTGACTATCCGTTTTTTCCTGCTGATGCAAGTATGCTCCTTCAGCTACAAATGTTCCGGAACCTGGCCGTGTTTCGATATATCCTTCTGCCAGCAATTGCTCATAAGCTTCTAAAATGACATTTCTTGAAACCCCTAAATTGGAAGCTAATTCACGAGTAGGCGGAAGACACTCTCCAGCCGCAAGCTCGCCGTTCAATATTTTTGTTCGAATTTGCTCGTAAACTTGCCGTATTAAAGGGACGTCCAGCGTCCGATCAATCGATAGCCAAAGCATGCTTGCCCTCCTATTGCAAATTGGTACTATAAAAATTTATAAAAATTGACTATTATTCTACCATTTTAACATGATCGTTTTAAAAGGATATGATTGGAAAATAAGTATATACTGGGAAAAAGATTGGGTGGCTAGCCTTACGGACATCCTGTATCAAAAGGCTAATAAGCATGAAACTTGTATCAATAATAAACAGCTCTTGCACCAATACAAGCTGTTATGAAATCTTTATATTAAATTTTCAAAAAATTATAACAAAATGACAATTTATTTCTTACTTCGACATTATCGCTATGCTAAATTTTAAACAGTTATATTTTATTCCAATAATGACCATTTTTAATTGGAAGGAGATGGGATTATGGAGAAGCAAAAAAAACAGTGGGAGCCAACAGCTATCAAGGAACTGAAAAAGCCAGCAGGCACCTCGATTGTGAAAGCGGCTGGATGTATGAGCTGCTGGGCCTCAAAAAGTATCTCGATGACTAGAGTCTGCTGGCTCCCACATCCGGCAATGCGCCTGCTATAACCATTATATTCAAAAGGATTGCAATGGAGCAGTTTTTTAACTGCTCCCTAAAGTAAAGGAGTAGTGGCAGTGAAGCGCACCCATCCAATGTCATATATATACAGATTTGAGAAACAAAGTTAGAAAACGTGTCGAAAAAAAATTTTTTGACACCCCTTAAAATGGCTACAACCATTGATATATCAACATTTATAGAGGGAGGATTTTATGTCAAAATTGTTAGAAACGGCAACTAACACTTCACCAGAATTTGCGATCCACTTCCAACCTCATGGGGCCATTTTGCTTGACAGAAAAAGCATGTTCTATTTTAGACTTAGCGGCAGGGGAACAGAATTAGCCTTAATGCTTGCCAAAAATAACAGTGTTCAAAAAACGGCAAGAATTTGGGAGATTCTTTCAAAAGAAAAGGTAAGTGAGGAAGAATTAAATAACGAGCTAGATTCACATCCATTTACATCAGCGTGGAAAAAAGGCCTGCTAAATCACCCTTTGATGATCACCGGATCTACAGAGTACTATTTGCCAATCAGCTGCACCCTTCAATTAACAAATATGTGCAATTTGAAGTGTCCTTTCTGTTATGCAAGCTCAGGAAAACCGTATCCAGATGAACTATCATCTTCCCAATGGATAAAAGTGTTGCAAAAACTCGCATCTCACGGTGTAGCTGACATCACCATTACAGGCGGAGAAGCAAAGCTAACAAAAAATTTCTTGAAAATCATTGCCACAGCCAGTTCTTTATTTACGAACGTCAACCTTTTTAGCAATGGCCTAAATTGGCGCGACGATGAGATTGAACTGATCAGCCACTTGGGAAATGTCAGTGTCCAAATAAGTATAGATGGAAACAGCAGCACCCATGACAAGTTAAGAGGGAGAGAAGGAGGATTTTCCGAAAGCTTGAAAAATGCCGAACGTTTTGCTCAATCATCGGTTCCCGTCCTCATTGCTATGACTGTTAACCAACTCAACTACAAAGAAGTTTATGAAGTAATCGAAAAATCGGTGGAAGTTGGCGCAGTTGTATTTCGTGCGGGTCAAACTATTCCCGTAGGCAGAGCATCTGAATATCAAGACATGACAAGCGAAATGAAGGAGAAAGTAAAGCAGCAGTTGGCAGACGCCAAAAAAAGATGGAGTGATCAAATCATTATTATGGATTGGGAAGACCACCATCAAAATGATAGTCTTACAGATTTCTGCACGCCGGGATTTTTGTCATGGTATATTCGTGCGGATGGACAAGTTACACCTTGTCAAATTGAAGATACATCCCTTGGAAACGTCTTAAAAAACAGCATGCAGGAGATCGGTTCACCGGAAAGGCTAATGCAAGCGAAGCGACTTGCTAAACAATGTAGATGTATAGGAAAGATAGAATTACCTGAAGCCGATTTGCCTTTTACCATTCAAAAAGAAGCTGAGGTTAAACCATGATGACGACCATCATCCATTTATTATGGATCATCCTTCCTATTGCAGGAACCTTTCTGTTTTACAAATTCAAACCAAAAACGTACGAATCGCTATTATTACATAAAAAAGAAGCTCGGGAATTGGCAGTGCAATTCATTAAACGGTATTCCGGCATTGATGTATCAGATTGGGATTTTTATGCGATGTATTGGTACGACCGAAATACCGTCAATATGCTGCATCACCTAGGATTGTTAAACAAAGTTCGCCATATTTTATATCATTGGGGTTTAGTCGAATCATGGAGAATTAGATTCGTTCGAGAAAACCGATCAGTCATCATTGGCATCAATTCAAATGGAGAAATTACGTTTTACACCGCGAACCTGTCAAAGAAAGAAATGGCGAAACATAAAGGCGCTTTTTCCTCTCCGGAACAATTAAAAAAAGAGCTTGCCGTCTCAGATAATGGATTATGGGCTGCATCTCAATTCACAGGTGCAGGCAGAAAAGAAGAAGACTTGGAAAATATTGAAACGTACTGGTATATTGCCGAATCTCAACCAGTAAGAATGAAAATAACGGTTGAAATCCATAACGGGCAAATATTCTATATCGGTTCAGAACAAGAGATATTGACAGAAGACATCGAAACAGCGGTTAAGAAAGAGCAAATGGAATCTACCTTAAATATGACGGGAGTATTAGCGTCATGCCTGGCCGTTATTGCAGCGATCATCATCCTTATCAACCTTCGCCAAAATGCCGGCATCACTGCAAGCATCTTGCTGGGGGCGGTTCTATTCTTTTGTAACATCATAACAATAAAAGAAGACATTCAACTGAGCATCGTCAATACTTATGATTCCCGCCTCAGCATAAAAACGGTTTATGCTCTTGGAATCTTATCGGCAATTTTAGCAGGATTGGCCACAGGTTTCGTCGTATATATATGTTCATTGGCAGGGCACTCTTTGAGTAATGTTCTCCAAATAGCTTTTTTTGATAATGCTGTATGGCAGTTTTTCGTCGGCTTAAGTGTCGGCATCGGCTGCTTAGGTTTTTTTTCAGCAATTTTTTCATGGCTGGAAGAGAAAAATTGGCTGCGAATTTCTCCCGAGTTGTCCAATCGTACCATTTACTTGTCAGGCTTTACATTTAAACAAGGATTAAGCATCGGCCTGCAAAGCTCCATTGCAGAGGAAACAGTCTACCGTTTGTTGATCATTCCGACGATATGGTGGTTGAGCGGCAATTGGGCTTTGGCGATCATCATTTCCTCCATTCTATGGGCCATTATGCACCAAGGAACAGGATTTCATCCCAGATGGATCAGATGGATCCAATTAGTAATCTTTGGCATTATACTGGGATTCTTTTTCATCCAGTTCGGTTTTCTGTCCTCCTTAACCATTCATTTTATTTATAATTTTATTCTTGTCATGAAGCCGCTTTGGGATTACACTTTCCAGAAAAAATTGAAGGCCAGTGAAACCTTCAAACAACCCTCAGTATAACAATGGAGGAGAGGCATGAAGATCATCCAAGTAACCAATTTGAAGAAAAAATATCGTAACGGCGATGGTGTAGAAGATATAACTTTTTCCGTTCATTCAGGAGAAATCGTAGCCTTATTAGGGCCAAACGGGGCAGGTAAAACAACAACCATTAGGTGTCTCGCTGGATTATACACCCCTGATGATGGGACGATCAAAATTGCGGGGCATACCCCTGGTACGGTTGAAGCGCAGCAATCCGCTTCGCTAATTCCGGATCACCCATATTTGTACCCTACCTTAACCGTAGCGGAACATTTGCAATTTCGCGCCAGAGCCTTCAAAGTTGAAAAAAAAGACCTTCAAAAAAAAGTTTATGAAGCTTTAAAAGAGGTAAATATTGAATCGTTGGCGGATCGATTAAGCGGGCAATTGTCAAGGGGACAAAAGCAAAGGGTTATTTTGGCTGGCGCCATTATACAAAACGCTTCTATATATATATTGGATGAACCAACAATCGGTTTGGATATTTCTTCCAAACAATGGCTTGCCAACTGGCTTGTCCGTAAATCAAAACATCATAGCGCCATTCTCATATCCACCCACAGCCTCGAATTTGTATTGGAAACGGCTAACAGAGTTTTATTAATTCGAGAAGGCCGTATTGTAAAAGAAATGGCCGTACCAAAAAACAACGAAGAATATCCAGCCTGGAAGCAAGAAGTCATACGCAGTTTAGGGGATTGGTCAAATGATTAATATTTGGTCATTTTTGTTCCTTCAAGCGAAAAGAGAAATCGATAGCCAAAAACACGGGATAAAATTCTTTCTGTTCATTTTTGTTTTATTTATATGGTTTTTTCTGTTTCAACTTGAATGGGGGGCTAATTCCAGAAGTTGGGACATTGCCTATACAGGATGGATTTGCTCAGGAATTTTTATTGTCATGACCATTTTTGGGCTGCTTTCCAACCGCATACCTGGGCTCATGCAAGACGTCATATGGCTTTATACCGCCCCTTATTCTTTCACTAAAATCGCTTATTCCATATTATTATGGCGATTGTCTTGGAAAGGGTTGCTCTGTCTTCTCTCAGGAATCACAGCTGATGCCGTTTATTTTTTGGCAGGAAATCCATTTGGCCGGTTAACAGCACAATCAATCCGATTACTTTGTCTCATTGTTTTATTAGAATCATGGATAATGGCTATGTCCTGTGCCAGAACTGTAAAAGGAACAAAAATTGCTTTCTCCTTTGTTGCCTTCATTCTCACCGTTATATATGGTATTGCTCTCTATGGTTCTTTTTTTCAAGCCAATGAATTGATTTGGCAGAAGTATATTAGCTACCATATCGGCTTTATCGGCTATTTATTTACAAACAGCTTTTTGCTGCAAGGGTTTCTTGCCTTTCTAATCATGATCGCCCTTTCGTTCATGATTATTCGAATAACAACGAAAAAATCGGAATGCAAAGAAAAATTGGTAAAAGAAGCTGATTTTTGGGCGGAGTTTCAAGATCATCAAACCGATTTTTTTAAAAACAGCCTGAAAGAGATGCACACATGGTGGGGGCTGAAAGGATTAAACGGTATTTTTTCTTTCCTTTGGCTCGAAATATTGCTTGCCAAGAAATACATTTTTTTTCATGCTACTCATTTGTTTGTTCTTCTCATCTTAGTTCCCGTTTTCATTGCAAAAAACATTTATTGGTTTTATATTTTGGTCGTTTTTACAATCGGAGCTTTTTTCAGCAGTTCCTACTATTCAGGATTAATTAGACATGCAAAGTCTGGAGATCTTTTTTTGCTGCCGGGAAAACTATGGAAAAAAGCATTGCTGCTGGAAGGATCGAATACCGCTTGGATCTTTCTATTTTATCTTTATTGCGTGGGTATGTGGCATTTCCATTTCAACACTGCTTTTACAGATTTCCTTTCATTTAGTTTGTACGGGCTTGGAGGATACATGCTCATGCTTTCCATCCGCTGGGCGGCATTTGTTAGAACATATAAAAAAGACCCCTCTCTCAGCCTGATTTCATACTATAAAAATTTTGCTTTCATTTGTATGGGGAGCACCCTTTGTTACATCCTTTTGTTTTTTCTTTTCAAAAACCTTCTTTTCTATTGGCTGCCTCTTTTCATGATCGTGTTAAGCACGATTTTATTCTTATCTTTCTATCAATATGAACGTTGAATCAGAAGGGATTTAATACTTTTTCTTAAGGAGATGAATTTTCATGAGTTCAAATGAAATAATCTCTCAAGCCTTAACGAAACTAAAAAGCAGCGATGAAGCAACGGTATTTCAAGGAGTGAAAGAGCTAAAAAAAACGGGAAAAGCCGCTGTCCCAATACTCATAAAAGCCTTAAAAGATGAGAAATCCCTCCGAATGATTTCATCCGTTGTGCTGGGGGAATTTGGTGCAGATGCAAAGGAAGCAGTTCCCGAACTCGCTTCGCTTTTAAAAGATGACGACGAAGATATAAGAATGTCAGCTGCTTTATCCTTAATGAGAATCGGACATCACAGTCTGAACGCCCTCGTTGAAGTTGCACGAAATACAGAAGGAAAACCGCGTTTTTGGGCATCATGGGCAATCTCCTTGATCGATCCGTCTAAAATTGAACCTCTTATGTTGAAGTGTCTAAAAGAAGAACTGGATAAGCCGTCCGGAATGGTCAGTCCTTTTGCCGCGGAGGAAGCAATTGGTAAAATTATCGCTATGCAACTAAAGGATCAATGAGGAGGAACAGCACATGGATTTAATACAAACAATGACAAAAGACTTGCCGTGGCTGAACGTTCCAAAAAACGGCCATGATTTCCCATCATCCAATCGGCTTTTGTTTTATTTTTGGTCAATTAGCTGCCCGTATTGCAGTGAATTAACGGATCAGTTATTAGAAGAAACAGTTAATCTTGAAACCTTTCATGTCATTGCCGTTCATGTACCTTATACAGCTGAAGAGAAAGCGTTGGAGCTTGTGAAAACACGAGTAGAGGAAAAAAAGATTACAATTCCTGTAGTTTTAGATCAAAACTATGCAATCGCACAATCTTTTGGTATTCAAGGAATCCCTGCTTTTTGCCTAGTCAATCAACAAATGAAGAAAGAATTATTAACAATGGGAGAGGAAGGTTTTCACAAAATGATGAAAAAAATTAAACAGCTAAAGTAAAGTCTTACCGCTTTTTTCTTGACTTTTTCACTGTAAAAAGAATCGGTTTACCTTTTTCAAATATTTCTCTATTAAAATTTATGTTCAACATTCCGTTAACATTTTTCTTGGAGCAATAAATTGAGAGAAAAATTTTTGTGGTTCCTTTTGAAGTTCATTTATTTGCCTTTTGGAATAGTGACACCAATTCTTTCTTTATTCTAAAAACTCTTTTATTGTACATGATCCGATAAAACGGCAGCTAATCTATTAAGACCATCAAAAGGAACCTTTCCATATTCTGTTTCATTTTGCGCCCCCAAGTTTAAATGAAATTTTTTGAGGCTGTTGGAAATGCTATTCCCCAACTCGATGTACTTTTTAATGATAATACATTCCAATTGCTGGTGAACATAAATTGGAGCGTCGCTCATTCCTGATGTAACATAGGCACTATGAGTTATTGTGTTATGATCAATTTTTCTTATGGAGCCGGTACTCTGTACATATCTAGGAGAAAACAGCTTGTTTAAATTGTTCTTTTAATACATCGTTTCCGCTTTCTCTTGGATCAAAACGCTTTATAGAAAAAGAGTTCAAAACTAGATTCCGTCCTTCCTGTAAATTTGCAAGCTTTTTCTCCGCTATTAGCTGAATTAAAATATTTCCTACAGCCGTTGCTTCAGAGGGACCGGCAAAAACCGTTTTTCCGCTTACAGCAGCGGTCATTTCGTTTATGAAATCATTTTGCGAGCCGCCTCCGACAATATATAATGAATCGATTGTTCTGCCCGATATACTTTCAATTTCATCAATTGACAAGGAATATAGTATAGCCAGATTTGTAAATACACATCTCGCAATTTCTCCTGTTGATTGCGGCACAGGCTGAAGCGTTTCCCTGCAATATTTCTGAATTTCTTCTACCATATTGTCCGGATTAAAAAATCGCTGATCGTTAAAATTGATAAATTGTTTGCACGGAGGCGCCTTTCTTGCCTCATCAACCATTTGGGCAAAATTGTAATCTTTCGTTAAATATCTTCTCACTTCTTGAATAATCCACATGCCCATAATATTTTTTAAAAAACGGTATGTCCCAAACACTCCCCACTCATTTGTATAATTGTAAAATAATGATTTTTCTGTAATGATTGGCGCATCCGATTCAATCCCAATCAAAGACCAAGTTCCGCTGCTTAAATACGCCCAATTTTTTTCAGCAGCAGGTACTCCTGCAACTGCGGAAGCTGTATCATGAGAACCGACTATAATCACTTTTGTTTCGGGCAGATCGTAATCAGGAAAATATTCGTTTCTGACATATCCGAGCATGTCCCCGGGGTAAGAAAACGGCGGAAACTGCTCACGCTCAATTGACAGCAGCTGAAGCAAATCTTGATCAAAATCTTTTTCTTTCACGTTTAAAAGCTGAGTACAAGATGCGCTTGTCACTTCCGTCACTGCACATCCAGTCAGTTTGTATCCTAAGTAATCAGGAACTGTCATAATCATTTTCGTTTTTTCAAGATTTTCTTTTTTTTCTTCATATAACTGGTATAAGGTGTTGAAGGATAAAAACTGAATGCCTGTTTTTTCATATATATCTTTTTTGGAAATATGCTTCGTAATCTTCTCAATCGTCCGTTCTGTTCTTTTATCTCTGTATGCTATGACCTCTTGCACCCTTTTTCCTTCTTGATCGACCAGCACATAATCTGTAGCCCAAGTATCGATTCCAAGTGTACACCTTTTCACTCCCAATGTTTTGGCATATGCCAATCCCTTTACAATTTCCGTCAGCAAATGATCAATATCCCAATAATACGTTCCATTTCGTTCCGTAAAACCATTGGCAAATCGGTGTATTTCTTCAATTGTCAATTTCCCATTTTTTATATCCCCTATGACAAGCCGTCCGCTTGATGCACCGATGTCAACTGCGATATGTGTCATTTTATCCCTCCTAAAATTCACACAATCTATGAAGCTGCTAAATGTTTCGCTTAAAAATTAGGATAGCATTCCATAACTAGACATTTTCTTGCTGCTCATGCAGCAGGTCAAAATCTGAGTAAACATTTGCAAACAACTTTTCTTCCATTCTTCAAAAAATTCATTGGCAGTAACCATTAAAAAAGTTTTCCCTTTCCACAAAGCAAGAAAAATCTCTTTACGTTTCCTGCCAATAAAAATATTGATATTTTAGCCTTCACTTTTTCTGTGAAAATCAATTAACCATGGCTGAAGCGGTATACCCCACAATCAAATTGGATACCCTATTAACGACCAAAAAAAGGCAATAGGAAAGCAGAGCTACCTTATTTTTAGGTATCTCGTATATTTCTGAACCTTTTTGGTTATACTAATTTATTTACTGCTCTCGAAACGGTTCTTTTCGAGAAATGATGCAGTAAATGATGGTAAGCATTCGGTGCGCGATCGCAACGAGTGCTTTTTTCTTTCCCCTGCGTGCCGCCAATGACCAATATTTCGCTGCCAAACGTTGATTCCTACATCGAGACAAAGCCCAAGCCGCCTCACATAACGCCGATTTGATATGCGGATTCCCCTTCGTCGTTCGGGTACTTTTTCGTTTTCCAGCACTTTCATGATTTCCCGGCGCGACTCCCGCCCATGAAGCGAGGTGTTGAGACGTTGGAAATTGTCCCATATCGACTCCGATTTCAGCGATAATCACGGCAGCGGTTTCCTTCTTGATCCCCGGTATGGTCACAAGAAGCTCCATCTCTTGTTTGTATACTTGTAAGAGTTGGTCGATTCGTTCTTCGATGTCTCGAAGTAAACTTTCCAACGATTCGATGTGCTTCCACGATTGGCGAATCATGAACAGTTGATGGTTGGTCAATGTACCAAAGAGAGAATCCTGAATTTGTTGTTTTTTCCTCTTCATACTCCTGTGAATGCAAGCATCGACTTCGGTTTCTTCGATGTATCCCTGTTTCATTAAACGTTCCAGTAGCTTTCGCCCAGATACACCAAATACATCCGAAATCACGGAACTTAACTTGATATTGGAACATTCCAACACTTTTTGAATGCGGTTTTTCTCCGCGGTTAACTGCCCGATCCATTTTTTGCGCAAGCGAGTTAAATCCCGTAATTCTCGAATGTTCTCAGGAGGTACGAAACTCTTCTCGATCAATCCGTAACGCAACAATTTGGCGATCCATTCTGCATCGGAAACATCGGTTTTTCTCCCCGGTACATTTTTGATTCGCTGAGCGTTGGCAAGTGTAATGTCAAAGTAATCTTCCAAAATATTGAACACAGGTTTCCAGTAAACGCCCGTACTCTCCATCGCAATATGAGTGACACCACGATCTTCTAACCATTTCAGAAGACGAAACAAGTCTTTCGTGAAAGTAGGAAATGTTTCAACTTCCTTTTGAACGTGTTCTTCCTCTCCAAGAAGAGCACAAACGACAATTGTTTCGGCATGGATATCTAATCCTGCACAACGATGATAAAGAACATCCATGATTCTTACTCCTTCCATCGATAAATTCGCAAACAGGGAGTCCATTTGCACGTTAGGCATTTTTCTGTTCGTAGTCACCTTTTCACACGAAAAGGGCTGACAATGGGTGGAACACCAAATGGACTCAAACAGTTTTTATTACAGGGTCGAACCACCATTAAAGAGAACGTCTTTCAAAACTGTTTGCGTTCATATCCATTATGGGAAGGAATGATGGATTTTCATGCATGGGTGGGGAGTAAAATTACTCATGGATGTTTTTATTTCATCGCATATTAAGTTAAAAAATTAAAGGGGCTGTCCAGAAAGTCAGATCCCCATTGAAAACAAAAAATCATAAACACCGATATATCAACGTTTCTAAAACATTAATGGGGGCGTCAATAAGCCGTAAAAACGAATTATTAGACACCCCCATCACCTATTTTGTTAAATTTCTCCTTTTTAGCAGGTGAAACGCTTATAAGAAGTGAATTCATTGTATGAGAAAAAATGGCGGATAGCATATAAGGAGAGATATAATGAAATTTTTTACAAAAGAATGGTATGACGAAATGCAGAAGGCGCACCTGCTTACAATTCCCGAGTCTGATGAAGAATGGGTGGATTTTATCAAAAGCTTTGAAGAAGACGGCGAGGATGTTTACGACTATTTGCGGCAAAATCTTGAATCTATTAAAGACGAATTATTGCAAACATTGCCGGAAACATTTCATCCCTATATTCTGGACGGCACCATTAATCAGCCGACACTGCCAAAGGAAGTGCGGGACGAACTCATCATTTGGTTTAAGGCTAAAATAGAGGAATGCGAAAAAGTGTTAGATGAAGCGAATAATCATTTTGAACATATTCGCGAAAATCTGCCGGAAGAGCTGATCAGCATTTTGGAAGATGGATTACATGACGCAGAATTACAATATATCCATCGCGATCACGATGCACTCAGATTAACGTTAAATGGGGAAGGCAGTTTCAGCAAGGGGGATGCCATCGTTATTGAGATTACTGGAATCAAAGAGGAACAATCCGAAATACCTTTAACACCAGGTATGTTTTGGCTTTATGAAGAAGGGGATCTTAATAACAAAAGCTTCATCTTAAGTGTTTTATTTGACAATCCGATGACGGAATGGAAGGTAGCTGCAAAACAATTTTCCATTACCCATTTTTATAAAACACAAATTTTTCACCACGATCAGGAATTTGAGAAGGAAAATCATAGCCGCCATAAAGCAAAAAAAGAGAGACATAGTCTTCCTTACAAACTGCCGGATCAGTATGCGTCTTTCGTGACCGCTTTACACGAAGGAGAAGCGGAGAAAATGTATTTTTTAACGGAAAAGGAAGCTATAGAAATCGACCGCTTTTTATCTCTTGAGGAATTGAAATTAGAAGGCAGCGTCATCCCGATTGCAGTTTGTACCAATGGAAATATTGTACTTCACCTTGAAACTCAGAAAATATTGTATCTTGGTGCAAATACAGAGGAGCTAGCTGAAAACTTTGGAAAATTTTTAGAAGGACTTTATTCAAAACAGTTCGTGGATGAAATGCCCCTATTATCAGAGCCGTTACCGACGGAAGAATTGGAAAGCGCACTGTTCAGTGAAGACTTAGAGCTGATCATACGTGCATGGAACACCATTGTTCAAGAACCAGAAAAACATATACCATTAATAGAAAAAACTCTCCCATATTCTTTACAGCATGAAAATGAAGAGATACAACTAATCGGTGAAGTGTATATGGACCATATTCTTTCCTTCAACATTTTGTCTGAGCAATTCATCAATAAACTGAGAAAAAGCACTTAGGAACGAATGCTAAGGCAAGGCTCTTTCTAAATGATCCTGTTCCATACCCCATCGAATGAATTTGGACAACAAACTTATGGTCCCGGGGGTCATGACCTTTTCACCGCTTCTACTAATCGAGTAGGAGGGGGTGACTAACCCCCGACCTCTCACACCACCGTACGTACCGTTACTTCTGCCTTCACGGCTTGGGGCTTTCACCCTAGAGATTACACCCATGCCGGGCGCACAAATAGCAGCACAGACTTAGCCGTAGTCTGTGCTGCTAATCTTAATATGTTTTATTTAAAACGGATTTGGGGTGTGCTAAAAGTACGTTTTATTTGTTGATCAGTTACTATTTATTTTAAGTAGCAAGTGTCAAGTAATCTACTAATAGACAGCGTCCCGGATTATTTCAAACTGCGGTTCAAGAAAGCTTTCGTTCGTTCAAACTTCGGGTTTGTAAAAATCTCAGTCGGAAGTCCGGATTCGATGATTTCCCCGTTGTCCATGAAAATGACTCGGTTTGCAACCTCCTTGGCGAACCCCATCTCATGTGTCACCACAATCATCGTCATGTGCTCTTCAGCCAGCTGCTTCATTACTTGCAGTACTTCGCCGGTTAACTCCGGGTCCAAGGCGGAAGTAGGTTCATCAAACAGCAGGATTTCAGGGTTCATCATAAGCGCACGAGCAATGGCGACTCTTTGTTTTTGACCGCCCGAAAGTTTTGCAGGATAAGCTGATGCCCGATCGGAGAGCCCGATTTTCTTCAGAAGTTCTGTGCTGCGTCGTTCAATTTCCGCATTTAACTCCTTCTTTACTAGCCTAGGAGCAAGTTCCAAATTTTCTTTAACCGTGAGGTGAGGAAAGAGATTGAAATGTTGGAAAACCATTCCCATCTTAGAGGTGATCCGCTTAATCTCCTGCGGTTTTGAGTAAATCCCGTCCTTCACCAAATAATCCCCGGATATACAAATGCTGCCTCCGTCAATTTCCTCAAGATGGACCAGGCTACGGAGCATTGTACTTTTACCAGAGCCAGATGGTCCGATCACAGCAATTACGTCGTTCTTGTTAACATCAAATGTTATTTGTTTTAATACATCCAACTTGCCATATGATTTTTTGAGGTTGGATACTTCAATGAGAACCACACTCACTACTCCTTTTTAATCAAATTTGAACCGTCGTTCGAGCCACTTAAAGAGAACAGTTAATAAGAGCGTCATGATCAGATAAATAATGCCTGCGATGAAGAAAGGCACGATTGTAAAATCACGGTTCACAGCAGTCTGTGCATAGTGTAATAATTCTGGTACAGCAACAGCATAGAGCAGTGCGGTATCCTTAACTAGTGTAACCGATTCGTTAGCGACGGCAGGAAGTGCGATGCGGAACATTTGTGGAAGTATGATTCTCGTCATCGTCTGCCATTTATTCAAGCCTAGGACTTGTGATGCCTCATACTGACCTTTATCAATAGCCAGCAAACCGCCGCGGAAAATCTCGGCAAAATATGCAGCATAGTTCAATATAAAACCCAAACAAGCTGCGACAAAGCGGTCTAATACCAAATAATCTCCGATCACAGGGATCATCGGCAGTCCAAAACATATAAAAAGCAGCTGAAGCAGCAATGGGGTGCCCCGCATCACATATATATAAATCTGTGTAAGCCACGATAAAGGCTTAAACCTGCTTCTTACAGCAAGTGTTAGTATGAAGCCGAGCGGAATTGACAACACAATGACGATCAAAAACAAGAGAACCGTCATCTGTGCGCCTAGCAGCATCGGCTTAATGATTGAGTTGAAATAATCTACGGACATGAAAGAATTCCTCCAACAGCAAAACAGGGTTTCTCAAGGAAATCCAAGTTTGGTCTATTTTACTTTAATACCTTATTTTCGCCAAACCACTTTTGCGAGATTTCGGCGGCAGTGCCGTCCTCATTCAGCTCATCGAGAGCTTTTTGCAGTTTATTCAGCAGTTCCTCATTACCCTTTTTAACACCAATTCCATATTCTTCTTGTGCAAGGGATTCATCGAGCAGTTTATAAGTATCTTTTTCTTTCGACATGTAATATTTAATGACAACTTCATCAATCACTACTGCATCAACACGTTTTAGCTTTAGATCCTTCAATGCCAGAACATTGTCGGCATACTCCGTAACCGTCTTGATTTTCGATTTAATCGGATTTTTATCCAACGCATCGGCTGCAGAAGACAGAGATTGAAGACCAACCACTTTGCCTTCTAGATCATCAAGTTTAGAAATGTTTGAATCAGCAAGTGTGACCACAACTTGTGCATTTTTCATATAAGGCTTTGTAAAAAGAACCTTCTTTTTGCGCTCCTCCGTAATGGTATACCCGTTCCAAATGAGATCGATCCGTCCGCTGCTTAATTCAGATTCTTTTGTTTTCCAATCGATCGGCTGAAATTTTACCTTTGTTCCCATTTTTTCGGCAGCTGCCTTGGCGTAGTCAATGTCAAACCCTACAATTTCATTATTCTCATCCCGGAACCCCATAGGTGCAAATTTATCATCTATTCCAATTACTAGCGTTTTGTCTTTTTCCTCCGATTTGGAGCATCCTATCAGGAGCGAGAATAACGCTGCCATAGTTAGAATAAACATTGCTAATCGTTTCATACTGTAGATAACCACCTTTAATTTATTTTCATTTTGTTTTTAACCTATTGCATGTCCAAAAAATTTAAATGTCCCCCGCTACTAATCACAATTAAATCATCCGTAAATGCATCTGCAATAGTTCGGACAACATTTGCATCAAATAAGCTCAAAAAAGCATAACGATAATTGCTATAAAAACGCATCTATGAAGATATCTGCGAGTGTACTTTAATTCGATAATATATTAGAGTAATAAATTAACATAAAATAAAAATAACACAACATAAAAATGAATGTCAATGGATATTTTTAGTTCATTAGCATACTAAAGTATTTGAGAATCATAGTTTTCTATACGTATAATTGTATTGTTCAATGTTTGATTTGCTTTTTAAATCTCCACCATAAAAACAGGGCTCGAATGACTTGATCGATTACAATGGATAGCCATACTCCTGCTATTCCTAAATTTAATTGGATGCCCAATACATATACACCTACAATACGAATGACCCACATGCCGACCGCTGTACTGTACATGGGGCTTTTTGTATCTCCTGCTCCTTGTAAAGCTCCAGTCAACACCAATCCCATAGCTAATGCTGGTTGGGCAAAAGCATCAATTCTTAATGCCGTAGTAACCATCTCAATAGCCTGTTTATCTGTTGTAAACCAAGTAGCAAGCCAAGGAGAAAGGAAAAACAACAGAACACCTATTATAGACATAAATAACATGGCGATATAAGTCGTCAGCATCCCATATGTATAAGCCTCTTTTTCAAGCTTTGCCCCAATATGCTGCCCTACAAGTGTTGATGCTGCCGCAGCTAAGCCATATCCTAGCATATAGGAAAATGTTTCGATATTCCCGGCAATTGTATGAGCTGCATACGTTTCCGTTCCAATTCGAACAATTAATCCAAAGTAAAGCACTTGCCCTAAACGCATAATTAAGCGTTCAATTGCTGCAGGAGCAGACAGCCTCAAAATAGGCAATGTGAATTTCTTTATATCCAAAGAAGATTTCTGAAATAAAGAAAATGATATAGACGATTTTTGAATGTAATAATAAAGAGCGATGGCTCCCAGCACTCTTACAATGACTGTCGCCCAGGCTGCTCCTGCTAAGCCCAACCCGTGAAATCCCAATAAACCAAAAATGAAAAAGTAGTCCAAAACGATATGGATGATATTAATCCACCAGCTTACTTTCATCGGTGTTTTTGTATCGCCAGCAGCTCGTAAATATTTCCAAAGATAAACATTAAAGAAATAAAAACAGACGGGACAGCTACAATCCGAAAATAAACAGAGGCGTCTACTAAAACGCTTGGTTCTGCTCCCATAATACGAAGTAAAGGTTCTGTGAAAAATAAGGTGATAAAACCAAAAAATAAACCTATAAAAAAAGAAAGAATGGTTGACTGCTTAGCAACGGCTTTTGCTTGGCCAATATTACCAGCACCGACATGACGTGCGATCAAAGAAGAAGCTCCTACTCCAACTGCCAAGAAAATGGCGATATATACGGCTAGAACAGCATTTGCCACGCCTACTGCTGTGACTTCGTTTAATCCTAATTTTGATACAAAAAGTGTGTCTACAAATCCTACCACTGTTTGCAAAATATTTTCGATCATGGCAGGAACAGCTAATGCTAGGATGATCTTAATTTTTTGTTTTGTTGATCGCTCCTGACTGATACCCTCTGGAATCATCAAAAAAGTTAATCCCCTTATCGAATGAAATTCTCTAATGCTTTTTTTAAATCGTTTAATACTTGTTCCTCATTTCCTTGATGAACAGCATTTACTAGACAATTCTCCATATGATCAACAAAAATTACTTTTGCTGCGTTATCTAACGCTTTCCTTACAGCCGCAATTTGCAGAAGAATTTCAGGACAGTCTCTTCCTTCTATCGCCATTTCTTTAATGGAACGAACATGTCCCTCAATTCGCGCTAATCGATTAATGACCTGCTTGCGATATTTATGTTCATGATTTTGATGATGGTGGTTTTGACACATATTTCATTCCTCCTTATTATGATAGTATCCCCCCAGGGGGGATATGTCACTTTAAATTTTTTTCACCTTTTCAAAATATAAATATGTTGTTCAATCATAGTTAACATAATAGTCACAAAAACCCCTTTAGGCTCCAAGGGGTTTCTTATTGATGTAAACTTCGTTGATATTTACGTGCAACCAAGCACATCTTATATCTGCATAGAAAAAGCTGGATTTTAATATAGGGCGATATTGTGAGAGCAACTTTGTAAAGTATACAAGTCCTATGATCACTCTTCACAAAACATACTAAGATTAGTATGTTTTTTTGTCATAGAAAAACTCCCCTAGTGAAGGGGAGCAAATATTTTAAGACAGCCTTTACTTTTTCTTAAAAGATTATTATATCCATTCTTTTTGTTAGGATTATTGTTTTGCGCCAAATGATGACTTATTATGAGCGGGCCATGTTGCCCGTTTTTTATTTGTTGCAATGATGTAAACGGCGGCAACTGCGATCAAGACTGCAATCAAGGAACCGAGATTAAATATTCCCTTTTCGGAGTACCATACAATCGAGTATCCAATCGAACCGGCCATTAAAGCATAATACGTAAATGGGAGCAATGTTTTTCTAATAACTGCTCCTTCTTTTCCTACCAACCCGACTACTGCCGAAGCAGCGACGACATTGTGTACACAAATCATATTCCCAGCCGCACCACCTACCGCCTGCAGGGCAACAATCCAAGTGGGATCAACGCCAATTTGTGAACCTACATCGTATTGAAATAAAGAAAACATCATATTACTGACCGTGTTGCTGCCAGCTATAAAAGCGCCCAGTCCACCAATAAATGTGGAGAAAAAGGGCCAATAATTGCCCGCCAGCGCTGCTACTCCGTTCGCCAATTCAATTGGCATTTGATCATAACCTGCAGCACCGCCGCCTGAATTTAAAAACACTTGAACCATTGGAACGGTAAAAATTAGCGCGGTTGAAGCTGAGATCATCGTTTTCCCTGAATGCATCCAAGCACGTTTGTATGCGCTTCCATTCATACCGTGAATAAAAAAGGTAATCAGTGACACAACAATAAAAATTGTTCCTGGTGAATAAAGCGGTTGAAAGCTAGCCGTAATATTTGTTCCAAACATATTCCGAATCTCAATCGTCCACGCTTGCAGCCATCCGCCGATCGGAAGCGATTTCAACCTGGTCGCCACTAAAAACAGGCCAACTAAAATATACGGAGTCCAAGCGCGAATCATGCTCATCTTGCCGTTCTTGTGTGCGATATCTTTAATCTCAATTTTTCCTATCCAATCCGGATCCCATTTAGACTTTTCTTCAAAATCCCATACTTCTTCTTGAGATGGAATTAAAAAACCTTTTTTCGCAGCGGCAATAACGATTGCTAATCCGACCAAGCCGCCAACCATGGAAGGAAATTCAGGGCCAAGGACATTGGCAACGATGAGATATGGTATCGTCATTGTAAAAGCCGCAAACAAGGCAAATTTCCAAACTTTAATTCCTTCAGAAAACGACTTGTTTTTTCCAAAAAATTTGGTCATTAGGGCTACAACAAATAATGGAACAAGAGTTCCTGTTATCATATGAAGAATAGCAACTTTCGCTCCAATCAAAGTGACCAACGACAGCAAGTTATCAGTAATCGTTGCATCAGCGGATAATCCTGATTGTACGCCGACAAGAATCGGTGTGCCGACAGCACCGAATGAAACGGGTGTGCTTTGAATGACCATGCCCGCCACAACGGCTGCCATCGCTGGGAATCCCAATCCTACTAATAATGGAACAGCAACTGCAGCTGGCGTACCAAAGCCTGCGGATCCTTCAATAAACGAACCAAATAACCATGCGACAATAATTACTTGAATGCGCCGGTCTGGAGAAATATCGGTGAACCCTTGCCGGATTGTTTTAATTCCCCCACTTTCTTGCAAAGTATTTAAAAGCAAAATGGCGCCAAAAATGATGTACAATAGTGTAGCAGCTACAACCAAACCATTTATGGAGGCAGCTATTACATTGGCTGCTGATACTTTCCAAACAAAGAGCGCAAGTATGACGGCCACAACATATGAAATCGGCATCGCTTTGCTAGCTGACCATCGAAACCCAACCAAGAAAATTCCGACGATTAAAATTGGAAGAAGCGATAAAAAAGCCAACAATCCAGTACTCACAAGAGATTTTCCCCTCTCTTATTCAAAATGTAATTCACCCACATGAATGGAAAATCATTGTACACTCATTATATCTTTTATTTTTATAATTATCAATATTTTCTGAATTTTTTTATCATTAACTAATTCCTTTGTTATGTAATAATCAAACCCTTGCCCTATTTGAAAAGTTGGAGCGAAATCCAATTCAAATAAGGCGAAGGTATTACTCAAGCATATTCAACAAAACCAAGCCGAGCAGAAATTTGCTTTCCTATTTCAATCATCCGCGGCTTAAGTTGTTTGAGCCTCTCATCTGTCATTCGAATGGTTGGTCCTGATACGCTCACGGCAGCAATGACCTTCCCCAAATGATCAAAAATTGGGGCAGCAATACAACGAATCCCATATTCGTTTTCTTCTAAATCTAGTGCATATCCTTGTTGTTTTACTCGAATGAGCTCTTTCAAAAATGCATCCTTATTCGTAATCGTATTTTTCGTATGCATCGGCAACCCTTTTCTGTCAAGGATGTCTAAAACGACACTTGACGGCAAATTGGCGAGAATGGCCTTCCCTACAGAGGTGCAATGCATTGGGGCACGCTTTCCGACTTTTGAATGCATGCGCAGCGTTTCATTTCCTTCCAATTTTTCAATATAAACGACTTCTCCTTGGTCATAAACAACCAGATGGATGACTTCGTTCGTCTCATTTTCTAATTTTTGCAGGAAAGGTTTTGCTTCTTTGCGAAGATCAATCGATTCTAATAGTTTCGAACTGATTTCCAAAAATTTATACCCCAGTTTATATCGTCCTGTTTCGGAATCTTGTTCAATATAGCCGTACCGGGCAAGTGTAGATAAGATTCGATACACGGAGCTTTTGTTGATATCTATCTGATTGGCAATCTCTGTGACGCCTAAACCTTCTTTTTTTAAGCTGACAAGTTGAATAATGTCCAACGCCCTGCTTACAGACTTGACCATATTGTCTCTTTCCACAGCCGTTCACCTTCTAAAATCTTGGCGGAATTTGCTAGAGTGCAAATTCCGCCATATAAATTTTCTTGATTCCCTTATATTATGACAGGAAGAACAAAAACTGCCAAGTTCTTTCTGTTCCATTATTCACTTTATCATTTGAATACTAAGATTGTTTCCTTCATAACGTGTTAACACGTTTTTTTGCAGCAACAACGGTATTTTTTAATGTGCCGATTCCTTTCATTTCACATTCAATTACATCTCCTGCTTAAACAAAATCGGCTCCAACCGGACTTCCTGTTAAAAGGACATCACCGGGTTTAAGTGTCATGACAGATGATAAATAGGAAATCATTTTCCGAATGGAAATAATCATCAATTCCGTTGAACTATCTTGTTTTTTAACACCGTTCAACTTTGCTTCAACATGAATGCGAAATGTATCAAGTTCTGTTTCAATGACAGGGCCAAGGGGGGTAAATGTGTCAAACGATTTACCGATTGTCCAATGGCCATCTTCATGGAAAAACTGCGGCGCCGTCACGTCGTTGCCCACCGTGTACCCAAATACATAATTCAATGCTTCTGATTCCGGCACCATTTTCGTTTGTTTACCGATGACAATTGCCAGCTTAGATTCAAACTTTACCCTATCTATTCCCTCTGGAATAACAATCTGTTCTTCAGGACAAATAACGGATTTTTATGAACTTCCAGCGCCTTTTCCCGAAGGTTTTTCATACATTCAACTCCTTCATAATAAAACTTTTCATTCATAACCAAAGCCGCGCAACTAAAGATTTTGATCGGTTTTTGTGCATGGAAGATGTAGCTTTTAAATAGAAGGGGGTGTCTGATAAGTCGTTTTTACGGCTTTTTGACGCCCCCATTAATGTTTTAGAAACATTGATATATCGGTGTTGTTTTCAATGGCGATTTGACTTTCTGGACAGCACCTTCATGATGAGAAGTTATTGTTTTACAGCATATTTTGCTTTTGCTTCAAGACGGCGGCGATGCAAAATCGGTTCTGTGTAGCCGTTAGGTTGATCATAACCTTTAAATACGAGGTCACACGCAGCTTGAAATGCGACGGAACGGTCATAATCTTTTGACATCGGGCGGTAGCCAGGTTCATTTTCATTTTGCTTGTCGACTATTTTCGCCATCCGCTTAAGTGTTTCAAGAACTTGTTCTTTCGTAACAATGCCGTGATGCAGCCAGTTTGCGATATGCTGGCTTGAAATCCGCAACGTTGCCCGGTCTTCCATCAAAGCAATATTATTAATATCCGGAACTTTTGAACAGCCGATTCCTAACTCCACCCAACGAACAACATATCCTAAAATTCCTTGTGCATTATTATCTAACTCTTCTTGTATTTCTTCAGGGGTCCAATTCGGGTTTTCTGCAACCGGAATTTGTAAAATTTCATCACGGAGATCTTCAATCGTTTCAGCCAATTTGTTTTGGACATCTGTTACATTTACTTGGTGATAATGGAGAGCATGCAATGTAGCCGCTGTTGGTGATGGCACCCACGCAGTATTGCCGCCTGCTTTTAGATGGCCAATCTTTTGCCTGAGCATTTCCGCCATCATGTCCGGCATTGCCCACATGCCTTTTCCAATTTGCGCACGGCCTTGGAAGCCGCTTTGTAAACCGATATAGACGTTTGAGCGTTCATAGGCTTGCAGCCATTGAGATGTTTTCATATCATTTTTCCGAATCATCGGACCTGCTTCCATTGATGTATGGATTTCATCGCCAGTTCGGTCCAAAAACCCTGTGTTAATAAATACAACACGATCTTTTACTTCCCGAATACAAGCTTTCAAATTCAAAGTTGTGCGCCGTTCCTCATCCATCACACCAATTTTCAGCGTATTCCGTTTTAATCCCAGCAAATCTTCGACACAGTTAAATAGCAAGTTGGCAAACGCCACTTCCTCAGACCCGTGCATTTTAGGTTTTACAATGTAGATCGAACCTTTCCTGGAGTTTTCAAATTTGCCATTTCCTAAAAGGGAATGTTTAGCAATCAAACTTGTTACAACCGTATCCAATATTCCTTCTTGGATCTCTTCTCCCTCTCCAATGAGCACTGCACTATTTGTCATCAAATGCCCAACGTTACGAATGAGCATAAGTGAACGACCTGGGAGAGTGAACTTTTCTCCTGTTTTGGATGTGTATGTTCTGTCAGCATTAAGCGTACGTGTAATCGTTTTATCATTTTTTGTAAAAGTAGCTGTCAAATCTCCTTTTACGAGGCCAAGCCAATTGCGATAAACAAGCACTTTGTCTTCCGCATCCACTGCCGCCACAGAATCTTCGCAATCCATAATCGTTGTAACAGCCGCTTCCAATAGAATATCTTTAATTCCCGCATCGTCATGTTTTCCAATTGGATGGCTTCGATCGATCTGGATTTCAATATGAAGACCGTTGTTCTTCAATAAAATGGCAGATGGTTTATCCGACTCTCCTCTGTAGCCTACGAACTTTTCTCTTTCTTTAAGAGCGGTTGTCTTGCCATTCATTAAAGTGACAAGCAAATTCCCGTCTTCAACTGCGTATTGAACAGCGTCGCGGTGGAAATGTTCTTGCAACGGCACTACTTCATCAAGGAAGTTTTTCGAAAAGGCAATGACTTTTTCCCCGCGAATCGGATTATACTCTCCTTTTCGTTCAGCCCCATCTTCTTCGCTGATGACATCCGTTCCATAAAGAGCGTCATAAAGGCTTCCCCATCGGGCATTGGCGGCGTTAAGAGCGTACCGTGCGTTATTAATCGGCACTACTAACTGCGGCCCGGCTTGTAGAGCAATTTCGTCATCGACATTTTCTGTTGTAATCTTAAAGTCTTCCACTTCTTGTTCTAAATAGCCGATTTCCTGCAAAAATGATTTATAGGCTTCAAAGTTGAATTTGTTGCGATGTTCTTTGTGCCATTCGTTGATTTTTTGCTGGATTTCATCACGACGCTTAAGCAAATTTTTATTAATAGGTGTCAGTTCATAAACAAGGTTCTCAAACTGAAGCCAGAATTCATCTTTTTCCACACCGCTTCCCGGCAATGCTTCATTGTTGATAAAATCATACAAATTTTCAGCTACTTTCAAATTGCCGACTTTTACATAGTTTGTTTTCATGGGCACAATTCCTCCTTTAAATGTTATAATTTTTGTTTGTTATTACGAAACACTGTTTCGTAATTGTTTAAAAAAGGATAACATGATGATGGAATCATTTCAATAATTTTCTTAAAATTCTTTTTTATGATGCTGTAACAGATTTCCCCTCTTTTTTCACTTCCAAACAACGTCCCGGAGTTGGGAAGAGCTTCCCGGCATTTAATAAATTTTTCGGATTAAATACTTCCCGAATATCCGTTTGCGCCGCTATTTCTTCGTCGCTAAAAATGAAGCGCATCTCTTCTCTTTTCTCGATCCCTACTCCATGTTCACCTGTAATCGATCCGCCGGCATCTGCACATGCTTGCAAACAGGCGCTGCCAGCTTTTAAAGCCTTTTCTGTTTCGCCCGGTTTTCTGGCATCAAAAAGTACAAGCGGGTGCAGATTGCCATCGCCAGCATGAAAGATATTTGCGATGCGCAGACCATACTCTCGACTGATTTCGTGAATTCTGTTTAACACTTCGGGTAATTTGCTGCGGGGAATCACACCATCCTGAACTAAATAATCAGGAGAGATCGCCCCCATTGCGCCAAATCCAGTTTTGCGGTTTGCCCACCATCTAGCTCTTTCCTCTTCACTTTGTGCCACTTTTACTTCTCGAACATGATTTCTCTTGCAAACTTCTAAAATTTGATGGATTTGCTCGTCTATACCTGCGGATATTCCATCCACTTCAATGAGCAAAAGCGCTTCAATGTCTTTTGGATGGCCGACAGGAAACGCTGCCGCTTCAACCGCTTCTATTGCTATTTGATCCATCATTTCAAGGGCTGCTGGTACAATTCCGGCAGAAATAATGTCCGATACGGCTTGACTGCCATCCGCAACGCTGTCAAAATAAGCGAGCACCGTTTGCTTTGCTTCCGGGTTTTTTAAAATACGAACCGTTATTTTCGTCACAATTCCTAAAGTTCCTTCTGATCCTGTTAAAAGTCCTAATAAATCATAGCCCGGTGCATCAGGTATTCCATCCTTGCCTATTTCAATGACTTCGCCATTTGGCAATACCACTTCAAGCCCTAAAATGTGATTTGTCGTCACACCATATTTTAGACAGTGTGCACCGCCCGCATTTTCACCGACATTTCCGCCGATGGTGCAGCAATATTGGCTTGATGGATCAGGCGCATAATAATATCCTTTGTCCGAAATGGAGTTCGTCAGTTTTAAGTTGACAAATCCAGGTTCCACTACTGCACGCCTGTTTTCAAAATCAACACTTATAAGGCGTTTCATTTTTACAAGACTAATGATTACTTCCCCATTCAACGGGATCGCCCCGCCGCTGAGACCAGTTCCAGCGCCGCGGGCGAGGAACGGCAAATCATGTTCGTGGCAATATTTCACAATTTTTGCGACTTCTTCTGTATTATTCGGGAAAACGACTGCCCTCGGCAAACGACGATGAATGGTAAAGCCATCGCAATCATAAGCTAATAAATCTTCTTTTTTATACAAGATGGAACGGTTTCCTTCAACAATGTTTGCAAGGTTTTTTATATGTTTGTCATTTGTTCTTATCCCTTTTAGAGACATTCCTCTCCCTCCTTTAGCCGATCTTCTTTTTGATACGCCCAATCCAGCAGCTGTACGGTATGAACAATTTTTTGATTTCTTCCGTTTTTTTGAACACCCATCGCCATCTGCAGCATACAGCCGGGGTTTCCCATTACAATCATTTCTGCTTCTTTAGGGACATTCTTCATTTTGCTATCAAGCACTTCTTTAGCCATCTCCGGATTTGTTATATTGTAAATGCCAGCACTGCCGCAGCATCGGTCAGCATTCGCCATTTCAACCATTTCGACCCCAGGTATATCAAGAAGAAGGCTGCGAGGTTCGTCACGAATGCCCTGCCCATGAGCTAAATGGCATGCATCATGATAGACAACACGAGCCTTGATTTCGGCGATGGGCCTTTTATAACCAGTGTCATAAAGATACTTTGAAATGTCTTCCACCTTTTTTGAAAATGTTTCAGCTTTTTGGCGCCAAACGGGGTCTTCACGGAACAGCTCCGGATATTCTTTTAACATACATCCGCAACCGGCAGAATTTACAATTACTTTTTCAGCATGTTGGAATGCTTCAATATTTTGTTTCGCTAATTTTCTCCCCATTTCCCGGTCGCCTGCATGAACATGAAGAGCCCCGCAGCAAGTTTGATTTTGCGGAATCATAACGTCATTTCCATTTCGAGTTAACACGTTAATTGTTGCTTCATTAATTTCGCTGAACATGACATCCATTACGCAGCCAGTTAAAAACGCAACCGTACTCTTCGTTTCTCCTTTTGCTTTAATGACTTTTTCATGTTTGTACTTTTTCCGCACAGGCTTTTTCACTTCCGGCATGATCGCTTCCATTTCGGCTAAATGCTGCGGCATGATATTGATCAGCCCTGTTTTACGGACAAACGTTTGCATGCCGCTTTTTTGATACAATTTCAACACATTTCCTAACGTGTACAAGCGATTGTGGTGCGGAAACAAACTATGCAAAAACAGATGGCTGACCGCCTTTTTCCAGCCTTTTAACGGCATGGCTTGGCGAATTTGACCGCGCGCTTCTTCTATCAATCCCCCTACATCGACGTCCGCAGGACAAGCGGTAGTACAAGCGCGGCAATCAAGACAAGCAAAGACAGGATCCATAAAATGTTCGTTCACTTCAAGCTTTCCTTCTGCGACTGATTTAATCAAATGGACGCGTCCGCGGGGAGAATGCTGTTCCTGACCCGTGATCTCATAAGTGGGGCACGATTCTAAACACATACCGCAATGGACACAATCCGCCCATTTGTTTTCATCAGGCGGATCACTCCAAAGGTAATTGCTGAAGCTGTTGGTTTGACAGGCTGGTTCTTTGATAAGATCACTTTCATTTAATCCCATATTTAAATCCCTCCCACAAATCGCTTCGGATTGAGAATGTTGTTCGGATCAATCTTTGTTTTGATTCCTTTGAAAAGAAAGAAATATGGCGGATTTTCCCCCCAAACCTCTATTTTCTGGCGTAAAATAAACGGCAAATGTTTAATGACTGCATACCCATTGAGCTCTTTGACAAAATTCCTTAAATGCTGAATTGCTGAAATGACGTTTTCGCTGCCGCCTCTTAAAATGATTTGACACAATCCGTGGCCTAATCCACCGTGGGCTTCGATAAGCAAATTGTGCGTATCCTGTAATAAATGGCTTTCCCTAATAACTTTTAGGACATCTAAATTGACAACTCCGATTTTCAATACTGCTTCAGTCTCCCCTGTCTGATTAGACACCCTGCCATTCGGGCTGATTGTATAAAAAGATTGCCAAAACTTGCGCGCTTTCTCTTGAGCAAGAATGGTCATTTTCGTTTTAGGAGGCTGAATGCTTTTTAGAAAAGATTCTTGGTAATGAACCGAACTTTCATTATCTTCAAAACTAATGGCCAATGTATAAAATTTTTCACCCGTTAGCTTTTCAGCCAAAGACGGACTTATCAGTTCCAGTGAGACAGGTTCCATCTGCGAATCTAAAAACGCCGCGGCAAATGATCGCATTTCAGCAAAATCTCCTTCTGTAAATGATAAAAGAACATTGCTTTCATATTTTGGCAAAGGACGGAGTTTTAAAGTGATTTCCGTCAAAACCCCCAAAGTGCCCATGGAACCGACAAAAAGTTTGTTCATATCATATCCGGCGACATT
Organism: Aeribacillus sp. FSL M8-0235; assembly: GCF_038000355.1. Taxonomy (NCBI): domain Bacteria; kingdom Bacillati; phylum Bacillota; class Bacilli; order Caryophanales; family Bacillaceae; genus Aeribacillus; species Aeribacillus sp. FSL M8-0235. The sequence goes on along the minus strand of NZ_JBBOBW010000001.1, from coordinate 234,216 downwards.
TTTCACGACCTTTCCGCCTGTTCGGATGACCTTGCCATTTGGATAAACAACTCGAAGCCCGATGACTGCATCTCTGGCGGATCCATATGCCAAACGTTTGGGACCGCTTTCATTCGCAGCGATAATACCTCCGATGGTCGCATAATCCGGCCAAGCAGGATCTAGAGATATTTTTTGGTTATGTTCTTCTAAGTACTGTTGCAATTCTTGAAATGGTGTACCTGCTTTCACTGTTAATGTCATATCTCCCACTGTATGCTCGACGATTCCTTTTAGATTTGCTAAGGAAAGCAAAATATCAGCCGAATCAATTAGACCGCCAAACCCCCGCTTTGTTCCTCCGCCCACAATGGAAACGGTTTTCCCATTTTTGTTTGCATATTGCAAGATGTGTGAAATTTCGTTTTCAGTTTTTGGATAGACTGCGACTTTTCCGCCATTTCCAAGTGGATGACCTTCATTTTCCTTTACTTCCATTTGACTTTCGGGGAAAACATCTTTTAATTCTGTGTACAACTCTCCTTGGAGCAAATCAAGCACCTCCTATGTTTTGTAATAAGAAACACCGTTTCTATAAATGCGCAAAAGAGCAAGCGTTTTAAATCATTTTCTTTCAATCGACTGCAACACTTCTCTTATTACACATATTTGATATGTTATATGTTTACAATTATTAAAACACTCTTATGAAGATTTTTCAACGAATTTTTTGAATTTACAAAAAAATAAGAAAAATGAAATTCTATTAAACTTACCGTACGTCAAGATGATCTGATGTATAGCCCCCTATCTTTTTTCTCCCTGCCAATATCCTATCAACGAAAAAAAGAGACTGAATTGAAAAAGAATTTTTTATGGTCCTTTCCAAACAGCCTCTTTTGAACAAAAATTATTTTGTATCTGGAAGAAATATGGTACAAGCGGCAGCGGAAAATCTTATTATTCAGAATAGTCCAAAATGATAGCCCTCGGAAAAGAAATCCAGTTCTTGGGTAGAATAGCGCTTAAAACAACACTTAAACACGCATGCCTGGAAGTTCAAACGTTAGCTGTTTCAAAAGTACAATATATGTCATCGAACAAAGCAGCAAATTAATTGGATATTTAACAGCTGTTTATGGTTTCCACCCGTTTATACTAATGAAGAAAGGAACTAGAATACTACACAAGAAAATCCCAATCCCTACACCACTATAAAACAAACCGTTAAATATTTGCATATTATGCTTTTTCAATACTTGAAGCACTATACTAGAAACTAAGACAAAGACTACACCGCTGCTAAGGCCTGAAAAAAACCTGAACAGGTACCAAAATATATTATTTACTGACCATTCCCATGAGCAGAGTCGTAAAAATGTTCAAAGCTAAAAATATCTTTAAATAAATTGATTCATATCTTCTCAAATTAAAAAAGCTAACAAATAAAGTTCCAGCCAAATTTCCAGCCATCGATTTAGTTATATTCAAGTAGGGGAGGATAGGGGTATAAGCAAATCTTCTGATCCCCATTACAATAATCAATGCAATAATACCGCCGCATAAAGTAAGCCGCGGTTTCATAGTCATCCTTTTATTAATGGGAAGTTACTTATAATTTCTTCTATTTGATTGATGATTGTTTCGATCAGTTCGGCGGCATGCAAATTTTTGCTTAGTCGAGGATTTTGCCCGCACCAAAGCGACATCCACTCTTTATTTTTCTGTTTTGCAGCTTCTGACCGGATATCTTGGGTGAGCATATTTTGAATCGGATAAGCTGGCAAAGCATCTTCATGCTCTTTCATTTTGATGATAAATTCATTTTTTAATCCCCTTGCTGGCTTGCCGCTGAATGCTGAAGTGATTACTGCCTGTTCTTCGGTACCGTTTAATATTGCTTCTTTATGGAGTTCATTTGCTCCGCTTTCTATACAGGTAAGAAAGGCTGTTCCCATTTGAACCGCTTGCGCTCCCAATACAAGAGAAGCTAAAACTCCTCTGCCATCCATGATACCGCCAGCTGCAATAATAGGAATTGAAACATGATCCGCTACTTGCGGAATAAGGGCCATTGTTCCGATCATTGAATCATCAAAGGATCCTGCAAAACTGCCCCTATGCCCCCCAGCGTCACTGCCTTGAACGACAATCATATCCATCCCAGCCTCTTCATTCAATATGGCTTCTTTTACTGTTGTGGCTGTTCCAATTGTGACAATACCATTATTCTTTAATTGATGAATAATTTCTCTCTGAGGAATGCCAAATGTGAAGCTGCAAACGGGTACTTCATATTTTAAAACGATTTGAATTTGTTCATCAAAAACAGAAGTGTTGATTTGCGGAACATCATTCTTTTTTTCGATCCCTAACATTTGGCGGATAGGTTCCAGCAGTTGATTCGCTCTTTCAATTTCTTCTTGAATGACTGCCGGATGTTCAGGAACAAACAGATTGACACCAAATGGTTTTGAAGTCAATTCCTTTATTTTTTGAATATCCGACTCCAATTTTTCCGGCGTCATATAACCCGCCCCTATCATCCCTAGACCACCTGCATTGGATACAGCAGCAACAAGCTCGGGAGTCGTGATCCCTCCCGCCATTCCCGCTTGTATAATCGGAATTTTAATTGATAGTTTGTCTGTTATTTTTGTATGATTCCACATGCCATGTTCCTCCTTGCCTTATATACGTCAAATCTATAGGTTAACAATACAATAATCATAGCTGTTGGCATTCAATTAATAATGCCATTCATACGATTTGGTCAGCAGCAGAAAAAACGATCACCCAAAACTTAGTGAAACATCAGTTGTCCGGCTTTTTTATTTCTCTTGTTCCCATCCTTCCATCCTAAAATTCACATTATTGGACTGAAATCATGTTGTTCATTCAAGCTGCTTCTACATTCATCTGAAATTGACTTGTATAAAGATGAAAATTTATTTTTTTAATATTTCGCAAATTGTCTTCTATAAATAGTTTATGACCCCATTTTGATGGTGTAAAATAGAAAAAAATGATAATTGTTGTTATGAATCAATTTGAGTGATGGGGGAGAAATAATGTTTGAGCTACAAGATTTAAGAATCATTGCAACAATAGCAAAAAATAAGGGGATTACGAAGGCTGCAAAAGAGCTTGGATATGTACAGCCCAATGTTACGGCTAGACTAAATAAATTAGAAAGCTGTTTAGGTTTTCCATTATTTATAAGAACCAAAAAAGAGGTTATTCTCACACCGAACGGCAAAGTCTTTCTTAACTATGCTAATTTGATTTTAAATTTGTGTCGCGAAGCTGAAAAAGCAATGAATAAACTGGCAATCCCCGATGGAGAATTAAACATAGGCTCCATGGAAACAACCTCCTATGTACGTCTTCCCCACATATTAAAACAATATTCAGCTAATTATCCTAATGTAAAAATTAAATTGCAAACCGGTACCACAAAAGAATTAATAGATAAGGTCTTACATCATGATATAGAGGGTGCATTTGTTGCTGGACCTGTTAATCATCCGGATCTTATCGAAAACGTTATTTTTAAAGAAAGACTGGTACTTATCACCAATACTCCTGACAATCCTCTTAAAAACAAGGAATGCACTTTAGTTGTATTTAAAGAAGGGTGTTACTATCGAGAAGTGTTTACCAGAATCATGAACGACTATCATATAACGATTCAAAATGTCATAGAGGTAGACGCCGCACAAGCTATTTTAAATTGTGTTCGTGCAGGAGTTGGAATTTCTTTGATTCCCGAGTCTATGTCAAAATTAACAAAAAGTCTATACACATATCCCATTGATAAGGACTACGTAAACGTAGATACTGTGTTTATCACTCGTAAGTCACTTGCCAAAACATTAGCTTTTAACAAATTTGTTGAACTTTTAACTCTATAAAAATGAAGCAACAAGTTTTTTCAAGAAAATCATGAATGATTGAATTCATAAAATAGCTTTCTTTTCTTTTGATAAGTGACTCCTTTCCTCTTTCGATTTCAAATTTTTCGGTATTTTTTCTTTTTGTCAGATCCAATAACTTTTTTCGTGCTAATTGTTATTTGAAAAACTGTCGAGGACCGTGTTTCAGAATCAATGGGGTTTCTGTTTTTCTTCACAGCGGTAAAAAGGCCACATCATGCGGGAGAGGGAACATCTCTTAAATATCTATAGCTTATCAGCCTATTCAAGTAAGCAAAAAATTTTAGATGGATGAAATTCACAAACCTTGCAAAACCTTTTAGAGATTGTATTAACATCTTTTAATTCGAATTTTTAATTAATTGGATCAGCTGTTCATATTTTACGTGTGTGATCAACACAACTTTAATTTTGCCTCTCCTTTTGCACCAATTTTTACCTAAATCAATATTTGTGAAATGCAGTTTCAATTTTCTAATCTTGAAAGGGAACTGCCACGAATTTCCTGTCTTCCAAATATAAACACCACTCTGAACAAAATTTATGGTAATATATTGAATATTGCAGCATGTTTATTTTATAGCTACTGCACTATTTATCGCATAAGAGGCAGGATACTGCTACTCTAATCGAGTAAACGAAAGTCAAGAAGCAATAAATAGACAATAAAAGGTTTTGTTTCACTTTTCTCATAGTCACAGCAAAATCGTGATGCTCATCAACCAATAGCGAAACATTTTAAAAATATGGCTTGTACTCTATATAACACCTTGTCCATGAATCTTTGGCATTTTTCTCGATGGATGGCAAGCGGTTGAAGTCTAGACTTGCCGCTATTTTTGTATTATCAAAAATTGAGGTGCTTGTCTCGTTTTTTTGTGCACATTTTCACAAATAAATTCAGTTTGACTTGTTACATTAATTTTTGAAGCAAGGTTTCACTTATATTTTTTACACTTTTTCAACTGTGCCTTGCTTGTAATACTTGAACTTTGTTATTTTTTCTGTTCTTAAACAAACCGTGCCTTCATTACATCTGTCAATTTCCCAGCCGGTTGTAATAGAAATTGGCTGATTTCTCGGAGTATTTATTCGCGATTTTGCCTTACATGTTTGTAACCAGTAGTGCAGGAAAACTTGAATTAAATAGTTTATCTATAGGTTTATTTGATTCATAATAACGGAAGTAAGGAAAATGATTTGAACATTTTTCCTTTGTATCATTCAACAAATTGAACGTCTAAATTTGTCGTTTTATACAAAAAGAAATTGAAATATAGTATGATAAAATTTATTCAAATCTAAATGTAAGCGTCACAATTTGATTATCAAGAGGAGTTGCGGGGAATAATAACTTAAATTTTTCGATCATGAAATCTGACATATGATGACCTTCGCAACAGATCATTGAAAGGGATTTCATTTATAAACTTAAGGAGGAACGATCATGGAAAATCAGCTGCAAAGAGGTTTAAAAGAAAGACATATTACACTGATTGCATTAGGTTCTGCAATCGGAGTCGGGCTATTTTTAGGATCTTCAAGCTCAATCAAGCTGGCAGGTCCCGGTATAATGTTATCCTACCTTTTCTGCGGAATCATTTTATTTTTCATTTTAAGAGCGTTAGGAGAAATGGCTGTCCATCATCCCGTTGCCGGTTCATTCAGCCAATACGCCAATGATTATCTTGGTAATCTGGCAGGATATATTACAGGGTGGAATTATTGGTTTGTATGGGTCATTACTTGTATGACCGAGCTGACAGCCGTTGGAATCTATATGGAATTTTGGTTTCCGGAGGTTCCGCGATGGATTTGGATTCTGGCAGCATTAATCATCATGATGAGCTTTAACTTTCTTCAAGTCAGTGCTTACGGTGAGTTGGAATTCTGGTTTGCCCTAATCAAAATTATTGCGATTATCTTTATGATTATTATTGGCTTAGCCATGATTTTGTTCGGATTCGGCAATAACGGAGTTCCTACAGGAATCAGCAATTTGTGGGAGCACGGCGGCTTTCTTCCTAACGGTCTTGAAGGTGTCTTAATGTCATTTCAAATGGTTATGTTTGCCTTTCTAGGAATCGAAATGATCGGCGTAACAGCCGGTGAAGCAAAAGATCCGGAAAAAACGCTGCCTAGAGCCATTAATTCTACTTTACTTCGTATATTAATTTTTTATGTGGGTGCGTTGTTTGTCATTTTGTCCATTTATCCGTGGAATGAAATCGGGACAAGTGGAAGCCCCTTCGTTTTAACCTTTGACAAAATCGGTATCCCGGCCGCAGCAGGCATTATCAACTTTGTCGTTTTAACCGCTGCCCTTTCCTCCTGTAATACAGGAATTTTCAGTTCGGGACGTATGTTATACAACCTTTCCCATAATGGACAAGCTCCGAAGGCATTTGGCACATTAAACAAAAAAGGCGTTCCTTTTAGAGGGGTTATGGTTACATCAGCCGTTTTATTATTCGGAGTTCTGCTCAACTATTTAGTACCGGCTAAAGTATTTACTTGGATTGCATCTATCTCAACATTTGGCGCTTTATTGACTTGGTTTATTATTTTATTAGCACAATGGCGATTCCGAAAATCGATTACACCTGAACAACAAAAAAATATCAAATTTAAAACCCCGCTATACCCGTTATCCACTTTCATTGCAGGGGCGTTTCTCATATTTGTCGCAATTCTGCTCGGCTACTATCCAGACACAAGAATCGCCTTAATAGTCGGTCCGCTTTGGGTTGCCATTTTAGTCATTGCATATTACGCTGCCAACTTGAATAAAAGACAAAACGAAGCTGAAGTGAAAGAGACTTGATCGTTTTGGACAGCGGTTCGCTATCGAATATAGTATTTTCAAATGCTTATAAGTTGTTCGCTATCGCCAACCCCTTATCAATAGTTAAACATATTAAGATTAGTAGGGGCTATCTAAAAAGACCATTTTAAGGTAAAATACACCAAAATTAAAGCTCTAAGAATGCTGTAGCAACAACATTCTTGGAGCCTACTTTTAGATTTTGGGACGTAAATACCACTTTTCGGTCCGCTCTTTTTCGAAAATGATACACTATTTATAACAAAATAAAATGATTAAAGATAGAATCGAATTTTTTCAACAGAGAGGCTGTCCAGAAAGATTCACAATTTGGCTGCAACTTTTTCTTTCCAAGAACTCGCTGTCGTTTGAAGGACTTGATTGAGCTCCTCAATGTTTCTTCTACCTTCTGTTCTCATCCATTCTCTTCCTTTTTTTTCTCCTTCATTTGCAAATACTTTTACACCACTTTTCCAAGTTGCCCGTCCGCATAACACACCGTTAAATGTAGAGCCAGCTTCTTTAGCAAATTTTAACGTTTCCTGAAACAACTTCGCAGAAACGCCTGCGCTTAAGAAAATAAAAGGTAATGGGGTTACTTCGCTTTGTTCTTTGAAGAAACGCAGCGCTTCTTCACGTGAATACACAGTTTCTCCTTCGGAAAATCCTTCTACGAAATTCATATTTACCGGAACTTCTACTTTAAGGACATCCACATGATATTGTGATTTTGAAAATTCCTTCATTGCTTCAATGACTTTGTAAGGTTTCACCTTGGCATACTCTATTCCTTTTTCATCTTGGATAGCAGCATCATAAGTTACGATTTCAAGAAAAAAAGGAATATCTTCCGCCATGCATTCAGAACCAATCCGTTCAATGTAGACATGTTTGTACTCATTAATTTCCGCATCTTCATCTACGTCATAATAAAGCAAAAATTTTACGGCATCGGCTCCCTGTTCCTTTAAGCGTTTGACGGACCACTTATCAAGTAAATCTGGCAGGCGACCAGGTTGAGAGGCATCATATCCAGTTTTTTCATAGGCAAGAATTAAACCTGCATGTTCATTCCTTTTTCGGGATGCTGGCAACCCGTATTCAGGATCGAGTAATATCGATGTAGAGAAAGGGGTTAACTCCGCAGAAACGATTTCTTTAAACTTAATTATATCTTCATCGCCAGCTGATGTGTTTCCATGTGAAGCAATCATTTTTTTCAAAGAACCCCGTTGATCTATGGCTAATGCGCCAATAATATGATTTCCATTGGATAAACGTTCGAGTGCCTCAATTTTAGAGCGACTTAATGTAAGCATGAGTACCTCCTGTTTAATTCTCATTCATGTTATAGAGAAGTTTTATATGTTTTGAATCCTTTTCTATCATTTTTTGGAAAGGCTGTTCTTTATCTTCTAATTTGAATTCTCCGGTGATTAATGGCTGTACATTTATTTCTTTTTCAGCCATATATCTTATCCCACTTTCCCACTCATAACCAGGAAACGGGCTGCTGTAAGACATCCATGAACCTGTTATTTCTAATTCACCGCGGAGAATTTTCTCAAACACTTTTGGCGGAAAGAGGATGTCTTTGGTACATGTGCCAATATAGACGACTTTCCCTCTTTTTTTAACAAATTCAACAGCTTGAACTTGAGTCAACGCACTACCTGCTGTTTCATAAACGATTTCAGGCAGGTCATGAGTAGAAAAATAATCTTTTAAAGTTTGTTCCTTCGGATTAATCACTACATCTGCCCCGATTTGCTTTGCTATGCTGATCTTATGCGGATTTAAATCCACTACAATAATCTCTCCTGCACCTTTGGCACGGAGCGTAAGCAATGTAAGCAATCCGATTGTACCGGCCCCTAAAATTAAAACTTTGGCTCCTGAATGAAGATTGACTCGATCTACTCCATGGATAGCAACTGTCAATGGCTCAACCAGCGCAGCCTCTTTTAATGAAAGATGGTTTGGGATTTTTATACAATTCCTAGCCGGCACCTCAACATATTCTGCCATTGCACCGCTCTGTCTTGAGCCAATAAAACTGTAATGGGTACACATCGCAGGCTCCCCTTTTTGACAAAATTCACATTTTCCGCAAGGTACAAGAGGAGCAACCGCTACGCGGTCTCCACGACTTACAGATGTTACGTTTTCACCCACTTCCTCCACAATACCGGAAAATTCATGCCCCAATATTTGTGGAAATGAATGAACTGCGCCATTAAAATATCTCGGAAGATCTGATCCGCAAATACCGCAATAAGCCACTTTAATAACGACGTTTCCTAATCCAGCACGTGGTTTCTCCATTTCTTCCAGACTAAAAGTTTTGACATCTACTACACTTAGCGCTTTCAATTTGACCACTCCTAAAAGTATCTTGGGTGCTTATTTAATTACTATTCTCATCTGAATAGATGGTTTTCTTCTTATATTTCATAAATGTGTACCCGAAACAGAACGCATAAATGAGAAAGATGATAAAGAATCCTATTCCCATTTCCAGGCTAAACCCTTTGGCTAGCAAATAGGTAATGGGACTTCCTGATTGGTCTAGAGATGAAACACGTTCTCCGACATCCACCAAATTTACACTTTGCCCTAAAGCGGTTTGCAACGATATCATTTGGTTTGCAATCCAAATCGTAATAAACATAATAATGGAGCCGGAAATAAGTGTTCTAAAGAGGTTTCCTTTGTGAATTGCTACCGCCATCGCCACAAAGAAACCGATCGTTGCGAGATCACCGAAAGGTAACACTTGGTTTCCGGGAACAATAGCAGCAATTAAAACCGTCAACGGAACAAATAGCAAACTAGCTGATATGACTTGGGAATCTCCCAGCAGCAAAGCAGGATCCAAGCCGATTTTGTAGTTGCCGCCGCTAAATTTTTTGTCAAGCATTTGTTTGGCAGCATCTGAGATAGGTAATAAGCCTTGCATAATTAATTTTACAACCATTGGCATAAGCACCATGACACTGGCCATTTGTACAGCTAATTGCAGCGCTTGGCCGACAGGATACTTTGCTAATAATCCAATAACAAATCCAAGTATGGCACCAATGATGGTTGGTTCACCAAAAACACCTAATTTTTGTTCTATTTTTTCACCGTCAATTTTAATTTTGTTTATTCCCGGTATCTTCTCGATTAAATCATCAATTGGCGATGCAATAACTCCCATATATGCTGACGTTCCGTGCGGTATTGCAATTCCTTCCAAGCCGAAATAATTATCTGTGACTTGACCAAACATATCCCCCAATTTATAGGCAATAATAGCATGGACAATAATACCAATAATGCCGAAAGTGAAATTGTCGGTTGCCACATATACAATCGCCCCTGTAAAAGCCATATGCCAAATATTCCAAATATCTACGTTAACAACTTTTGTCATCCGTAAAAGAAGCATCACGATGTTAACAGCTATGGCAATCGGGATCGCAATTAATCCCATAGCAGAAGCCCATGCCATAGGCGATGTTCCCGGCCATCCTAAATCAACAACTGACAGCCCCAAATTGAAATTGTCTGCCATTGCTTGAGCTGCAGGTCCCAAGTTTTTATTAAGCAAATCAACGACTAGCCCAATTCCGACAAATCCGATTCCAATTGTTAAACCAGAGCGTAATGATTTACCGACACCTTGCTTTAACAGCAAACCAATTATAAAAATAATGATCGGCAGCATGACGCTAGCACCTAAATCAACAATATATTGGATAACAGCCATGTCAAATCCCCCATTTGGCAAGCATTTATTTAAGAATATCTAAAATTTGCTGTTCTGTTTTTTGAACGTTTACTCCTGAAATAAACGCCACTCCATGAACAACTGGGACGCCGAAATCTTTCGTTACTCTTGCAGTAGTAACGATTAAATCGGCTCCATCTTTTTTAGATTCAAGCTCATTCATTCTGCATTGTATAATTTCTGCATCTATATTTTCCTTTTTTAATAATTCTCTAATTTTTTCGGCAGCCACAGTAGAAGTTGCTACAGCTCCACCGCAAGCAACAATTATTTTCTTTTTCATATAAATTACCTCCATCCATTTATTTATAAAAATTTTTTAATGATCGTTTCCATCTCATCGGAATTTTTGCTATTAAACAACCCTTTGATAAATTCTTCTTTTTTGATCGAATCGATAAGCTGCCGCAAGGTTTCCAAATGTTTTTTTCCGTCTTTAATAGCCATCAAAATGACGATGTGGATGTCAATGATATTCTCATCGCTTCCCCCCATTTCAGCAAATGTTACCGGATTTTTTAAAGTTGCAAAAACTAATCGATCTTCATTAACTAGAGTTCCATCTGTATGAGGTATGGCTACTCCAGGGTTCACTGGTAAACCAGTGGGATATTCTTTTTCTCTCTTTAAGAGTGCTTCAATAAAACCATCCTTTACAATTTTATCCTCCATAAGAGCCTGTCCTATCGTTTCAAATAGTTCTTTTTGGTTGCTAACATCTAAATCTTTTATAATATACTTGGAATCAATCATCGTTTTCCTCACCCCCGGATGCTCCTTTTGCAATCACTACCTCAACATTATGCTTTAATATTTCCGATTTAATTTCTTCATCAATATCTTTATCAGTGATAATAATATCTACATCGGAAAATGTAGCAGTCTGGTTAAAAGCGGTTGTTCCGAATTTACTATGGTCTGCAAGAATAATTTTATTTTGGCAGTGTGACATCATTTCTTTGGAAATTTCAGTTTCTCCAATATGGTGATTCGTAATACCGCTAAAGCTGTCAATACCTCCGCAGCCAAAAAAACCAATATCAACATATATGTTTTTTATATTGTTTGAGGCAAATGGTCCATAAAGGGAATCTTCATTTTTTCTTACCATCCCCCCCAAAATCACTAAATTAACTGAATCACTCCGCAACAATAAATTAACGATTGGAATTGTATTCGTGACAACGGTGATATTTTTTAATTTTAATAATTCCTCCGCCAAGAGGTACGTTGTTGTACCATAATCGAGATAGATAATATCGCCGTCTTCAACATGTTTAGCTGCCTCTTTTGCAATGGCTCTCTTGGCTTCTAAATTTTTTGTTTTCCTTCTTTCATAATCTGATTCTTGATTAGGCAAATCCAAAACAGCTCCGCCATGAATTTTTTTGATTAATCCTTCTTTTTCCAATTCGTATAGATCTTTTCGAATTGTTTCCCTAGTTACTTTCAACATTTTGCTTAAGCTCAAAATCTTTACTGCTTTCTTTTCTTTAAGAATTTCAATTATTTTTTCTTTTCTTTCTGCTGCATTTAGCAATTTATCACCTGCTTTCCTGTAACCGTTTTCTATATTATAAGCCAATTTAGTCATAATCGCAATACTTTTCTTTGCATTTTTTTGCTTTTTTGATTAAAAAACCAATATTTTATTTGCATTTAGCCTTAATATATTGCTATTTTTCTTTGCAATTGCTAATATACTGATATAAGGAGAGTGTATTCCATGATCCATTTAATTTGTCCCAATCCGGCTATAGACCGAACACTATTAGTCAAAAACTTTTCTCCTTCCACCCCAAACAGACCATTTGAGGTGAAGGAATTCCCTGGTGGAAAGAGCTTCAATGTGGCATATGCTATAAAACAGGAAAATCCAATGGCCGAGGTTTGCATTCATACGATAATCGGCGGACATAATGGTAAATATCTATCTGATTTAGCCAAAAAACGCAAAGTAAATCTTGTCATTACAGAAGTTATGCAAAATACAAGAGTCTGTAATATTGTTGTAGATACGGAGAAAAAAGTAATCTATCCCATTTATGAAAAAGGTTTAAGCTTAACAAATGACATTTTGAAGACATTTAGCCAAAATATTGCAGCAAACGTTAAGGATAATGACATTATTGTATTTTCCGGTTCATTGATGAAAGGTATGCCTGACAATTATATTGCAGAGATTTCAAAAAAGTTAAAAAAGAGAAATGTCAAAATTTTTGTTGATACAAGCGGAAAACCTTTAGTAGAAGCATATAAAGAAAAACCATATATGATAAAAATCAATGACGAAGAAATTATGGATCTATTTCCGAAAAAAAAACTCAACACTATCCAAGACTACCATCAATTATTATCAGGTCAAACTAACATACCGTTTTTTATTATTACTTTAGGAAAAAAAGGTGTTATTGCCAAAATGGAAAATGAATTTTTTTATTTAAAAACAAAAGAAATAGAAGCGAAAAATCCAGTTGCATCTGGTGACTTTTTTTTAGGTGTCTTGACTAATTGCATTGATCAAAATATTCCGTATGAGGAATCACTGAAATTAGCAATTTCTTATTCAGCAGCCAATTGTTTAAACTGGTATCCAGAAGTAAGAAAAGAGGATGTTAAAGCAATTTATTCAACAGTGAAGGTGGAAAAATTGCCAAAAAACCCTTTGTCTTAATAAAGAGATAAATTTATTACTGCAAAGTTCTCTATCACGTAGCGAACAGATGAAAGATGTAAGATGGCTGGCAATCCAGACAAACAGAATCATGTTGAATATAAAACAGCAATTTTTCAGGAGACTGTCCAAAAAGTTAGGATTAACTGACTTTTTGAGCCCCGAGTGTAAATTAGCACATTATTTCAGAATCCCTTTTTCCAATTATTTCGGACGGATTCGGAAATAATGCGAATTATTCCAGATTTTGCAGATTATATCCGAACGTTTGCATATTATTTTGGATGATCAACTAGAATGAGGATAGAGTGGGATGGAACACAGCAGAGGCCGATCGGCCCCTGCTGTGTTAGTACCCTATTTCTTCGGCTGCCATACGCACGATATCTTCGTCAATCATATCTTTTTTCCATTGAGCGCCGTATAACAGGCAAGTAGTGGCGAGGTTGTTGATTGATCTGCGGCGATGGCCTGAACCCACCATAGGGCTCGTATGTATATGTCAACAAATGGCGAAACAGATTTAGAGATTAAGAGTCTTGAAGATTTACCAAAATTCAAACAACTAATGGAGCATTTGAAGATGAAAATAAATAAAAGTCAATTAGCAAGAGATCTGGGTGTAGATCGGAGAACCATAGATAAGTATTTAAAAGGGTTCGTTCCTAAACGGACACGAAAGAAGACTTCGAAAATTGATGAGTATTATGAAACGATCGCAGCCCTCCTTTCGGAGGATTCCAAGCAGTAATTTTATTATCGCCGTGTACTATGGCAGTACTTAAAAGATAATCATGGATTGGATTGCACAGCATCCACTTTCCGGGCATATATGCGGAAAAGCCAGAGTTTAAAGCTCTTTGAGGAGGACAAACGATTTCCTTCTCCAAAAGGTACTGCACGATTTGAAACACCGATAGGAAAACAAGCACAATTAGATTGGAAAGAGAGTATTCCTTTTGAAACAAAGGATGGTCAATTGGTTGAAATCAATGTAGTCGTATTAATTCTTTCCCATTTGTTTATTGCAAAATAAAAATACAGAGTTCTGCAACAAAAAAATGCAGAACTTGATTGCATAAAAAAAGGTTTGCCAGTTCCCAATATCCCCTCTACATGTTTAGGTTGTGTACAGACTTAAACAGGTGGAGGGAAAGAAAGGATGCTAGCAATGCCTGCAGTTAATTATATCAAACATTTAAGAGAAAACGAAGACTTGTCCATAAATGAAATTGCAAGAAAAACAGGACATAATTGGAGAACCGTGAAAAAATATGCGGATGGTGATTTATCTGAACAAGAAGTTGTGAAGAAAAAACGTGGAATAATGTATGAAAAAGGGTATGGAGAAATAGTGGATTGTTGGTTAGAGGAGGACATGAAACTAAATCGAAAAGATCGGAGAACAAATCTAGCGATTTTTGAGCAATTGAAAGAGGAATATGGGTTCGAAGGTTCGTATCGAACTGTCTAGAGTACCCTCCGGGTGAGGCACAGGGTGATTTTGGGAACATGACCACTGTGAAAGACGGGGCTTATAAAGACGTGAAAACGTTGATTTTAAGCTTTTCATACAGCAATGCAGCGTTTGCTTATCCTCTTCCTTTGAAAATACAGAGTGTTTTTTAGAAGGACTAAAACAACTGTTTCACCAAGCAGGAGGAATTCCAACGTATTTGAGAATGGATAATCTAGCTGCCGCCATTGTGACGGTAGGAAAAGGAGACCAATGGGAGTATACGGATGCCTTTCTACGGTTCCAAGCGCATTATGGGTTTAAAGTTCAACCGTGTAATCCGGCCAGTGAACATGAAAAAGGAAACGTAGAAAGAAAAGTCAGTTATGTACGGAATCACTTTTTTGTCACGGCTCCTATCATGGAGGACTTCAAACAACTAGCTGAGTGGCTGAAAAAGAAGATGATCGAAGATCGGAAACGCCTGCATTATGAAAAAGGTGTCAGCATCGAAGAATTATGGCAAGACGATCAAAAGAAGCTAAAAGTGTTGCCATTAAAAGATCTTCCAATCTTTTCAATCGATACAGTCAAAGTAAATAAATACGGTGAGATTAAGGTCGATGGGGAAAAGTTTGTGATTCATAAAGTCCGGATCAAGCAGTCCTTAGTGATGAAGAAAGAATGGGACCGATTTATCTGTTTTACCAACGATGGGGAAATAATTTTCCAAGAATTCCGTCCGTATATGACGCCCATATTATCGCCTTCACAGGAGAAAGTTATCGTTTAAGAAACGCCCTTTCTTCTGTGAAGAAATCAGATTCCAAATAATAGAAAATGAGCTTGCAAGCCTCTGTAAATTTTACTGCAATTATCTGTATTTTTTGCTTGCAAAAACAACTCAGCAAGCTGATTGACACTTTCATATGTTTGTTGTAGTACCCTTTTCATCCATTTCCGTTCAGAAAGAAACCCACCTAAGGCTTCACGGCTTCTCATCGCTTCTTCTCTTTTCTCTTTATCAGGCGGTATATACCATACTCCATTGCCTGAAGGAGCCGTCGCCCCGCTTGTGCCGCAATAACCTTTATCCACCAAGATAACCGTTGCCCCGTTCTTTTTGGCTGATAATGCAGCCCAAGCACCGGCAGGCCCACCGCCTATAACAAGAACATCTGCTTTAAAACTTACATCATATATTTGATTGATTAATTTTTCAGAATGATTGAATGCCATTTTATCCATCCCCTTTTCATCATTTAAAATCGTTTTTTACTTTTTTAAACTGAAATTCCCATAAAAAAATGAAAAGAGACTTCCATAAAATGAAGGAAGTCTCCAGTCGTCTGGTCAACTCATACTAAATCCCGTAATTTTCACTAATTGATCCACTTTGGAGCTGCTGTTTTCTGTAAAGCCAAACCTTTCCTTGCTGATGAGCTGCCCGCTTTCATACTGTCTTATTTCAAATTAAACATATTTATTTACTTTGGTTTTAACCAAAAAGAGCCGCTGTCCTCTATGTGACAGATGAAAATCTTTCTGCATCATCCTATAAGAGACATGATGGTTATCACCAATTAAAATCAAGCATCTTCACAATCCTCTTGTTGTCACCTCAAATTGTTTAATGAACCTGTTATTTCGCAACAGCCGATTTGATATCTCCTCCGAATGGGCTAAGGAATGTCTTCTGATGAGAAGTATCCTTTTTATCAATTGGAAGTTTCGGGAATAATAATTCCGCTGTTCTATAGGCTTCTTCTAAATGCGGATAGCCTGAAAGAATAAAGGTCTCAATGCCTAAATCAGCGTATTCTTTCATACGGGCAGCAACCGTATCAGGATCTCCTACTAGCGCCGTACCTGCACCGGTCCGTACCAATCCAACACCGGCCCAAAGATTTGGACTCACTTCTAATCTTGTACGATCACCTTCATGCAAACTCGTCATTAAGCGCTGGCCTTCCGAATCCATCCGCTTAAATACTTTCAACGCCTGCGCAATAGTTTCCTCATCCACATGTTCAATGAGCTTATTGGCAGCTTCCCATGCTTCCTCTTCTGTTGGACGGACAATGACGTGCAGCCGGATGCCGAATTTCACTGTTCTTCCTTGGGCAGCAGCGTACGCCCGCATTTTATTGATTTTTTTCTCCACTTGTGCCGGTGGTTCTCCCCATGTTAAATAGACATCGATATGCTTTGCCGCCACCTTCATCGCAGCAGGTGAAGATCCTCCAAAATATAGCGGCGGATATGGTTTTTGAACTGTCGGGTATGGCAATTGCCCACCTCGAATTCGTAAATAGTCTCCTTCTAAATCAACTTCTTCTTCTGTAAATAATTGACGCCAAATGGTTAAAAATTCATCTGTTAACTCATATCGTTCATCGTGATCTAAAAACACACCTTCTCCTGCAAGCTCGACCGGATCTCCGCCAGCCACCACATTAATTAATAACCGACCGTCAGAAAATCGATCCAATGTCGCCGACATGCGTGCTGCAAAGCTCGGTGACATTAATCCTGGCCGCACCGCTACAAGATACTTTAAATTTTTTGTTACGGGTGCAAGCGTTGAAGCGACAATAAAGCCTTCTTCACATGTTTTTCCTGTCGGAATTAACACGCCGCTATAGCCTAAATCATCGACAGCCTGTGCAATTTGTCTGCAATAGTTATAGGTTGCAGGACGTGAACCTTCTTGATGATTTAATTGACGAAAGTCGCCATTTGTGGGAATAAACCAAAAGATTTCCATTTATAATTCCTCCTTGAATATGGACGATTAAATATGTCTTGAGGTGCTTAAAATAAAAAAGGAGACTCCCTTAAAAATGAAAGGAAGTCTCCAGTGGTCTGGTGGACAAATGATTGTCATCACTTCATCAGCTTGCGATTGGACTTTATCATGTATCCATGCAAGATATGCTCAGATTTCCAATCAGTGATTATTTTGCTTCTTGTGCTGGTATGCTCTAAGGTTAAAGAATCGCCCAATTGATAAACAAATAAATCCAGATAGCTTTGCAAATTCGCTGTTCGACATGAATGAGATATTCCATTTCAAAGGGAACGGAACGTCTGAATGTATTTCCGAAAATTATGCAACCGAAACATAGTATTCCTAGTTGATTACTAGATATTATATAGCTTGGATTTTTGTTTTGTCAATAACCAATACGTGTTTTTTTAATGTTGCACAAGCAAAACGCAACAAGCCGAATAATCAATACGTGTTTTTTAAGGGAGAAAATGCACTTCTCCAAAAATACTTGGCGAATCGTATTAAAGTTTGTTTTGCCGGAAGCAATGTATGAGACTCAAAGAGTTAAACACTTATGACTCTTTCTCAACTTGATCCTTTCATCGCTTCAGGAGATTCTCCTGTGTTTCTATTGCTCTTCCTTGAGCTAATGGGAAATAGAGCTACTGCCGTATCACCGATTTTTTAGATTCAAGTGTTAATGATGTTTTATCGAATGAAACTGAAATTCCTTTATGATTCACCGTTTCATTACCACGAGGAAAGCGTATTTTTCAAATCAAAATATCGTTCCGTGATAGAAGGAAGGACTAAAATGGAAGATGCAGTTTTTTCAATTTCGATCCAATTCGAACCTGTTACACTAATGTCATTATTTATTTGCACCTACCAAAACGGATAGTTCGCTTGTAATGTTATGAGAAATTTATAGAGAAAAGTACAACCGAAACCAAACAACAAAATTCCGGCAATAATCGAAACAGTCATTATTGCTTTTTTATTCATTGCTTTTCGTGTAACCGAAATGATAGTAAGAAGTATAATGTCATGTACCAATATTCCTGATAAGATTCCTAATGCAGTAATAAAAAAATCAGCTGTATTCGCTTGAGAAAATGAATCTGTCAGCACTACACCAAAAATTGATATCCAAAAAATTAAATTACTTGGCGAGATTGCAACAAGTATACCATTTCGATATGTTTTTCCAATCGATTTATAAGTTGGTTCGCCAATCATTGTCATATCGTGATTTGCATTTTTTATCGAATCATAGGCTAAATAAAATAAAAAAACAGCGCCTAGCAGCCATAATGGAATTTGTATTAAAGGGGCCGATAATAGGGGAGCCAACCCTAAATAAATGGCAATAATTAAAAGAAAATCAACTGTCATCCCGCCTAACCCCACCGCCCAACCATGTAAAAAACCATGTTTAATCCCTTGTTTAGTCATTTCAATTGTGATGGTTCCTATCGGTAAAGCAATCGTTAACCCCATTAAAAAGTATTTCAAATATATTTCCATTTATATAGCCTCCTAACTTATTTTGAAAATAATTTTTTGTTTATAAGGAACAGTTTTTAAAAAATAAATATGTCAGGCAGGACAAATGGAAAAGTTAACCTTTTTATTGTAATGATACTGACTCGGTAACGTCAATAATTTTGTATAATGCAAGATAAATAAAGTACCTCTGATGGAAATTTAGAATAGAGGGCTGTTTTCTTCACACAATGCGGCTAAATTTTAAGTCTCCTGTACGGTCTTTTTGCAATAATGGTTCATTGCAACATTTACCAAACATTTGCTGAAAGACTTCCTTTGCTTCGGTACTTCTCTCTACTTTTGCTCTGCCCATTTCTCATGAAAGTTTATATCATCAAATATACAACTTTTCCCCACGATTTCTAAACTGCTCAAATGCCCTGTTTTTTGCAAGCAAAAAATACAGAGAATTGCAGTAAAAAATACAGAGGCTTGCAAGCTCATTTTCTATTATTTGGAAGCTGATTTTTTTACAGAAGAAAGGGCGTTTCTTAAACGATAACTTTCTCCTGTGAATGCAATAATATGGGCGTGATGGACAAGACGATCGACCAAGGCTGCTGTTAAGCGATTATCCCCAAATACTCGATTCCATTGTCCAAACTCTAACTCAAGTTTGACACCATTTCACTACATGTGGATAACAAAAGGTGATTATACCAATAGTTATCCACTTTTTTTATCGAAAATATAATCATTATGTAGTGTTATGTGGATAACTTTTGTATATCCAATAATATGTAATATATGTTATACTATTAGTGCTATGTATATTCGAATTAATAAGCAAAAAAATAAAAATGGTTCTGTTCGTCAATATCTACAAATATGTCGTACATTTCGTGTAGACAATAAAGTTCGGCAACAAACGCTTTGTAATCTAGGGAGGTTAGAACATTTATTAGAGAATGGCTCTGTCGATAACATAATCGAGGGATTAGCCAAATTTTCAGAGCGTTACTTTGACCGAATTCACGGGCAAGGCTCTTCCTCTTCTGTCTCCGTGCTTTGGACAAAAGAGTTTGGGCCGGTTTATCTGTTCCGAAAGGTATGGGAAAAGTTAGGGCTTGGTCGGCTATTACGTAAAATCATGGATGATTCCGAGGCTGCTTCTCGGTATGACGAAGCCATTTTTGCCATGGTGTTAAACCGTCTCATGGATCCCAATAGTAAGCATGATATCTTCAAACAATGGATCGACACGATTTATGCAGAAGGTCTTTCAGACATTCAACTCCATCACTACTATCGTGCATTAGACTTCTTAAGTGAACAAAAAGAAAAAATTGAGGAACAACTTTATGGACATTTAACCGATTTAACCTCATTAGAAGTAGATATCGTGTTTTACGACACGACAAGCACCTATTTCGAAGGAGAGGAAGCAGACGAACTGCTGGCTCACTATGGTTACTCCAAAGATCATCGTGGAGATCGAAAACAAGTCGTGATTGGCTTATTAATGACCAAAACAGGGATTCCGATTGGGCATCAAGTCTTCCCTGGAAACATGCATGATACGAAGACATTTGGCATGGTGGTTGGAGATCTGAAGAAGCGCTATCCTATTCAGAAAGTTATTCTAGTGGGAGACCGCGGAATGGTTAGTGAAGCCAACTTAGATCAAATTCGTGAACTGGGCATGGAATATATTGTGGGTGTCAAATTACGAAAGTCGAAGAAAGCCCAAGAGCTATTATCCATCCGTGGGCCATATAAGAAGGTTCTCCCGAATCTAAAAGTGAAGTCAAAGAAAATCGATGGCGAAACGTATGTACTCTGTTACAATCCGGACGCTGAAGAACGTGATCGAGCGAGTCGTCAAGTCGTGTTAGAAAACCTTCAATCGAAGCTTGATGAACTCGGTCCATCTGGACTCGTCAAAAACCGTGCGTATTCCAAGTTTTTAACGATAGAAAAAGCATCGGCCAAAATTGATGAAGAGAAGGTATCCAATGACGAAAAGTTTGACGGAAAGTACGCCATTCGGACCAACTCGTCATTAACGGATGAAGAGGCAGCACTTGCCTATAAAGAGTTGTGGAGAGTGGAACAAGCCTTTCGTAACCTGAAGTCGAATCTAGAACTTCGCCCGATGTACCATCGAGTGGAATCTCGTATTCGAGGCCATATCATGGTTTGTTTCCTTGCGCTTGTCATGGAATCCTTTTTGGCCTATAAGCTAAAAGAAATAGGATGCCAAACAAGTGTAAAGGATATTTTGCATGATGTAAGCCAGGTGAAGGCCTCGAAAATACGCGTGAATGGTGAAGAGCAAATCGTTCGTACAGAATTACAAGGTCAAGCAAATCTAGCATTTGAAGCACTTGTCACACAAGCGCCTCCTAGAGTATTAGAAAAAAACACGTGCCACTAACAAGTGTAGTGGTACGTGTTGTGGGTAAAGTCCAAAACACCAGTATTTTCGGGCTTTTCTTTAGTGTACTCTGTCAAACTTGAGCCATGGAAAAGAAGCTGAGATCAGAGAAACTGCTTTATGCGTACTTCACAGAATCAAAGCACTTGGGCGACCATGAAACACTTGCAGATATCGCAGAAGCAGTAGGAATAAAACGACAAGAAGTAGTAAAAGTTCTTGAGGATAAAAACGCTTATGCAAATGATGTACGCATTGAGGAAGCAATCTCGCAGCAATATGGCATTCGTGGGGGTACCGTATTTTGTCATCAACCAAAAATATGCGATCTCAGGTGCCCAGGCAACTGAAACATTTGTAAACGCACTTAATGTAGTATGGCAAGAGGAATTCTCTGCACCAAAATTCCAGGATCTCTCAGCAGAAGGAGTGGAAGATGCGAGCTGTATGGATGGCAACTGTGAGAACCAAATAGGCAGTCGAAAATCTGACAAGAAGATTCTTACAGGAATTGGAGCTATGCATATAATAAAAAAAGGACAACTTCACCAACAGGTGAAGTCTATCCAAAATCAATTAGAATTTACACATAAACTATTCGTAAATAGCTTCATGATAGAGAAGAAAGTGATTCAACCAGCTTCTATATTCCCGAAAATTTCTTTTTGCATTAGAACCGTAATTCCTGGTTGCTACCTTGGTCTACCACGAGTACACTGATAAAATTGCCTCTGGCGATTCACGCTTTAATTTTTCGTGTTATTATTCCATGCTGAGATGATTCCGAGGCTGCAGCTTCAATTGGTTCTAGATCTGTAAGCAGGAAAGTATAGCTCAAAATCCCAACCATTAAAATAGCTGCTGCTAACAGAAATGCGTACATAAAAGAGCCTGTGGCCTGAACGATAAATCCCGTGGCAATTGGCGCAACAATTGCCATTGAATTGTTTCCAAAGGTCAGAAGTCCTGTCAAAGTTCCTACACTTCCCTTAGGAGCAATAAAAGTAGGGATGCTATAGGCAACCGCCGACGTAACTACAAGACCACCAAGCGCCATTGAAATCCAAAATACAGCAATATTTGGGCTGTGGGTAAACGCAGCACCAATGATTGATAAACCGAAAAGCATTCCTGTTACTAAAAATATTTTGGTCACACGCGTTCTATTGTAGCCTTTATTGATGAGACGATCCACGAGCCAGCCACCAATGACAAGTTCTACTATTGTACCAACAATCCATGGAATCGCCGAGTACCAGCCGGATTTCAATATTGACATGTTCATCTCAGTTGCAAGGTATCCTGGAAGCCAGGTTAAGAATAAAAACCATGAATATCCATAGGCTGCAAATCCAATAATGACTGCCCAAACTTTTCGTTTTGTTAATAGGTAACGTAAATTTTTCATTACATTACCTGAAGTTTCTTCTGAACTTTGTGAACCACCTTCGGTAATATATTTATATTCTTCTTTTGTCAAACGTTTGTCTTCATGAGGTTCACGGTACCAGACCCAAAACACAATGGCATAGACCAAACTGAGAATGGCAGTTGCCAAAAAGCCGCCACGCCATCCCCATTCGGTAATGATCAAGGCTATCAGAGGAGCACCAATTGCATTGGAAAGTTTAGACTGCGAATCATAGGTAGCTATAGCCCTCCCTCGTTCATTTCGAGGAATCCAGTGACTGACTGCCTTGGCCGCAGATGGGAAATATGGAGCCTCTCCAACCCCCAATAAGACTCTGGATAATATAATTAATCCCCACCCATTAGCAACTGCAGTTAAAAGGCAAGCTACTGTCCATATAATTGTAGCTATTCGATTTACCCATTTAACTCCTATTTTGTCCAATAAAGGTCCCACAGGAAGTTGAAGAATGGCGTACGACCATGCAAAGGCAGATAAAAAAATTCCCATCTGACCTGCCGTCAAATTAAATTCCTTTTGCAATAACGGCATTGCAACTGACATGTTGATTCGATCAAAATAATTCACGACCACACCAATAGCAATTAAGATTACGATTGACCAACGATGTCTTTTCATACTTTTCCTCCATTCACCAAAATTATTTATCCAAATCATTCATAGGTATGCGCTTTCAATTATTGCAAAGCATTCGTATGTAATACGCTTCCGTTTAAAAAAAATAATCTAAAGTATAGTTTTAAGCTAAGAATATTTCCTAGTGCAGTTGCTGCCTTACCGAAGCCTCTGTCAAAGCTGACACGAAAACTTCACAGGCAATATGGTTGGTTAATCCAGTTGCTGTTATTAGCAAAGTGATAATTGGATTTGGATTTTGCGAAAAACTTAATTAGTAAATAAATCTTTAATATCGCCTTTATAAAATTAGTACGACCGGCTATAACGATCTAGTAGAACGATCTAATAAAATTCCAAAATCCGCATTTTTACGACTATCTATTATGTTTTGAAGAAGTATTCAACATAATATGTTTATTTTTAAACTCAAGTTCACAGAAAATAATGCAGAAAAGCTATCTCATTTTTTTACTTCAATTCTTAATGATTTTGATTTAAAAGCTACGAATCGCTCAGACGAAGATCTTATAAAGTGATTAATCTGTTTCTTTTGGGTATCGTTCAAAACTTTTACTTGGAACTAATGTAAACAACAAGCTTTTTCTTTTTCTATCTAATTTTCGGTAGAAAAATTTTCCATAATTTATCACCTTCCTTTGTTATCCAGTAACTTGATTCCATTTGCAAGAATACGGTTACATTATTCGGAACTTGAATTCAGTATACTTAATTAACTCACCTTTCGCAATAATATTTTTTTAATTTTTTCAAAATTCAATATTTGACAACGTTTAGCGCCCTAGTAAGCTGGTCGTACCCACCATCCATTATCAGGAAATCAATTTTAGAGTTTGTACAACTCTTTACTTGTTCAATTAATTGTGGTGCGACATCCCCATCGTTGATATGAGCAGGGGTTACTTCAATCGCCATTGGTAATTCACTTTTGGTGTCAACGGAAAGATGCATCTTATAGCCAAACCAAGTAATTTTATTACCGAAGGAATCAAACTTTGCCCCCCAATTGGCGTTGCCTGTTTGTTCACTTCGCTTCTTAGGCTGCTTCTTTTCGTAAGCATCAATGGCGGCACTGTCGATAGCCTGATGTTTTCCATCAATTACTCCTTCCTCTTGAGCTAACTGGACGAGATCTTGAAAGATTCTTTTCACGAGTCCAGTTTTGGTTAGTGAAGAAAATACTCGGCTAAGAGTAGAGATGGATGGTGCAGGCCTGCTAATATCTAAACCACATTGGTAACGAAAACGCAGGTCATTTTTCAATCGATTGTGAAGAGAAGTAAAAGTATCAATACCTTCTAATGGGGCAGCGATAAGAGCCCTTAATATCCCTTCTTTGGAATGTCCTTCAGCCCCTTGGGGTGAAGAACTTTTCAATTGTTTAGCATAAGGACGCAAATCTAGAGCACTAAAAAAGATCGGTAATTTCTCTTTTGACTCTAAAATTTGCAATTCTTCAAAGGAAAATAGACTTTCTTGTAGAATATACAAAGTGACTTCCTCCTTGTGGATTTTTGTGGTTTGGTCACTTCAAAATTCTACAAATAAGGGGTGAAGTCCTTTTTTATGCTTTAGAAAACCTTATGGCTCTTGGGTTGAAAAATGTGCAAAATGCCCGAATAAATAAACAGCAGAATTTTTTGATGAATATTACCAAATTATTTTAACAACGTCTACGATGTAAAGTTCCGAAAAAATTTTTAGAATATTTTAATAAATGGTATTGCGAATCTAAAAGGATTGTTATAAGATAATGATAACGTTTCCAATAGATGGGCCTTGGTTCTGGTATATGGAAACAATTTAGAATGATGATTTTGTAAGGAATAGGGGTGAAAACAAAAGAATAGCTTCTTCTCGCAGGGAATTCAAAAAGATCTTTTGTAGTTCCCGTTCAAGTCAATAGCGAGAAGATGAAAAAGTAGTTGGAAATCTTTATTCCGTAGCCATGTAGATATTTTTAACACCGATACCTGTAAAAAAGGACACATGATTTATTACATTAGATCGATCTAATATTTAATTCATTCTATATAAGATTGATCAAATTAGCTATCTTAAGCTCATTTAGAAAAAAGCTCAATTGGCTATTCTTGTAAGGGAGGTGGACTTCAGCTGCTACCGCCCTCATAATATACGTATTATTCTTACTATAACCAATCCACGGTTAAACTAAGAGGTTGGTAATATTACTTTAACATTTTAATTAGATCGATTTATTAGATTGATCTAACACGATAATTATTTCTATTTCTTCCTAAGTAGCTTAAATGCTTCAAAAAATGGAAGTATTTGTTTTGCGACTTCTATATATGAAGTGAATGGGAAAATGTCCTCCTAATATTCTCCATATTTACTATAGAAGCAACGAACCAGCTCAACATGAAATGGAAGCATTTGATCTTCCCTCATATTTCCCTCATATATAGATGTCATAGCTACATAAAAAGAGAAATCAATAAGTATTAGAACTTATCTTAACATGTATTCTAACAAGGCTATCTCAGGAATGTCCCCACATGTAAATATTTAATGGTTACTAATAATATTCAAAAAAGTTGGTGAAAAAATGATTAAAACGACTGTAAAAAGAGCACAGCCTTATGTTAATGGAAAATGGATTTCTTCGGAACGTGAAACCGTTTCTATCAAAAGCCCTTACTCTGGAGAAGTAATTGGTGAACAAATCCTAGCAACGCAAGATGATGTTGAAAGGGCTTTGGCATCTGCTTATAAAGCTAAAAAACACATTGCCAATATACCTTCTTATGAACGAGCTAAGATTTTAAAACGAGCAGCCATGTTACTAGAACAAGAGAAAAAAAGATTCGCTCAGCTTATTTCTCTTGAGCTAGGAAAACCGTTAAAAAACACGCTTGATGAAGTATCACGTTCCATCGAAACATTAGAGTTGTCAGGTGAAGAAGCGAAACGATTAATAGGAGAAACATTACCTGGTGATGCCTCTGAGAGAGGAACAAAAGCAATCGCTTCTACCTTCCGTGTACCAGTTGGTGTTGTAGCGGCCATTACGCCGTTTAATGCCCCACTGAACCTTGTTTGTCATAAAGTTGGCCCTGCCTTTGCAGCAGGTAATAGTGTGGTTTTAAAGCCAGCCCCTCAAACAACTTTAGTTGCCACTGAACTTTTAAAGCTGTTGTTGGAGGCAGGACTTCCTGAAAACGCTGTTAATATGGTTCTTGGCGGAGTGGAAGTTGGGCAGCAAATTGTAAAAGATGACCGCATCAATGTCATTTCATTTACCGGCGGAATAGTTGCCAGCAGAAATATATGCGAATTAGCCGGCATGAAAAAAGTACTTCTTGAGTTAGGTGGAAATGCCTCTACTATCGTCCATGAGGATGCTGATTTAAAGCGTGCCGCTAATATGTGTGCTAGAACAGGATTCAGTAATTCAGGACAAAGCTGCATTTCCGTACAAAGAATCTATGTGCATCAATCAGTTGTTCCGGAATTTATTGAGCTTTTAAAGGAAGAAGTATTAAAGCTTAAAATTGGAGATCCTTTATTGCCTGATACGGATGTTGGGTGTTTAGTAGATACAAATGCAGCGAAACGGGTGATGGAATGGATTGATGAGGCAGTCCATTTAGGGGCGACCATAATATGCGGCGGTAAAAGACATGGAGCAACCGTAGAACCAACTGTTCTATTAAATCCTCCTAAACATAGCAAAGTTGTTTGTCAGGAAGTGTTTGGACCCGTTGTAAGTATTATTCCTTATGAAACAATTGAAGAAGCAATTGCAGAGACAAATGACTCTTCCTTTGGACTTCAGGCAGGACTTTTTACGAATCAAATGGATTTAGCTTACAAAGTAGCTCACTCACTTGAAGTCGGCGGTGTGGTTATTAATGGAACTTCGAATTTCAGACTGGATCACTGGCCATACGGCGGCGTGAAGAATAGTGGAATTGGACGCGAAGGTCCTCGCTATGCTATTGAGGAAATGACGGAAACGAAAATGATCGTACTTCACCTTCCCGTTAATGAGTAAAGGAAGAGTGAACATCAAAATAATAGCATATAAGAAGATGGTAAATAATGGGTAAAAACGACTCGTTTGCGCCCTATTATCTGAAAGAAATTAGAGAGTAGTTGAACAGACTGGTGGTGAAGAAGATGCTGGGATTATATTTGAATAAACCAGGTGATTTAGAAATGAAAGTGCTTCCATCTTCATCTTTTTTGAAAGAGGATGAAGTGAAAGTGAAATTGATTTATGGCGGAATCTGTGGATCGGATATTGGGGCTTATAAAGGGAAACTTCCATATGTTTCTTATCCGATCCGGCCAGGCCATGAGTTGTTAGGAACGATTATAGAGGCAGGTAAAGACACGAATTATACGGTTGGAACGAAAGTAGTGATTGCGCCCAACTCATTTTGCGGGGAATGTGATTTGTGCGTGAAAGGTAAAACAAATATTTGCCGACACAAGCAATCGCTAGGTGTGAATACGGATGGAGGATTTTCAGAGGAGTTTGTGATTTCGTCAAAATACGTATTGCCTATACCTGACGGGCTGTCTGATGAGAGAGCCGTGTTGATCGAACCGTTTGCAGTGATTGTTCATGCATTTAAAAAGGTTGCGATCACAACAGGAACTTCTGTAGCCGTTATTGGCTGCGGTACTGAGGGAATGCTGGCTATTGCATTGGCCACTTATTTAGGAGCGCAGGTAACAGCCATCGATATTAGCCAGGAGAAACTAGATAAGGTAAAGAGTTTCGGGGACATCAGAACCGCACATCCTGGGGACATTCGAGATGAAACCTTCGAGGTTGTCATCGAAGCGGCAGGGGTCAAGCAATCAGTGGAACAGGCGATGGAAATAGCGAGTCCTGGCGGATCTGTGTTGTTAATCGGGCTAACACCCGAAGCGAATTTCCCTGTTGTGAGAGTGGTTAGAAATGAATTGACGTTATATGGATCGATCATTTATCACTTCCCAGCGGATTTCTCGCAGACGCTGGAATATTTAAAGCAGGATGATTTTTATGTAGAACCGATCATTTCGGAGATCATCTCTTTCAAAGAGTATAAACGGGCTTATGAAATGGCGGCTTCAGGAAAGTATGGAAAAATTATTTTGAGCTTTAAGGAGGAACATAGGCAATGAAAGATCTTATTTCCCATCAATTAGTCAAATATCTAGAAGATAGAGGAATTGAACACATTTTTGGTCTTTGTGGACATACAAATATTGCGGTGTTAACTGCTTTAGAAAATAGTTCTATTAAGTTTATTAATGTCAGACATGAACAAATCGCTGCTCATATGGCTGACGGATATGCCAGAGCAAAAAAGCAAACGGCAGTGGTATTGAGCCATTTGGGTCCGGGTTTAACAAATGCGGCAACCGGAGTGGCGAATGCAGCTTTAGACTCCATTCCGATGGTCGTCATTGCAGGGGACGTTCCAAGCCATTACTACGGAAAGCATCCACATCAAGAAGTGAATCTTCATGCGGATGCATCCCAATATGAAATCTACCGTCCGTTTGTGAAACGCGCTTGGCGTGTAGAACGTCCTGATCTATTCCCGGAAATTTTGGAAAAGGCATTCCAATTAGCAGAAAGTGGGAGACCTGGACCCGTTTTAGTATCCGTGCCGATGGACATTTTTTCAAAAGAAGTTGATGTGGAACGCTTTGAAAAGTTGAAGAATCATACAAAAAAATTGCACAAACCTTCCATTGATAACGAGACAGCTGTACAAATCATTGAAAGATTAGTCGGTGCTAAAAATCCTTTGATTTATGTAGGTGGAGGGATCATTCTAGCGAATGCATCCCAAGAATTAAAAGAATTGGTCGACCATCTGAGTATCCCTGTTGCTTATAGTTTAATGGGTAAGGGTGCCATTTCCGATGATCATCCGTTTACTTTAGGGATGACGGGCTTTTGGGGTACCGAATTCATTAATAACATGTGCCGAAATGCCGACTTGATTTTAGCTTTGGGTACACGCTTTGCTGAAGCTGATTGTAGTTCATGGGAAAACGAATATACGTTTAATATCCCAACTACAAAGCTGATTCACATCGATATCGATCCAAATGAAATAGGAAGAAACTATCCAGCGGAAATTGGAGTCGTTGCCGATTTAAAACAAGCCCTCACCGTGATCAACCGTGTTGCAAAAGACATCGTACCAAACGGAAGGCAAAATGAAGCATTAAAACAACAAATTGCGGCTAATAAAGAAGAGTTTAATAGAAAGAATCAAGAGCATATTCAAAATAACTCCTATCCGATGACACCGCAGCGGATTTTACAAGAGGTTCGCGAGGTATTGCCGAAAGATGCTTATATTACTACCGATGTAGGATGGAACAAGAATGGAGTAGGACAGCAGTTTCCTGTTTATGAAGCAGGAACCGTTCTTACACCAGGCGGATTTGCCACGATGGGGTTCGGTGCTCCGGCTGCCCTTGGGGCGAAAATTGCGCAACCAGATAAAGTGGTTATTTCATTAGTAGGTGATGGCGGTTTCGGTCAAAACCCAGCTTTCCTGGCCACAGCATTTGAAGAGAACATTCCGGTTGTTTGGGTTATCATGAATAACTACGCTTTTGGTACGATTGCCGGCTTGCAAAAAGCCCACTTTGGAACGACTCTAGGTACTTTGTTCCAAAAGGATGGCAAACCTTATTCGCCAGATTATGCCGCGATAGCAAGAGCATATGGGATTGAAGGGGTAAAAATTCAATCTGCTGATGAATTTAAGCCTGTATTAAAGCAAGCTATTGAATCAAATAAACCGTTTGTTATTGATGTTGAAATGCAGAATATTCCGACTCCAACCGCGGGACATTGGAATATCATGGATATTTATTCTCCGAATAAGAAGGTTCACCACGTAGCTGTTGAACTCTAAAGATCAACGCACGATTGGAGGAATAAATGAAGATGACAAGACAATTTTCCCTAGCCCACCTTACAGTGCTAGGCTGTTCACCGCCTGAGATGACTTATATCGCTGCGCGAGCCGGCTATGATTTCGTCAGCTTCAGACCCATCTACATGGGTCTGCCTGGCGAACCCAACTACGAGTTGGCTAAAAACAAGGAGATGCTACGGCAAACCAAAGCCGCACTTTCCGAAACGGGCGTCAAGCTTCTTGACATCGAATTGGCGAGGATCTACGATGGGGTCGATCCGAAAAGCTATCTGCCTGCCATGGAAGTCGCTGCTGAACTCGGTGGACGCCATGTTCTTAGTAGCATCTGGACTAACGATCGTAATTATTATATCGAGCGTTTTATCGAACTTTGCGAGTTAGCCAAACCTTTCGGACTGACAGTAGAACTGGAATTCGTTCCAATTGCTAGTGTCTCTAACCTTGCGGGAACACTTGACGTTCTTCGCACAGCAAAGCAGGAGAATGCCGGTCTTATGATAGATATACATCATTTCCACCGCTCAGGTGATAAGGCTGAGGATTTGGATGAGGTACCACGCGAATGGTTCCGTTATCTCCATCTTTGTGATGCACCTGCGGAAATTCCTACCTCGAAAGAAGAGATGACCAAAATCCTTCGTGAGGCACGTTTGTATGTAGGAGAGGGTGGTATTGATATTGCGAGCATCGTAAATCGGATTCCTGAGATTCCTTATTCGATTGAGCTGCCACACGCCAAACGCGCTAAGGAATTGGGTTTTGAGGAACATGCGCGGCGTTGCTTGCAAACGGCAAAAGACTATCTCGATGCTCATCCTCGTACGTAGCATATCTCTCAGCAAATGAAGGAAGAAAAATTACCCTTTGTCTGACATGATAACAGGTAAATGACACCATGAGTTCGCGTCTAAATATAAAGGCTGTTTCTATAGAGCCCACTTCGTAGCCAAAATCAACAATTAAATTAGGTCAAATTTGCGGATTTGGGGTCGAAAGCTATCTCCTTGGCCTGAGAGTAGCCGTAGCTCGATAGGATAGCATGATCATGTTGGGAATTGAAGGAAGCCGACTACTTGGTCATTCCAGAAGGAGAATATCATCAGCATGTAAACTTTGGTGATGAGCCGTTTTAGTTATTATGGTGGTACACTCCTAAAGGACAGTTGCCGAAAGATTAATGAATACGCTACTATGTTAGGAGAGTGGATAGATCTTCAGCTATCTGACTATCTTAAGCTTAGTGGTATTCAAATACACTTAACCGCAAGAAAATTGGACAGTTGATGTTTTTGTTACTAGTTATGTAATTGAAACTTATCGAAGGGTTTGTGGTATCCCTTTCATCAATTTGGCAATCTCTTTATCGAATCGTTTCACTTCAGCGATAGATGAACTGTCCTTTTTCATGAAATGGTCATGATGGGACTTCAAGCTTACGTCTAACCAACAAGCATTTGTGACTCCTCCTAGATGTCTTCCTCGTTATCAGCATCCAAGGAAAAGAAGCCCATTATGAGCTCTACACTCACTTCTTTCACATCAGCGCAACCAGTTAGACCTTCAATAATGAACCGTGAGTAGCAGGATTTTTAAGAATTACACCGAAGTTTCTGAAAAGAGGATAAGCTAGATCCCGATACGATCTTGTCGGTTCCTATTGTCCCAAAAGCAGGCCTGAATATCTATAAAAAATGACGGAGCTTGCGATGGAGCCTCCTTCATCCCCCGCCATTTACGATATTAATATTTTATAAGGTAATTTAAATAAGCAGTAGGGAACATCCCCTTTCGAAAGTAAATAACAATTACATCTTATCTTTCCTATGGCTTCCCCATCAAATGGGTAAAACAAAAAATTATTCGATGGGAAGCCAAAAGGCTGCCTAGTTAAAAAAACTATAGGGACCAAGAGAGATTTCAGAGGATCCGGATCAACTGGAAATTCTTCTAGAAAGAGCTCTTACTACTAATATACGAGGAGGTTCTATATGTATCCTGGTAATAGTGAAATATTCAGTGCTTTAGGTTATGATGCCTTAGATTTAATTTTTGGGATTAACTCAAAACTTTTATCGGAAGTAGAAAAGAGAGATTTAATACACTTAGCAGTGCTAGAAGACAAGAACGAAGAAATAAAAAACAGAATTCAAGATATTTTAGAAAGGGATATTGATGACACTGCGAAGAAAAATATGTTGCTAGAGTTGTTGTTAAAAGAGAAGAGGTAACTAAATCAGTGAGGAGGTAGTGGCGAGATAACATCTAGAAGGCGTACAAACAATGAAATTTCTTAAGATGACTGGTACCTTGGAAGTTACCCAATTAGGGGAAGAAATTTATCCATCTTGAATTTTAGGAGGACTTATGAATGTTTGATGAAAAAAAACTTCCATATATATGCACACCGTTAACAGGTAAAAGCACCGATGAAATTCTTGCTGAACTAACAAACATTGTACCTAAAAAGCCTGATTTGATTGAGTGGCGTGTTGATTTTTATGATGAGCTTATCAAGTTTGATAAGGTATTGTTTACTGCCCAGAAAATCTCTAATAATAGCAATGGTATTCCGATTCTTTTCACCATTCGATCCCATAAAGAAGGCGGCCAACAAATTTCTTTAACTGAAGACGAGAAGGTTGAGTTGCTTAGTGAGATATGTAAGAGTGATGCTATCGATATCATTGACTATGAAGTGTCGAATGAGCCTGAACATATTAGACATTTAAGAGAGGTTTCGAAGGATTATCGGAAAAAACTCATATTATCTTATCACAATTTTGAGTTCACACCTGAAAAGTCAGAAATATTTAAGCGCTTACTGATGGCGGAATTTTACGGTGCAGATATTGCAAAAACGGCGGTTATGCCTAAAAATAATAAAGATGTTTTAACTTTATTAGAAGTGACAAGAGAAGCAAAAGAAGTATTGAACATCCCAATTATCACAATGTCTATGGGGGAATTGGGTTCAGTAAGTAGAATGTTAGGTTGGGTTTATGGATCTGCAGTAACCTTTGCTGTCGGGGAAAAAAGTTCAGCCCCTGGTCAAGTCCCAATTGAAAATCTAAAAAAAGTGATTGAAGTAATAAAAGAATCTATGGGATATTAGTCAGATAAAGAACTCATATCAAAAGGGAATTATAAGTTTGGAGTAAACTAAAAATGAAATACATATCCGTTCCCTTCGGATGTTATCGTTTTTTTCAATTCATTTCTTATGGTTGTAGAAAGGTGGCAATTATTTGATTGCTAAAGCTAAACTGTAATGCACCCCTTTGTCAAGACACAAATTGATAATATTTAAGTTATCCATTCTCTCCTTTCGCTATGAATGTGGTGCGTGTGCAAAAAAGGCTTGACATGGAGCCTCTACGGGCACGATTTTTTGCGCTGGAGCGATGGACAGATAACATCGCATGGCTAAAACAGCCTATCATGCCCGTCTCTCCATATAAAGCCTCTCATCACGTTCGATGGTTAGGATGCTTGAGCCATCTTAGGTTGCTTGTACACTGTTGCTGGCGTCAAATAGTCCAAGGATTGGTGAGGTCGGTCTGTATTATAGAACGTAACATAGCGTCGAATGCCTTTTCGCAACTCTTTAGGATTCTCGAATTCATTGAGATAGATACATTCATACTTTAAAGCTCTAAAGAATCGTTCCGTACGACTATTGTCTGTTGCTCGTCCTTTGCCATCCATTGATACCTGGATGCCATACTCTTTCAACAGCCCGAGATAGTCAGCGTTTGTAAAATGGCTGCCCTGGTCACTATTGATGATGGCCGGCTTACCATGACGCAATGCCCGCTTCAGACAGTCGATGACAAATCCTTTCTCCAGCGTACTAGATAACTCGTAATCGATCACTTTGCGGCTGAACCAGTCGATGATGGTAAACAGGTACATAAAGCCCCGTCCCATACGAAGGTAGGTGATATCCACTCCCCATACATGGTTCGGACGGGTGATCTCCAATCCACGGAGCAGGTAAGGCCAGCAGTACTTGGCATGTAGCCTCTTACTAAGGTTGGGTTTAGGGTAAATAGCTTGTATACCCATAAGGCGCATGAGACGGCGTACGCGTTTATGATTCACATCAAATCCTTTCTCACGAAGTTTCGCAGTCATGCACATGATATTTATCAATGACGATACAGGCCTCTGGGAATATAGATTTAACAGCTTTATGGAAGGGATCCCACATATCCATAACAACGGTATGAACACATTTATTAGACAGAATCTTCTTGGCAAGTAAGATCTGAGTTGAACGATAACTCCGTTGATGTTCCATACCAAGCACACTCCCGGATTGGGTATCCATAAGAACTGTTTCATATCGGTGACCCTTTCGGACAGCGATCTCATCAAGGCTAAGGATTAATTCATTGTTTTCTAAAACACTTTCAAGAGTTTCTAAATGCTCCTTCTCTTTTTCTTTAGCAACGGAATAAAATATTCTTTCAACGGTTGTATAAGGTATTTTTTCCTTTCGACTCACTTCTTGGATAGTAGAGCCAATGCACATTTCGTACAGATATTCTCTGTACCGATTGGTCTGATGCTTATTAGGACTGATAGATTCAAATGTTTGTGAAAATACCTCATTACAGTTGTGACAACGGTATCTATACACTCTGACAAATAAGAAAAGGGGCTTACCTAATACGGACAAGTCACGAACCTTTCTTGTCCGCCAGTCATGGACATGACTAGAAAAAAAACCGCAGTAAGAACAGCGTTCTTCTGTAGTATTTTTCTCGACATGTAACAAATTGCAATCTTCAAGAAACACTTGTTTAACAACTTCAAATTCTGGCAAATCTAGTGATACGGAAAACACTTTAGAACCTCCTGTTATGTTAAGTCACGCTAACATTATTGCCAGGAATTCGTGAGTGTTTTCCTTATTTTTTGGGTTAAATCACAAAATGTGGTGATGAATCATAATTTTCAGCTCGATATCTGGATACAACTTATACCATTTGTCGCGTATTTTCTGTTCTTCTTCTTCGGCAAAAACAATTGTAATGGCTGTAATATCGTCTGAAATACTTTTTGCATATTGTACAGATTGATCAACGACTTTACTAATGCCTGAAATCGGGATGATCACCTTTGGAGTCACAATTTCTTTTGTTTCAGTCCGATCACTTTTATCCAATTTTAATTGCTGAGCTAATGTTTCATAATGAGCATGAATTTTGTTAAACAAGACAACGATCAATGGAATGGCTACAATCACTAACCATGCACCGTGTGTAAATTTCGCTATAACGGTAATGATCGTTACTAATCCTGTAGCAATTGTTCCAGTGATAATGATCGACAATGTGGCCATATTGCTTTTCGATTTTTCTTTCCATATTTTTTTAATCATACCGTATTGACCGATCGTAAAGGAAAGAAATACTCCGACTGCATACAGCGGGATCAGAGAATGTGTTTTACCATGGAATACGATAATTAAAATGATCGCTAAAATACTTAAGAGAATAATTCCATTGGAAAACACCAAACGATCTCCGCGCGCTGCTAAACTTCTCGGCAAATAACGGTCAGTAGCTATAATCGAAACAAGCTGCGGAAATCCGGCAAAACTTGTATTCGCAGCTAATACTAAAATTAACATGGTGATCATCTGAAAAATATAAAATAATATGCTATTGCCAAAGACGTGACTTCCAATTTGAGAAATGACAGTCTTATGTTCGGCTGGGGTCACTCCGAAGCCGGCACTTAAAATTGTAATACCTAGAAACATGAAGCCTAACAGTAAAGACATCCATCCCATTGTAATTGCAGCATTTCTGGAACTGTTAGGTCTAAACGATGGCACACCGTTGCTAATGGCTTCCACTCCTGTCATTGCTGAACAACCGGATGAAAAAGACCTTAATAAAATAAACACTCCGTATCCACTAGCGAAGAAATGTTCAGGTGTAGCGTGATTTGCATAATTAAAACCATGCCATCCTTCATTATATAATTTCCATCCTCCTGCAATAATGAGAACTAGTACTGAAATAATAAATAAATAGGTTGGATAGGCAAATACAGTGGCTGATTCGGTAATTCCTCGCAAATTTAAAATCATGAGCAATAATACAAGAGCGACGGCTATTTCCACTTTCCAAGTAAGCAATGCTGGAAAAGCAGAAGTAAGAGCCGCAACGGCTGAGCTAATACTAACCGCAACCGTAAGAACATAATCAATCATTAATGCTGCGCCTGCTACTAGGCTTGTGGTGGTATTGATGTGGTCTCTTGCCACTACATAAGCTCCGCCTCCTGATGGGAAGGCATAAATGATTTGTCTATAGGATAAAGTCACAATGACTAAAAGCCCTACAATCGCCAAAGCTATGGGTAAGGAATAAAAAAACACGCTGGTTCCTAATATCATCAATACTAATAATATTTCTTCTGTTGCATACGCTACGGAAGACAATGCATCCGAAGAAAATACTGCCAATGCTTTCCATTTTGGTAATTTTTCATGTTTCAATCGTTTCGTTTCCATTGGCGAACCGATGAATAACCGTTTCAAATAAGCCATTTTCAAGATTCCTTCTTTCTTAAAAGTATTAGGCTTTTTCCTCTCTTATAGCTTGATGAACTGTATGGACTTTTATGTGCATCTTCATAAACATAAAAAACCACTGAGGATGTACTCAGTGGCCAAAAAGACATCATTCAACTTACATCCCTCCCAAAACGCTTACGAGGTTAGCTGTCGGATTAGGACTATGAGAGTAGCCCCTCCTTTTTCAAGGATTCACCCCAAGTAACAAAACGTTACAAAATGGTTCCCCCGCTCCTCAAAAGGATTCAGCGATTTAATCATATTCAATTTTACAGAAATTATCTTACTCAGTTTATGAAAAGTTGTAAAGAGATAAATAATCGTTGCCATGTAAATGGGTAAGGCGTTAAAACTTTTATATCGCCCTGATTTTTAAACAATTATTATATATTTTTTAAACAGTTTTATTATTCGTGTACAAAATTGTCTAGTTTTGTAAAAAATTTTGATTAAATTTATACGGATAATCTTGGTAAACGAAAAAAGCGTGCAGTTTTAGAATTTATAAAACGACAATTTCAAGATCATAAGCTATATGGCAGCAGGAGACGAGAATATAGGGATGAAGGATTTTTTGTTGAATTTAATATTATATAATCAAAACCGTCTATGAATTGAATAAGGACAGGTATATTTAGAAGGCGGGAGTGAAATGTCTGAAATTACATTCTTAGCGTCATCTAAACCATTTGAAATTCCTGATGAAATTCAAGCATACAATAATCGTACTGTATTTGAACGAATAGAAGATTGGATGAGTCTAAGTGTTAGAGAAGTAGATACTTATGGATGGGATCACTAGCATTGCAGTAATTAAATCTGATGATTCAAAATACTAAGAATGTTCAATTTTTTATTGATTTCGAAACAAAAAAATCCTTTACAATGGAAGTACAGGTGGTTCCTGTCCAAATCCAATCGTAAAGGATAAGCGTTATGGACAAGAATACACTAATTTCATCATTTGGTAAATGGGTTTCACCCATAAATATTCAAAAACTTAGCGAACAAGTCAAAGAATTGAAACAGGACTATTACACAAAAAAGCTGACAACAGAAGCCTATATTAAACTTTTATTGGTAGCCCAGCTGCTCGAATTTAAGAGCTTAGAGGAAATGAGTGATGCACTTGTAGACGAAGATCTTCAAAAAGCACTCGGATTTGAATCGATAAGTGCCTCTCAGCTATCCCGAAAAAACAATCAGATCCACCCACTAATTCTTGCAAATTTGTTCTTGGATCTTGTTTGGAAAATTCAACGGTACCATTATAAAAACGGAAAGAATATGCCACTGAAAATCATTGATTCAAGTACACTCCCGTTGAACTTGACCAATTATAAATGGGCAAAATTCCGGAAAACAAAAGCTGGTGTAAAGCTACACTTACGGCTCGTTTTCATGGATAAAGACACCGTCTATCCTGAAAAAGCAGTGATTACGACAGCAAAAGAACATGACCGAAATCAACTCGAAGTCCTAGTGGATGATCAAGAAGCCATGTATGTGTTTGACCGCGGTTATGTGGACTATGAACGTTTTGACCGGATGACAGATGATGGCTATTTCTTCGTTTCAAGACTGAAGAAAAACGCAGTCATTCGTGAAGTCTATACATTTTCACTTCCTGATGATTGTCACGTTCTATCCGATAAAATGGTCTACATTGGTACCACACAAAATCGTACTGAAAATGTCTTTCGTCTACTAGAAGTTATGGACACAAAAGGGAACTTACTTCGTTTCATCACCAACCGATTTGATTTAAAACCAGAAGAGATAAGTGATATTTACCGATCTCGCTGGGCTATTGAACTCTTTTTCAAATGGCTCAAGCAACACGTAGAAATTAAGCACTTTTATGGAATGAGTGAAACAGCTATTCAAAATCAAATTTTCTTAGCCCTGATCACGTATTGCTTACATGTTCTCATTCAATTGGAGATGAAAAGTAAGAAATCCCTACTTCGAATTACTCGTTGGTTAAAGAGAGCTCTGTGGAAACCAGCTTATGTTTGGTTGCGAAAATTTGATGGGCGAGCCAGTCCATAATCTCCCTTTTGTCGTTGTCGCTCTGGTTTAACTGTATATATTTACCAAATGGGCAATGCCACCTTTCTTTAGGTTTTGTCTTTTTGGCACAAATTCACAAAAAATAATTAACAGAAAATTCTAACTATATTTATGCAATGCTAATGGGATGGGATGAATTTATAAAAAACCTTTTTAATCTTCCATACATTTACGAAATCTCTGGTGCGGGTAATCAATTATTTTTGTTATATCTTGAAAAATATATGGAAGTAGGAGATGTTTTAGAGCTTTTACATATTCCAAATCAACACGATTTCAAAATTTATCAGCAAAGATTAATGGGAAATCCCGAACCAATTGTAATTAATGTTGGTAGTTTAACGTATCAAGATATTTATGGCACCTATCAGTTAAATCCCAAAAAATGGGTAGAAGAATTAAGTTATAAAAATTATTTAACTGAATAGAATATGGAGTTACAACTATTGTTAAGTATTAATGGACTTATTGAGTTAAGTATCCAGTGAGATGGGTTTATCATGTTTTTTCGATAAACCTATTTTTTTACTTAGTGAGCTTTATAAGTTATTGATATTTTTTGGTATTTATCTGGTTCCATGTAATCAAATGCATAATGTATGAATAATTTATTCGGTTCTTCCCACTCTAATTTAAATGCTTTATTTGTGAATGGTTTAAATCCATCGTCCGTATTTATGTCAGCCAAATGTATCATGAATAGTTTAGAATCTGATAATTGGTAGAGTTCCCCATGGCCAGTTTCAATGATTAAGAATTTCTCCTTTTTATCTGGTGATGTAAAAGTAATATATTCTGCATCACTAGACATTATCCAGTTAAGTAAAGGGATAATCAATAAAAACAAACCAATTGCTGCGACAATACCTTTAAGTGCTTTATCTTTTTGCTTATAATTAATTAAATAAACGCCAGAAAAGACCGTTGTAAATATGAAGAGAAGATTGAGAAATTGATGACTAATTCCAACTGACGGGGTGCCCAACTGTATGTAAATCCCGTTCATAGATAGTAAAGTTAAAATGAACAAAAATATTAGACTACAAACTAAAATAATTTTTATGGATGTCTTCATTCTTTTCATCACCTCAATCATTCCTAATTTTGCAGTTTATTCCAGCTTTATTTATTGAGTGAATTTCAAAATTCCAAGTCCTTGTGGCCCAAGGGTTTCAAAATATAAAAAAGGAAGTACCTCCCCAAGTCTTGTATAATGGTAATTGACGAGAAAACCAAAAAAGACTGGAGGCTTACTCCCTGTGACCATTATACGACAAATGAGTTTGTTTGGCATCCAGCAATTATATGAGATGGAACCTACCCATCGATACGATGCCATTATTTCAGCTATAAATCTTGATAAAATCTGCTATTCAGTAACCAAGAAGTCCCATCTTGGACCTGAAGAATTAAACTAGGCAGCCATGGTGATTTCAGTTTTTGTGCGGTATGTTGAACGAATCCCAACCGTTAAAGATCTTGTGAAACGGTTGAATGAAGACATTGCTTTTAAGTTAAATTGCGGTTTTCTCGTATCAGATAACACGCCTTCTGAGGCCTCTTATTCCCGGCTTATTACCAAACTGAAAGAGTCGAACATTTTGGAAGAAGTACAGGAACAAGTGATCACCCAGGCGGTAGCCGAAGGGTTTATCACGGATGACACAGTTGCCATCGATGCCACTCATTTTGAGGCTCGTGACCAGGCGCCTCCAAAGGAAGAAAAGCCTAAAACCGAACCGAAAAAACGCGTAATATCCACCCCATACTTCTGTAACTCTCGATGAATCAACACTCTCACCATGTCAGAGCGCCACAACCGACTTGTGTTTAACACCACGACATACTTAATTTGGAGAGAAGAAAGGTGGGGCTAACATCTCTTGTAAGCCCACCCTGTCCACTTCCAACGCTTCTTCATTAATTTTTGCCCCGCTGATTCCTTCATCTCTAAAAATGTATTTCAAGTTCCATCCATTTGCTTTACAATACGTTTTAATTTCATCTTCTTGATACTTTAAACTATATCCATCTTTCGCTTGTCCTTGCGTCGAGACTCGTATATACCCGACAACATTTAACGTTACATCCCCCCCGTTACGAAAATTACAATTTATGTAACGCTTGTTAACAATGACGAGTATTATACGACCGTCTCTAGTGAAAATACAATACAAAAGTAATTTGCCAGCTTTTTATTGTCACAATCAGTTAAAAGTTTATACCCTCTTTCTTGCCACGAGAAAGCTTTCTCTCGTGTTTTAAAGCATACTCGAAGGGTATTAGTGTTGTTAATAGTTTCACCATGCATCACAGCCAAACTCATAGTAGGCGGAACCATTATGAAGTCAGAATTAAAATGTTGGAAAAAACGATATATAAATTTTCTCGTAATTGCACTTTATTATTTGATACATCTGTTAGTTTTAAAATAAAAACCTTGAAAGGCATAAAGCCAATCAAGTGAAACCTAATGTTTCTTTCGTTTACCGAAAGTAGCTTTCGATCGACCAGCGTTTCGCATAGTATTCAAGAATAGCCTGACCGCTCAGTTCCGTGTCTGTACTCAAAAAACAACGCAAATGTTCGCTCGTCATCGGTTGATTGGTTTTCCAACAAAACAATACCACTGCATTTGGAATGTCGTTCAATGCTCCTTCGTAGCGATACACTCGATACGTTTCCCCTCCCACGGTCACGAGGTGGGTATCGGAAACATCGATGTAACGGGCAAATTCTTTGGCGGATTGACGAATTCCTTGTGGATACAAGATGCGGTTGGTTTTCAGTGCTCGCGATGACATACCATCCTTTCGTTAGGCACGTTTCAATGAGCGATTTCGATGTATACCAAGAATCAAACAGAACATAGACACGATGGTTCCACCCATGGAGCGATTGGATCATTTGGCGTGCGAGAGCGATTTGACTAATTCCTGATGTCTTATCGTGTTTTTTGCAAAATAAAAGTGCAGAGAATTGCAAAATCCTTATGCAGTGATATGAATGGGGCTTTACATGGAAGAGGAGCCATGATAACCTTTTTTGGTTTTGCCAAAACTTGCTCCTCTTGCAATTTCATTTCTTGTCGGAGCTTGCATGATAACCTTTTTTGGTTTTGCCAAAACTGTTGAAGCTGGCGCTTGGCTAAAGAATCATGGCTACAGAGAATCCATGTCAAGCCCTTGATGGATAGATCACATACATATATGTATATTTATTCAAAATTTTGATAAAGATATACTGCAACACTCTGTATTTTTTTCTTGCAGAAAACAAACTAAACTTTTTGAGCTAGTAATAACTTTACAAAAATTTTATAAATCACCGTAAAAAAGATTAAATGAATTGTTTACTTTTTCCTGACTTTTTAAAGATTTTTACTATATTTTTCTCTTTTCTAAACAAAATAAGATTGAATTGTAAGTTAATAGAAAAGAAAGGAGAAAAGGAGAATGGATGAAAGAGTTTTAGAGGTTCAAAGATGACTGAATAAAACCTATGGCGGTAGAGCTGGTTTTAATGAAGTGACTGAAGACGGAATTACTGGGTGGAAAACGGTCTATCGCTTAATCCGGGCACTACAATTGGAAATGACAATTGTTTCTTCCAACGGCAATAAAGGAAACTGTTCTCCAATATCAACATAAAAATCAGAATATTCAGTTAAATAAAAGTGGTTTCGTTCTAAATCTGATAAAAACTCGTGCTGCCTATTCGTTTTAATTCCCTTTAAATGAGCAGAGCGATCTAGTAAAGGTCGTCTTGAATGTTTAACCAATGCCAATATCAAAACCTATACTTGAGCAACGATCTACTTAAATCAGCTTTAAATGTTCTTCTTTTGGACATAAAAACACCCCTTTAGACAATCATAATCTAAAGGGGTAAAACTGTGCAATTTTTTATGACTTTATTCAAAGCCACATATCCACTGCCCAATTGCTTTATTCGACTGTTACGCTTTTGGCTAGGTTGCGTGGTTTGTCGACGTCGCAGCCGCGGTGAAGGGCAGCGTAGTATGCAATGAGCTGCATTGGAATGACGGCAACAAGCGGAG
Source organism: Aeribacillus sp. FSL M8-0235 (assembly GCF_038000355.1). NCBI lineage: Bacteria > Bacillati > Bacillota > Bacilli > Caryophanales > Bacillaceae > Aeribacillus > Aeribacillus sp. FSL M8-0235. The sequence continues at coordinate 191,156 of NZ_JBBOBW010000001.1, read as the reverse complement.
TTAGATCTTCATGAACTTTTGGCAAGATGAAACGGTCATCATCTTCTTCAAGTCCTTTCATGGAAATAACGCATGGATATGCACCGCGGGCAACAACTTCTTTTACATTTCCGCGAATGCTTAAGTTTACATGCTCTTGGGTTGATAAAGCAATGACCGGTGTTCCGTTCTCAATTAACGCAATGGTTCCATGCTTTAACTCGCCGCCGGCAAATCCTTCCGCTTGAATGTAGGAAATTTCTTTTAATTTGAGCGCGCCTTCTAAGCAGACGTAATAGTCAACGGCACGGCCGATAAAGAAGCAGTTTCGAGCTGTCAAAAGATAGTCTCGGGCAATTTGTTCCATTTCATCCTTTTGGCCGCATAGTGTTTCCATTGCATTCGAAATAATGGCAAGTTCTTGCAATAGGTTAAAATCAAGCTTGATTCCTTTTGTTTCAGCTGCAACAGCTGCTAAAATGGCAAGAACCGCAATTTGTGCTGTATATGCTTTTGTAGACGCAACCGCAATTTCAGGTCCGGCATGAAGCAGCAGCGTATAGTCCGCCTCACGGGAAAGAGTTGAACCCGGAACATTCGTTATAGTTAATGCTTTATGTCCAAGCTCCTTCACTTGAACAAGCACCGCACGGCTGTCTGCCGTTTCTCCGCTTTGTGAAATGAAAATAAACAGCGGATTATTTGATAAAAGCGGCATATTGTATGAAAATTCACTGGCAACGTGCACTTCTGTCGGTACTTTTGCCCATTTTTCGATTAATTGCTTTCCTACAAGCCCTGCGTGATAGCTCGTTCCGCACGCTATAATATAAATGCGGTCCGCTTCATGAACAGCTTGAACAATTTCTTGATCAATTTTTAATTGATCGTGTTCGTCTTGATATTTTTGAATAATTTTACGTATAACAAGCGGTTGTTCATCAATTTCTTTCAACATGTAGTGAGGGTATGTTCCTTTTTCAATGTCGCTTGCATCAAGTTCAGCAGTATATGGAGCGCGTTCTATTACGTCCCCGTTTAAATTTTTGATTGTCACTTGATCACGAGTGACAATAACGATTTCTTTATCCATTAATTCGACAAATTGATTTGTTACTTGCAGCATTGCCATGGCGTCTGAAGCAACAACATTAAAGTCTCCGCCAAGTCCCACAAGAAGAGGGCTTTTGTTTTTCGCAACATAGATCACGTCTCGGTTATTTTCATCTAATAGAGCGATCGCATAAGATCCCTTCAACAAGGATAATGTTTGGCGAAATGCTTCTTCGACACTTAAACCTTTGTTGACAAATTGTTCAATTGTTTGAACAATAACTTCCGTATCCGTTTCACTTTTTAATTCAACATTTTGTAAATACTCACGCTTTACTTGCAAATAGTTTTCAATGACACCGTTATGCACAAGTGTAAAGCGTTTGGATGCACTTTGGTGAGGATGCGCATTTTCTTTGCTAGGCGCTCCATGAGTAGCCCACCGTGTGTGGCCAATTCCGATGGAAGCTGAAACACTTCTGTCCACACCTTCACGAAGCTCCGCAATGCGTCCTTTTTCTTTAAATACATATGTTCCTTCTCCGTTTAATACTGCAATACCTGCAGAGTCGTAGCCTCTGTATTCTAATTTTTCCAAACCGCGCAATAAAATTTCCTTGCAGTCTTGTTGTCCGATATATCCTACAATTCCGCACATAGTCTTAGTTTCCTCCCCATTTAAAGGGGACAAAAGAAGCCTGAACAACTGGGGACAGATCTCTTTCCAGCCATCAAAGCTTCTCTGTCCCCTCACACATGTTTTGTAAAATGTATCCCGTTATGTCACAGTCTTTTTGTGCAAAGAGTCGCCTCTTTGTTTTAAGACGTGACTTTACGGCTGTACGGGAAGGCAACCGGGAGGCATCCGCCGAAACTTCGATAAACCTCCTCCTCGTCAACTAAGCAGATGTCCGCTCCTGCTTAGTCCAGGCGCTTTACAATAAAAAATTTTCTAACTGCCCACCTTTCTATTCTAGAATGTGCTAAAACAATTTATATATTACAATATGGAAAAGCAGTTCGTCAATTCATTTCTGTCTTTCCATATTGTATTATATGATTTCAAGCGTTTCCTCGATACAATGAATATTCAATAAAGAAAGGGAGCTTGCCTCCCCACAACCTCCTGAAAGCAACCGGCATCCGCCAGCTACTTTCAGATAAAAATCGAAAAATAAATCGAGTAGGAGGGAGCGATTAACTCCCGTCCTCTCACACCACCGTACGTACGGTTCCGTATACGGCGGTTCAATTAAGATAATTGACGCAAGTCTTTATAACTTCCGTGAATAGCTGTTCTCTTTATGCCAGTGGTCACTCCACCCTCCAAGAGATCTCCCACGGGATTCACCGCTTCCTCCCTCAAGTGAGGTACTACGTTTTCTGTGTTCATCATGACTCACTGAATGCCAAGGGCTATTCTCTCTTAATTGTTCGGTCCTTCTTAGTTGTTCTAGACCAACTAATACTATGACCTCTGCTGACTTCTGACGGTTCAGCTATCTATCACTAGATAGGTTACCAAGGTTACTTGGCGTGCCAGCCAGACCTCCCCGGGTAAGAGTGTAATCTTTCCTTCCATCCATCTGCTTCATTTACTCTGTATCACCTTCGGCAGAAAGGGCTTTGTTTTGTCTTGCAAACTCACCCAGTGATACCTAGCCTCATATGAAGTTCGTGTTCCTCAGACCGGAAGTTTGCCGCTCGCTTCCTTCAGATTCCGCGTCACCACGGACACCCTTGCGTTAAGCTAACTGCTACTTCTGCCTTCGCAGCTCGGGACTTTCACCCTATAGATTACACCCATGCCGGGCGCACAAGCAAGTGGAGAAAAACGCATTGTTTTTCTCCACTTATTTATTTTAGAGACTTACCGGACAGCCCCGTCTCTTCATCATTCAACGCCCATTTCCGCTTTGATGACTTCCACAATTTTTTTCACGTACCGCTGGCATTCATCTTCCGTCGGCGCTTCGGCCATTACACGAACGAGCGGTTCTGTTCCGGAAGGACGTACGAGAATTCTTCCATTTCCGTTCATTTCTTTTTCTACTTCTTCTATAACAGCTTTTACTTTTTCATTTTCCATGACAGCCTGCTTGTCCTGCACCTTTACATTGATCAAAAGCTGCGGGAATTTTTTCATTTCACTCGCAAGTTCAGAGAGCTTTTTGCCTTTTGTCTTCATTATGTTGACAAGCTGAATCGCTGTTAAAAGACCGTCACCCGTCGTATTGTAGTCAAGAAAAATAATATGTCCGGATTGCTCTCCACCTAAATTGTAGTTGTTCTTCTTCATCGCTTCGACAACATAGCGATCGCCGACAGCGGTTTGAACGCTTTTTAGTCCATTTGCCTCCAAAGCTTTATAAAAGCCTAGGTTGCTCATAACTGTCGATACAACAGTGTCCCCGTTCAGCATTCCCTGCTCTTTTAAATATTTGGCGCAAATAAACATAATTTGATCCCCATCAACAATTTTTCCGTTCTCATCAATGGCAATCAAACGGTCCCCATCACCGTCAAACGCTAAACCTATATCTGCTTCTTTTTCTTTCACAAATTCCGCTAACGTTTCTGGATGAGTAGACCCAACCCCATCGTTAATATTCAGGCCATTTGGAGATGCACCGATTGTCGAAACATCTGCATCCAAGTCGGCAAAAAGATGTGTAGCTAGTGATGATGTGGCTCCGTGCGCACAGTCCAAAGCGATATGTAAACCAGTGAACTCTTCGTCAACCGTCTGTTTTAAATATTGCAAGTATTTTTGTACGCCTTCAAAATAATCGCTCACTTGCCCCAGATCAGAGCCGGTCGGTCTAGGAAGGTTATCTTCTTCTTGATCGAGCAGCGCTTCAATTTCTTCTTCTTGTTCATCGGAAAGCTTAAAACCATCAGGGCCAAAAAATTTTATTCCGTTATCTTGAACAGGATTATGCGAAGCGGAGATCATGATGCCTGCTTCGGCCCCTAATGCCTTTGTCAAATAAGCAACACCTGGTGTGCTAATGACTCCAAGCCTCATTACCTCGGCACCAATGGAAAGAAGCCCGGCAACTAAAGCACCCTCAAGCATATGACCTGAAATGCGGGTATCCCGGCCAATCAACACTTTTGGTCTATTTTTATCTTTTGTTAACACGTACCCGCCAAAGCGTCCTATTTTAAACGCTAATTCAGGAGTGAGTTCACTGTTGGCAACTCCTCTTACTCCGTCTGTACCGAAATATTTTCCCATGAATCATCGCTCCTTTTAAAAAATATCACTTAATTTGAAGCTTCTTCAGCAGACTTTTTCTGTTCAGATGGTTCAACTGAATCGTTATTTTCTTCTATTTGATTTCTTCTTTCATTATCTGCTTCTTCCAACGAGTTTTCTTTATTGGATAAGCGAATCTTCACTTTTTCACTCGATAAAACTGTCGAGAGGTTGTAACGGTTTTTGGCCTCCACATTTACTACATGTTCTCCTTCATCTAACCCTGCAACATTCACATACAATTCGATGTCAGATTCTTTTACGTTTTTCAAAACACTGTCTTTTCCTCGCAAAACAACATCCAGCTTTCCTGTATCCGGATCAATAAATTCAATTTCCTGATCGTTTCCTAAACCGATGACTTTGATCGGCACCTGTTTAAACGTCTTTTCTGCTCGTTTTTCAATATCTATTTTAATTTGAACTTTATTCGGGACAACGTTTGTCACTCCATCCGGAGCCGGAACATCAGCTTCAACTGTCGCATTTTCTTTGATTTTGCTTAAGTCGACCGATACATCATCAATAGACTCTATTTGCTCTAGCACATCCTTTGGACCATAAATTGTCACTTGGCTAGGGATCGATTGAATCGATGATATGCTCAGTCCATCAGAAAGCTTTCCTGTTGTTTTGATTTTTAAGGGTACAGATTTCGATTTCGTTGGGCTTTCTACCGGCACTGTGACGGTAACCGCTGACGGTTCGATTGTAACAGGCAGGATGTTCCCATTTGCATCGTATACTGTCACTTTTGACTTCTGTACAACTGTTCCATCAGCACCTTCCAAACTTACTGTTGCTTTCACAACAGCTACAGCATCAATATGCTCTTTTGCGCCTGTAATTTTTACACTGTCCGGTTTAACAATCGGACGCTCCGCAATGTAGCCTTCCTTCATTTTGTTTTTATTAATGACATCCACTTCAACCGGAAAATTTTCAGATACCTTTTCATGAATACCTACTGTAATGACAGCCGGATCAATGTCAACCTCCAATTGGTCAGACAAGTTTTTATGTTTCAAACGGACGCTGTGGGTGCCAACGGATAAATCCGTTAAATCTGCAAAAATTTCAAAGTCCTTGACTTGTTTTGTCGTAGTGACAATACTTTTGGGCCCTTCAATCGTAACGGTGACGGTTTGGGGAATACCGGTGACAACAAATGCACGGTCATCATAGTATACGTTTACGGGCACATCTGTAATTGTAGCTGTTTCGGTTGTGGATGGCGACTGAAATATATTGTATTTTTCTTCATTATTCGAAGCAGGCGATTCTATATTCACTGAAGCATATAGCATGAGCGCTAGCAACAATGCAATGATGCGCATAAACCAGTTGCTATTCATTAATTTATCCATTCTTTTTCACCCTCCATTGCCAGCGGCTAGAGGAAGCAGCTTTCGTACGGTTAAACTCAGCCAAGAGCATCTCCTTTAACGTTTCTGGAGTTAAATGTCTATGCAGCTCACCATCCTTGGCAATCGATATACCGCCTGTTTCTTCAGAAACAATGATAGTTATACTATCGGTTACTTCACTAATTCCCACTGCAGCGCGATGGCGTGTGCCCAGCTCCTTCGATATAAACGGGCTTTCGGAAAGCGGCAAATAACAGGCAGCAGCGGACACTTGATCTTTTTGTATAATAACTGCACCATCATGTAAAGGGGTATTGGGGATAAAAATATTAATTAATAGTTCAGCAGAAATATGGGCATTTAGCGGTATACCGGTCTCAACATAATCCTCCATTCCTATTTTTCGTTCAATCGAAATGAGAGCACCGATTCTCCTTTTCGCCATATACTCAACAGCTTTTGCTATTGCTTCGGTCATGTTTGTTTGCCCATCATCTTCCTGGCTAGCTGCCCTTGCAAATAGACGCCCCCTTCCTAATTGCTCAAGGGCTCTGCGAAACTCCGGCTGGAAAATAATGATGATAGCCAAAAAACCCCAAATCAACACTTGGTCCATTAACCATTGCAAAGTATTCAAGCCTAAATATTGGCTTAACACTCTAACGATAATGATTACGATAATTCCTTTTAAAAGCTGAACAGCTTTCGTTCCACGAATCACCATAATCAATTTATAGATAACGAACCAAACGAGGAGAATATCAATGACATCTATGAGGTAATGCAAAAGAGAAAAATCCCCTAAGGTCATATTGTTTTCCTCCAATAGTTCATCAAATCGCGATTGATCTATTCTAATCAAACTTCTAGGTTTGAAAATCTCTCTAATCAAAATTCCACTTTATTATATCATAACTTTTCCTAAATGCACTTAAACATAAAAATAGACCATCCTACTAAAGATGGCCTATTGTTTAAAAACCTCTGACAGAGTCGATTTTACTTCATACCACAGCCACTCAAACAATTCGTTTATTTCCTCAACCTCTCCGGTAACTTGACCAGCAGAAGCCAAATATTGGTCTCCGTTAATCACCGTTACATTTCCTTCAACTTTTCCTTCTATTTTAATATCACCGTTTTTAACAGTAATATCACCTTTCACCGTTTCTCCTTCAGGCACAATAACAGTACGGTTGTCAACAACCAAATTATCATACTTTGTTACGCTGAATTGGCTTTCTTCATAAGAAGCAAATAAACTTCCAGTCATTAGAATAACAAATAGTGCAGCGGCTGAAAAGAAAGGATGATTTCGGAACCAGCGTCTAGTTGAGACCGTACGCTTTTCTTTCGGCAATTTTTCTAACACCTTTTGCGTAAAATCTGTCGGTGCTTCAACATGTGAGATACTCTTGACAAACGCTACAGCTTTTTCCAATTCTTGATAATGTGCCTTGCAATCCTCACAAGATTGCAAGTGTTTTTTTAACTCACGGCCTTCATCCTCATGCAAATCCCCGTCCAAATACTTATGGATCATCTCCACTACATGCTTAGGACATTTCATCTTACTCACCCCAATCACAAATGCCTTAATTGTTTGCGTAAAGCCTCCCGTCCCCGGTGTATTCTTGTTTTAACTGTTCCGACTGGAAGTTCCAATATCTCTGCGATTTCTTGCAAGGATAGCTCCTCAATATATCTCAATACGATGACTGATCGATATTTATCCGGCAGTTTTAAAATTTCTTTTTGAATCGTTTCTTGCAGTTCAATTGCTTCAACTTCTTTTTCAGGCATTGCAATATCAGATGATACTTGGGAGTACATTGTTAAGCCTTCAGTCCCCGCAACTTCTGCATCTAAATAATAGTCGGGCTTCTTTTTCCGAATACGATCAATCGATAAATTGGTTGCAATCCGATAAATCCATGTAGAAAATTTTTTGTTCATATCAAATGAATGGATGTTCATATACACTCTTATAAATGCTTCCTGTGCTATGTCCTCAGCTTCATGGACGTTTCCCAGCATTCGATAACAAAGTTGAAAAATTTTATCTTTATATAATTCAACAACTTCTGCAAATGCATTTTGGTCGCCTTTTTTAATTTGTTTGATCTTTTTATTTATAAATTCTTCCATTTTTCTACCTCCGCAGTTGCGGGTACATCATGATACGAATTCGTTCCCCAAAGGTTTCATTTTTTTATAAATCTATTCTAGCAAATTTTAGGAATTTATGTTTTCATCTGCAAGAAAAATTTTTTCCTTTTGTAGCAAAAACCTTTCTTATTCCCATTTCTGGGCTTTTTATAAAGAAACGTCCAACTTGTCATAATGAAATATGACATTACAAATTTTTTCAGAGGGGTTGCACCTCACGCCGCGTTAGGTATTATGATCACAATAGGTTTATAAAGATAAGTATTTTGGGGGCGATGTTAAAGTGAAGGAAGAGTCTTACTTTACGATTGGCGAATTTTCTAAAAAGACGGGAACAACAATCCGAACATTGCATTATTATGATCAAATTGGACTGCTCAAACCGAAAAAAAATCCTCGTTCTGGACACCGATTATACTCTGCTCATGATGTATTGACACTTCAAAAAATAGTCAGTCTTAAATTTTTAGGATACAGTTTAGAACAAATCAAAGAGTTAATTAATGAAACCAACTTCGATTTAAACTTAAAGGAAACTTTACAGTTCCAAAAAGAAGCGCTTGAAGAACGAAAGGAACATATTGAAGAAGTGCTCAAAGCCATTAAACGAATTCTCACGATTTTAGAAGAAGAAAAAGAAGTGGATAGCAATGTTTTAATGAGTCTTATTCAGAGCATACAAACAGAAAAAGAACAGCGCAAATGGTTAGAACATTATACATCAAAAGAAGTAGCTGAAAAGCTTTTTGATCAGCCTGAAGAGGTAATGATCTCCCTTGACAAAGAATACATCCAATTATCCCAAGAAACAAAAAGATTGGCAGGAAGACCTGTCGATGATCCTGAGGTAGAAGCGTTAGTCGAAAAATATATGAAAACAATATTAGAATTTATCGGAGAAGAAACAATTAGTGCTATCGGGAATTTAGATGAAGCTGAAATTAAAACTATTGAAAATAAATTGGCATCTCCATTTACACAGGAGGAAGAGGAGTGGCTTCAGCAAGTGATGGAACATTATGCGATGAAAGCTGGGTTTCTCCAAGATGAAAATATTGACCGACTTTAGGCAAATGAAAAAACTTCACCTCCCCTTTTCCAATTGGGGAGGTCATTTTTTATCTTTGAATTACAGGATGATGGATATTCATTCAGCTCCCATTTTCCCGAAACCTTCCCCAAATTTTATCGAGTGAAGTGTTCCGCCGGAAGCCCAATTATCTCTTTCATATTCATCGAAAACTACTGTAACCCATTCTTCTTTCACGTTTAGTATTTGCGCTGCTGCTTTTGTTATTGCCTCAGTAAACTGCTGTTTCTGTTCTGCGGTTCTTCCTTTAGCCAGCTTTACGTTGATAAAAGGCATCGAATCACAACCCCTTTAAGCCGTTTGAATTTATAAATGGCGTCGAAATTTATTCGTCCTCATCCGGATCTGTGCTATTTCAAAAAATGAAACAAGACAGAAGTTTGTCGATATACTTCGTCACAACACCCGTAAAAACCTTTGCTGGGCAGTCCATTATGCAAAATGTTTTACACAAATCATCCTCTACAGCAACAATCTTCTGGAAAAGAGACTAATTTTTAAAATCTACCAAAAAATCATTTAGGTCATGGTTCCATTTCGGAACAACCGCATTCCCAATACTAAAAGGAAAAATACAATTCGACTTCAATGGTATATTCAAATTTAAAAGGCTGTTATGGGACTAAAAAGGCGAATGCTCCTGCATATAGTCTATTACATTATTTTGAGATTCAAAAGCGAGGATTAGATATAATCGAAGGGATTAGTAACATTTCAAATAAAAAAATCCTGACAATTTCTTGTCAGGAATTAAGTTCATCTTATTTTATAAAGTTTTCCCCGTTGAATTTAAAAAGCGGAAGACGGGACTCGAACCCGCGACCCCCACCTTGGCAAGGTGGTGTTCTACCACTGAACTACTTCCGCACAAATGGTGAGCCATGGAGGATTCGAACCTCCGACCCTCTGATTAAAAGTCAGATGCTCTACCGACTGAGCTAATGGCTCATAAAAAAATTTTTTTCTTCTAATCCATTTTAAAATTTGTCAGATGTCCCTTCCTCTTCCTGATCTTTCGAGGATGCTGGATGCGTCGGGACAACTCGCTGCTTATTCGACGAGACTTCGCCCTTTGTGAAATATAGTTAAATCTTACTTTCTATCTAACATTTTTACAAAAAAAAGAACAGACATGAACTGTCTTTTTATAATAAATGGCTGGGCTAGCTGGATTCGAACCAGCGCATCACGGAGTCAAAGTCCGTTGCCTTACCGCTTGGCTATAGCCCAATATCACCATTCATCTCTTGACTAATTATAGTGTACCAATAAAAAAATCACTTTATACAACATTTTGTTGTTTAATGTGATTTCAATGTTTCATAACATTCTTCGGCATGGTGGAGGGGGACGGATTCGAACCGCCGAACCCTAAGGGAGCGGATTTACAGTCCGCCGCGTTTAGCCACTTCGCTACCCCTCCGATTATTAAAAATGCCGGCGAGAGGAATCGAACCCCCAACCTACTGATTACAAGTCAGTTGCTCTACCAATTGAGCTACACCGGCGCAATAAATACTTTAAATCACACTCAGTTTTTACCTTTGTTTAAATTATTATACCAGTCTCATTAAGCCTGCTTAAGAAAAGCTTGTTTAGTACATGGTGGAGGATGACGGGATCGAACCGCCGACCCCTTGCTTGTAAGGCAAGTGCTCTCCCAGCTGAGCTAATCCTCCATGGTGACCCGTACGGGATTCGAACCCGTGTTACCGCCGTGAAAGGGCGGTGTCTTAACCACTTGACCAACGGGCCAATAACATCATTAGCAAAAAGACAAATTAAATTATATATAACAATTTGCTTTTTGTCAATTATAAAATCATTTTTCCTTCACAAGTTTTTTATTAAGCAATCGACGAGTATTAGTATAGAGAAAAAATGGTTTATTGTCAATATGAAGATTGAGCCAAGCATTTGCAGGAGGGATTCCATAATAAACGCATACAAATGATAAAGATAACCCCAAAGTAATTCCTAGTCCTACTTAATCTCTTCAATGCTTGATGGATAAGGGTTTTCACTTTATTTTTTAGGTACATGGTACGGGTCACGTGTGGCTTCGTTTATTGTTCTCGTGATCTTTTCGATGTATTGTTTGAATGGGCTTCTTGAGATTTTTTCCATCTTTCTACTTGTCCAATAAGCGTTTTGATGACTAACTTTTTCTAATGCTGCCACCAAGGCCGTCATCATCGCACCGGTACCTTGATCCACCCAGTTCCGCCCATTTTCAAATGTTTCGCAAACACACTCATCGTTCTTTCTGTACTCTCCATTGGACGCATTCCGGTCATGTCTATTCCTTTTTCTCTCAGCTATTTCTGGATTTGCTATAAAAAACCTCCTTATATCTATTCTTGAGGAGATTATCTCATAATCTTACAGAGTCTAGAAGATTGGCTAAATTTGACGCTTACTTTTAAGGGAAAACGTTCCAAAAAAGGTTAAAATTATAAAAATCAGAAACAATTCTGAGAGATCTGACGTTTTAATAAGTAGAAAGTCCTTCACTAGAAGTTATGTCCGATATTTCGAATTATCCATGTTTTTTAAGGCAACGAGCGTGAAGAGATGTGTAAAAAGAACAGACAAAAGGAGGTGTAAAAAGGTGCGTTATGAAAAAAATACGTGTACTGTTGATTGACAAAGACAAAGATGAGTTGTTAAAAATTTGCTCTAGCGTTAAAAATGAGACCGACATAGAAATAGTAGGAGTCACGTGCGAGCTGAAATGTTTAAGTGATTTTATTAACCGTATACATGTGAATATTGTACTAATGAATATCAGATTAGTAAAAGATACAGAAAAAATCAAAGTAATAAAATCTGTTACTGAAAAAACAAAAGCACAGCTGATTATTTTAAATGATCAGATTGACAATCGATTGATTTTTGAAGCTTTTATTGCCGGGGCAATCTGTTACATAGACAAATCCTATAATCATATTCCAAATGTAATACGCTTAGCGTATCAAAAATGGTCACTTAAAAGTGCTTATGTTGAATCTGTTATCCGTAAGGAGTTTTGTCGCTTAAGACAACTAGAGATCCACTATATGAAGGAGAGATTAACACAAACAGAACAAAAAATATTAAAGCTGATTGCTGAAGGCTATAAGCAAAAACAAATAGCAGAAATATTAATGGTAGAAATTAATACAATAAAAAAGCACATTACTAATATTTTGAAAAAGACGGGGGAAAAAAGAAGCAAAGAAGCAGCCCGAAAGGCCCGGGAATGGGGGTTAATTTAAAAGGTGGCAAGAAAATTTGGGACTTTTTTCAAATGTGGATTCTACTCTATCATAAGTTTAGGTGATCACCGTTCTGTATTGTTAGAAAATGTGAACTGTAAAAACAGGTAGCTAGCACCTTACTCGAAGGATTCTCGCGGGAATTCAGGAATTTTAATGCGGAAAAACGAGGAGGGTTTTATGTGAAAAAAAAATGGTTAAAAATTGCTTTAACTTCTATTCTAGCTGTAGGAGCATTAGTGCCTGTTGCATCAGCTGCTAACTACAAATTTCATTTTGATGTGACAACAAACTTTTTAACTGGACGTGCTTATACTAACTATGCATGGAAATTTACAGATAAAGAGAATCCAGTTGTTAAGATTACTAGTATAGATTCGAATTGGACAGCAGGAGTAAGAATGGAAAATTCGGAAGGTGCGAAAAGAAGTAGTAATCTTTATACTAAAAAGGCTGGTAATTACACATTAACAAATAATGGAGCTAAGGCCAGTTATAAGTACCGTTTGAAAATCTGGAAAGAAAAAGGAGGTAAATTTGACCGCTTTACGATGAAAGGGAAATGGAACCCAGATACGTATTAACTTAACTCTTTCAATTTCGATTCCGTAGCATATCGCATTTCTGCAATGTAGAAATGCGATATGCTTTTAAAGTAGTTTTGATAGTTATCAATCAGAAAGCGAGTGAAAGATGATGCTCTTACTGGAATTAAAAAGGGGTTTATTGAATAAGCGCATGTTAGTTTCCTGTATGTTTGCTCTTGTAATAATATTTTTGACAGCTTATGACAGGTATTTGTATGATGTTTTATTTTTTGACCCCGAAGCTCCTGATATACGAGGTAATCATCAAGCGATTCAAGATATTTTAGGTGAAATACACAACAAATATAATATTTGGGAGAGCAGTTTTTCATACATAGGTATATTTTTTCCTTTAATTGTTGTGTTTCCATATGCCGCTTCCTATTTAGAAGAAAAGAATCAGAAGTTTCATTACTTTATACAAACAAGGAAATCTTTTGACCATTATGTTAGGAACAAATTCTTGGCCGCCACTTTAACTGGGGGGCTTGCTATCTTCATCCCAGAGTTTATCTTTTACGCTATAATTTCTATTTTTTTTAATAATGATGCCGATTCCCCCTATCGACAACTGCAGGAAGAAGGCATATTCTACACATTGTTCAACACACAGCCTGAATTGTATATTTGGATCAAATTTTTAACGCATTTTTTGCTTGGGGCGTGTTTCGCCTGTATCGCTTTATGCCTTTCCACCTTCGTCAAGAAGAAAGCAATTGTATACGTTGGGCCATTTCTGATTTTCGGTATTTGGGAGATCACCGCAGGAGCCATTCTGGATCAATATCAGTTTTCTCCATCCACCTGGTATGATTTATGGCCTGAAGTTTCGCCATTCTATGTATACGGTTCAATGATCACGATTTTGATTACAGGTTATGTAATTTTTATTTGGAGAACGAGACGGGTGAGAATTGATGACTAATGCCAATCCCCTGAGCACTAAGACCATTCTTTTAAACTGTATGAAACACAAAGTGAAGCACGTAGTTCTGACTCGAAAAGCTGTTTTGTTTGTATTGCTCGTATGTTTAGCAACTTTTCTGGCCAATAGCAAATTAGCGCATATTGACAACCGTTTCCTCAATATGTGGGATTTAATCTTCGATATGCTGTATCATCCTTACTACCAATTGTTCTTGTTTTTGCTGTTCTTCCTGTTTGTGTTAAGTGATATTTGCGATGATCGGCCGATAACTCTCTATGTTCTGCTGCGTTTAAATAAAAAATCGACTTGGTTACTTTCCAAAATATTCCTAATACTTTTAATAAGTACACTGTACACGCTCGTATATCTTTGTATTATTACTCTAATTTCTCTTTTATTATACGGTTATAGCATCCATTGGAGTCCAGGATCCTCCAATCTTTACCACGGGGAGCTTATTGGGCATATACAACCAGTTACTGGTTTTATTCTGTTAGCTATACGATATGTCTTAAGTATTTGGTTTCTCAGCATCCTATATTTGTTTGTTTATGCGTCAGCAGATGGTTATCGTCAAAGCAGTATCGGTGACGGTGATGCTTCTTGTTATTAACCATTTATTTGCTTATAGGTTTTTTGTATCGTATGTTCCGTTTTTGTATATCCATAACGGTTATCTCGTGACGCTTAGGCTGAATGAAAACGGATTCCAATCGGCAATGGTGTTGAATGCAGCAGCCGTTTCTCCTATAGTTTTAATGCTTCTCGTCTTGTGGATGAGAAAATCAAAGCTGGAATTTGGGGGATCTTGAATATGATCAGAGAATGGAAAGCCCTTGTTCAGTTTAATATGCGCTACTTTACTTATCATCAGTGGCTTCTGGCGATCGCAGTGTTCGTCATCTCTAATTTGGTCACACTTCTATATTATGGAGATCTTGTCTCATCCACTATAGATGCATTCATCTTCCACTTTGCCGTGTTCGAGGGGGCGGATATTTTAACGATCATTCATACATTGCTCCCTTTTTTCGTATTAGCGTATATTGTTGACTTATACATGGAAAACAATTTTCATGAGAATTTACTGTATACTTTGCTGCGGATATCTAACAGGAACGCGTGGGCATTGTCCCATTTGACCGTCTTATTTGCCATTCATGTTGTGTACCTATTTTTTTATTACAGTCTGTCCTGGTTCATTTTGCATTCTATTTATAAGTCAGGTGATATTACAGTCCAGTATTGGGCAGGTAAATTATCGTCAAAAGATGTATATTCACAATGGTTATTTCTATTCCTTTCATGGATTATCCAGCTAATCGGCTCTTTTAGCATTAGTTTGTGGCAAGTATATATCAACCTCCTTACCCAAAAAAGCGGTTACGGGTACTTCTCTGCTGCTTTAATGTACATCATTCCTTTCATTTTGGGGAATGTGAATCTATGGATTGGAAGCCATGGCAGACTTGTAAACTATGACGTGTTGGCTCCAGGTAGCGGGAGTCATTCAATCGCTGGTTTTGTCATTTTTCATGTTTTATGGATTCTTCTGTTCATTTATTTGTCGTATCGCGTTATGACGCGACGTTAGATTGCTGAATTTTCAAGGAAAGGTGATAAACTATGGCAGTTGTATTGCAGGTAAGGAACTTGAGCAAAACATTTAAAAAGGAGAAAGTATTCAGTAATATAAATCTTGATATTGAAGAAGCAAAGATTTACGGGTTTGTCGGGCATAATGGGAGTGGTAAATCAGTTTTCTTTAAGATACTTTGCGGCATTTTACTCCCAGACCAAGGAGAAATTAAAATTTTTGGAAATATTTTAGGGAAGGATATTGACTTTCCCACTGAAGTTGGTGCTGTTATCGAGACACCAGGATTCTTGTCCGATTACTCCGGATTTAAAAATTTAAAATACTTAGCTTCTATACGCAATAAGATTAGTGATAAGGAGATTATAGAAGCAATCCAAAGTGTCGGTCTAGATCCGAACAGCAAGAAAAGTGTGAAAAAATATTCTTTAGGTATGAAACAAAGATTGGGTATCGCACAAGCAATTATGGAGAAGCCGAAAATACTCATACTAGATGAACCAATGAACGGTCTGGATAAAACAGGAGTCAAACAGATAAGAGAATTGCTGTTGTCATTGAAAAAACAGGGGACAACCATCTTATTGGCGAGTCATATCAGTGAGGATATTCACATACTATGTGATAAAGTGTACGAATTTGATAATAAAACACTTGTGGAAGTAAATAAACTCTAGATTTCACTTAATCAGCCATTCCGAAAAAGGGTTGAATGCATACATTCTACTTGAAGCACTTGAAAAGACAGTTCAATGGCTAAACGGCAGATGTCACCGAATTCTTTGGAACTCAAGTCAAAACGATTGGCATTTCCTAAAATTCGTTCGTTAAACTTGCTAATTTCACGTGTACTCATGTCATTTTGATACATCTTGATGATCGCTTCCTCGAGCCAGCCGGTATGGCGTTGGTAAGGGAGGGGGAACAAATGCGTTTGAAATTCTCCGTTCCGGTAATCCGACCGTATTGTGCATCTGGATTTCGTTGATAGTAGCCGTTTCTCATATTCGATGTTCCAGCTTGTTCAATCTCGAGGAAATGTTTCATTTCTTCCCACATAATCAGCTCTAATTTTTCATTCACAAACTGACGAATGGTACTTTCCTGTTGATTAGCCCAGTCACCATTCGGTATTCTTTTAGACATAGGTAGGGTTCTCTGGAATATTTGGCCAAATCAGAAAATACCCTACCTTATGCTTTACACAAAATTTTATACATCATCCTTTTGGCCGACATAAATTTTATCGAGGTCTTTTATATTTTTTTAAAAATAATATAAAAGATCTTATTGCCGTCAAAATGTTGTTGAAGAATAATATAAAAACAAAAAAAGGCTCCCTCGCACATCGAGAAAACCTTGTTATTTCAACGTTTTTCATCAAAGCTTCCAACCGGGCTCGAACCGGTGACCTCTTCCTTACCATGGAAGTGCTCTACCAACTGAGCTATGGAAGCATGGCTCCGCAGGCAGGATTCGAACCTGCGACCGTTCGGTTAACAGCCGAATGCTCTACCACTGAGCTACTGCGGAATATTTTAATAAACCATATTTTGGTTCACATACAGCTCAATCAGTATATCAAAATGACTTCAAAAGAATGTACTCTTGTATGGTTCTCTACAATAAGCCCAGCTTTCAAAAAGAATTTAAAGGCAGCCTGGCAGCGTCCTACTCTCACAAGGGACAAACCCTCACTACCATCGGCGCTGAAGAGCTTAACTTCCGTGTTCGGGATGGGAACGGGTGTGACCTCTTCGCCATTGCCACCAAGCAGCCTTTTCTGTTTTCCTTCCTGTTGTCAAATGACATCGGAATGTCATTCTTTCAAAACTAGATAACGTTTCTTTCACGAATAGATGCTCCTACTTGGTTAAGTCCTCGATCGATTAGTATCCGTCAGCTCCACGTGTCACCACGCTTCCACCTCGGACCTATCTACCTCGTCATCTTCAAGGGATCTTACTCGCTTCGAGCGATGGGAAATCTCATCTTGAGGGGGGCTTCACGCTTAGATGCTTTCAGCGCTTATCCCTTCCGCACATAGCTACCCAGCGGTGCCCCTGGCGGGACAACTGGTACACCAGCGGTGCGTCCATCCCGGTCCTCTCGTACTAAGGACAGCTCCTCTCAAATTTCCTGCGCCCGCGACGGATAGGGACCGAACTGTCTCACGACGTTCTGAACCCAGCTCGCGTACCGCTTTAATGGGCGAACAGCCCAACCCTTGGGACCGACTACAGCCCCAGGATGCGATGAGCCGACATCGAGGTGCCAAACCTCCCCGTCGATGTGGACTCTTGGGGGAGATCAGCCTGTTATCCCCGGGGTAGCTTTTATCCGTTGAGCGATGGCCCTTCCATGCGGAACCACCGGATCACTAAGCCCGACTTTCGTCCCTGCTCGACTTGTAGGTCTCGCAGTCAAGCTCCCTTCTGCCTTTGCACTCTCCGAATGATTTCCAACCATTCTGAGGGAACCTTTGGGCGCCTCCGTTACCTTTTAGGAGGCGACCGCCCCAGTCAAACTGCCCACCTGACACTGTCTCCCGCCCCGATCAGGGGCGCGGGTTAGAATGTCAGTACAGCCAGGGTAGTATCCCACCGTCGCCTCAGCGCAAGCTGGCGCTCACGCGTCTCTGGCTCCTACCTATCCTGTACAAGCTGTACCCACATTCAATATCAGGCTGCAGTAAAGCTCCACGGGGTCTTTCCGTCCTGTCGCGGGTAACCTGCATCTTCACAGGTACTATAATTTCACCGAGTCTCTCGTTGAGACAGTGCCCAGATCGTTACGCCTTTCGTGCGGGTCGGAACTTACCCGACAAGGAATTTCGCTACCTTAGGACCGTTATAGTTACGGCCGCCGTTTACTGGGGCTTCGGTTCGCACCTTCGCTTTTCGCTAAGCGCTCCCCTTAACCTTCCAGCACCGGGCAGGCGTCAGCCCCTATACTTCACCTTACGGTTTCGCAGAGACCTGTGTTTTTGCTAAACAGTCGCCTGGGCCTTTTCACTGCGGCTCATCATGGCTTATCACCTTGATGAGCACCCCTTCTCCCGAAGTTACGGGGTCATTTTGCCGAGTTCCTTAACGAGAGTTCTCTCGCTCACCTTAGGATTCTCTCCTCGCCTACCTGTGTCGGTTTGCGGTACGGGCACCTCTCACCTCGCTAGAGGCTTTTCTTGGCAGTGTGGAATCGGGAACTTCGGTACTTCCTTTCCCTCGCCATCACAGCTCAAGCACACGGCAAGCGGATTTGCCTGCTTGCCAGCCCTAACTGCTTGGACGCGCACATCCAGCCGCGCGCTTACCCTATCCTCCTGCGTCCCCCCATTGCTCAAACGGTGAGGAGGTGGTACAGGAATATCAACCTGTTGTCCATCACCTACGCCTTTCGGCCTCGGCTTAGGTCCCGACTAACCCTGAGCGGACGAGCCTTCCTCAGGAAACCTTAGGCTTTCGGCGGAGGGGATTCTCACCCCTCTTTCGCTACTCATACCGGCATTCTCACTTCTAAGCGCTCCACCGGTCCTTCCGGTCCGGCTTCGATGCCCTTAGAACGCTCTCCTACCGCTGACACCAACGGTGTCAACCCGCAGCTTCGGTGATACGTTTAGCCCCGGTACATTTTCGGCGCAGAGCCACTCGACCAGTGAGCTATTACGCACTCTTTAAATGGTGGCTGCTTCTAAGCCAACATCCTGGTTGTCTAAGCAGCTCCACATCCTTTTCCACTTAACGTATACTTTGGGACCTTAGCTGGCGGTCTGGGCTGTTTCCCTTTTGACCACGGATCTTATCACTCGCAGTCTGACTCCCAAGGATAAGTCATTGGCATTCGGAGTTTGACTGAATTCGGTAACCCGATGGGGGCCCCTCGTCCAATCAGTGCTCTACCTCCAAGACTCTTCCCTTGAGGCTAGCCCTAAAGCTATTTCGGAGAGAACCAGCTATCTCCAAGTTCGATTGGCATTTCACCCCTACCCACACCTCATCCCCGCACTTTTCAACGTGCGTGGGTTCGGGCCTCCAGCAAGTGTTACCTTGCCTTCACCCTGGACATGGGTAGATCACCTGGTTTCGGGTCTGCGACCTCGTACTATTTCGCCCTCTTCAGACTCGCTTTCGCTGCGGCTCCGCCTTTCGGCTTAACCTTGCACGAAATCGCAACTCGCCGGTTCATTCTACAAAAGGCACGCCATCACCCGTTAACGGGCTCTGACTACTTGTAGGCACACGGTTTCAGGTTCTCTTTCACTCCCCTCCCGGGGTGCTTTTCACCTTTCCCTCACGGTACTGGTTCACTATCGGTCACTAGGGAGTATTTAGCCTTGGGAGATGGTCCTCCCTGCTTCCGACGGGATTTCACGTGTCCCGCCGTACTCAGGATCCACTCGGGAGGGAACGGAGTTTCGACTACAGGGTTGTTACCTTCTCTGACGGGCCTTTCCAGACCTCTTCGTCTACCCCGTTCCTTTGTCACTCCTTAATCGAGTGTCCTACAACCCCAAGAGGCACGCCTCTTGGTTTGGGCTGTTCCCGTTTCGCTCGCCGCTACTCAGGGAATCGCTGTTGCTTTCTCTTCCTCCGGGTACTTAGATGTTTCAGTTCCCCGGGTTGCCCTCCATACCCTATGGATTCAGGTATGGATACTGCCCCATTACGGACAGTGGGTTCCCCCATTCGGACATCTCCGGATCGACGCTTACTTACAGCTCCCCGAAGCATTTCGGTGTTTGTCCCGTCCTTCATCGGCTCCTAGTGCCAAGGCATCCACCGTGCGCCCTTTCTAACTTAACCGTTTCTTCCTAACATGAGCGATCTATTCGTGAATGTCTTTCCGTTATCCAGTTTTCAAAGAACAATGCTTTTTCTTTCAATGAGCTCCCTTGCTGCTTGAGTTGCTTCGAGCCGAACATCCGATCCTTCGAATGGGCTCTCGCATAGGAGCAATGCTTCCAATATTCATCAAACTTATGGTGGAGCCTAGCGGGATCGAACCGCTGACCTCCTGCGTGCAAAGCAGGCGCTCTCCCAGCTGAGCTAAGGCCCCAGGATGGTCTTATTTATGGTGGGCCTGAGTGGACTTGAACCACCGACCTCACGCTTATCAGGCGTGCGCTCTAACCGGCTGAGCTACAGGCCCATCCTGTATTTTTTTATTCAGCTTCTATTCGCTGGGAAATCGACTTTGCGAATTCACCAGCAAACGGGGAAGGATGTGATCCTTCAAAACTAAACAAAACGGAAAAGCGTACCTTTTTCAATGTATATATCCTTAGAAAGGAGGTGATCCAGCCGCACCTTCCGATACGGCTACCTTGTTACGACTTCACCCCAATCATTTGTCCCACCTTCGGCGGCTGGCTCCCGTAAGGGTTACCCCACCGACTTCGGGTGTTACAAACTCTCGTGGTGTGACGGGCGGTGTGTACAAGACCCGGGAACGTATTCACCGCGGCATGCTGATCCGCGATTACTAGCGATTCCGGCTTCATGCAGGCGAGTTGCAGCCTGCAATCCGAACTGAGAGTGGTTTTTTGGGATTCGCTCCACCTCGCGGTTTCGCTGCCCTTTGTACCACCCATTGTAGCACGTGTGTAGCCCAGGTCATAAGGGGCATGATGATTTGACGTCATCCCCACCTTCCTCCGACTTTTAGCCGGCAGTCACCTTAGAGTGCCCAACTGAATGCTGGCAACTAAGGTCAAGGGTTGCGCTCGTTGCGGGACTTAACCCAACATCTCACGACACGAGCTGACGACAACCATGCACCACCTGTCACCCTGTCCCCGAAAGGGGAACGCCCTATCTCTAGGGTTGTCAGGGGATGTCAAGACCTGGTAAGGTTCTTCGCGTTGCTTCGAATTAAACCACATGCTCCACCGCTTGTGCGGGTCCCCGTCAATTCCTTTGAGTTTCAGCCTTGCGGCCGTACTCCCCAGGCGGAGTGCTTAATGCGTTTGCTGCAGCACTAAAGGGTGGATACCCTCTAACACTTAGCACTCATCGTTTACGGCGTGGACTACCAGGGTATCTAATCCTGTTCGCTCCCCACGCTTTCGCGCCTCAGCGTCAGTTACAGGCCAGAGAGCCGCCTTCGCCACTGGTGTTCCTCCACATCTCTACGCATTTCACCGCTACACGTGGAATTCCGCTCCCCTCTCCTGCACTCAAGTTCCCCAGTTTCCAATGGCCGCTCGCGGTTGAGCCGCGAGATTTCACATCAGACTTAAGGAACCGCCTGCGCGCGCTTTACGCCCAATAATTCCGGACAACGCTTGCCACCTACGTATTACCGCGGCTGCTGGCACGTAGTTAGCCGTGGCTTCCTCGTCAGGTACCGTCAAGGTACCGCCCTGTTCGAACGGTACTTGTTCTTCCCTGACAACAGAGCTTTACGATCCGAAGACCTTCTTCGCTCACGCGGCGTTGCTCCGTCAGACTTTCGTCCATTGCGGAAGATTCCCTACTGCTGCCTCCCGTAGGAGTCTGGGCCGTGTCTCAGTCCCAGTGTGGCCGGTCACCCTCTCAGGTCGGCTACGCATCGTCGCCTTGGTGAGCCGTTACCTCACCAACTAGCTAATGCGCCGCGGGCCCATCCTGCAGTGACAGCTAAAAGCCGCCTTTCAACCGAAAACCATGCGGTTTTCGGTGTTATCCGGTATTAGCTCCGGTTTCCCGAAGTTATCCCAGTCTGCAGGGCAGGTTGCCCACGTGTTACTCACCCGTCCGCCGCTAACCTAAAGGAGCAAGCTCCCTTCGGTCCGCTCGACTTGCATGTATTAGGCACGCCGCCAGCGTTCGTCCTGAGCCAGGATCAAACTCTCCAAAAAAAGTTTGTCACCAAATGCTCTTGTCAGAATCAACAGGCACGCTTTTCGTTTTGTTCAGTTTTCAAGGATCATATAACTACTTCGACGAAATAACATTATAACAAAACAATTATGTCCAGTCAATGCTTTTTATTTTTTCACAATGACTTTCATAATATATCATGGCGTCAAAATGTTTGTCAATACATTTTTTAAAACACTTAACAAACAGCGACGATTAATAATATATCAACTTTAAACTATTTCGTCAACACCTTTTTAAAATTATTTTTAATTCTCCATCCTTATTCATAATTAAAAGTTCAATTCATACAATTTTACAAGATAAGGACAAGGAGGAGCATCAATGAACCGTTTTTACATCATCCATATTAAAAAAATCAAACAATTACTTTTTTTAATCATAATCGCTTTTTTTACTGCTGTCTTTATGTACTTTCAAACAATACCAAATATCCCGGTTTTCACTACAAAGAACGGGCCGAAAGCAATTTATAAAGGAGACGGAAGCGGTAAGAAAATTGCCTTGACATTTGATATTAGCTGGGGAGATGAAAAAGCAATTCCAATTTTAAATACTTTGAAAAAATATGGACTAACCAATGCAACATTTTTTGTATCCGCCTCATGGGCCGAACGCCATCCTGAAGTAGTCAAAAGAATTATCGATGACGGTCATCAGCTCGGCAGCAAAGGATATGCTTATAAAAACTATACTGAGTTGGACACTAACGAAATTAAGCGTGATTTATCTTTAGCCCAGCATACATTTCAAAAGCTTGGTATCAAGGATATAAAATTGCTGCGGCCCCCAACCTGCCAATTCGATCAAAACGTTTTAAATATTGCTGAACAATATGGATTAACTGTCGTCCATTACAGTGTAAATTCAAATGACTGGCAAAACCCGGGAGTCAACAAGATTATCCAAAATGTTACGAAACACTTAAAACCAGGTGATATTATCCTGCTTCACGCATCAGATTCAGTTAAACAAACTAACCAAGCGTTGCCGGCGATTATTCAACATTTGAAACAAAACGGCCTTAAAAATGTAACCGTACAAGAATTAATTGAAAACAGCAATGCAAGAACGAAAGAACTATCATTCAAATGAAAAGAACTTTGGAAGTAAATTCAAACCAATCGTTTTCAATATTTTGGAAATCAATAAGCATTTTAAAGAGCTATAAGGAAAACTCCTTCAGCTCTTTTTTGCTTTTGGCGAGTCATTTGTCATTTTCGGCAAAATCAACAATTGGTAAGCATTGCAAATTAAAATTGGAAACAGCATTAAATACAGCCAATCTCTATCATTGACACGAAGGGCCGGCATCCACTCAATCACTGAAACAACAACCATAAAAAACAATGCAGGGACAAACGCATCTTTATTCGTCTGTTTTTGCTTAAAATAAGCAATTACAGCAGAAAACAACAAAATGACAACAGCTACTAAAATATACGGGACAATGGAATCTCCAGTTTGCGCAAAAAATTGATATCGAAAATAAACTAAATCAAACAACACAAAAATGATTAACAAGATTTGAACAGAGTTCCATAACGAAA
Source organism: Aeribacillus sp. FSL M8-0235 (assembly GCF_038000355.1). NCBI lineage: Bacteria > Bacillati > Bacillota > Bacilli > Caryophanales > Bacillaceae > Aeribacillus > Aeribacillus sp. FSL M8-0235. The sequence goes on along the minus strand of NZ_JBBOBW010000001.1, from coordinate 167,457 downwards.
CTGAGCGAAAAATGCCTAGGCCAAACCTGTGCACAGTCAAATAAGCGAAAAAGCCCATTTGGCTGATGATGCTGAAAATAAAACCTACTCCGATCAACCAAAACAATACTGCAACAATTTCAACAATATTAAAAGACAAAAACAACTTTTCATACTCGCTCCATCTTAAGATAAAACCAACAATACTTGTCGCAACTCCACCTACAATGAGAGTAGAAAGGAAAAATCGTACCCAATTTCGGCTTTTCACTGCCAACCCCTCCATATTTCGTAAAATATCATATGATTTTATCAATCCAACTTGTATATTACCATATGGCAAAACTTTTTTCGCATAAAAAACAGTTGGTTTCTCAACATAATGGTAGAAGTTATTATTGAAAGGAGCTAAATGAAATATGAGAGGTAGAAATTGTTCGCTCCTCATCATGATGCTTATATGGATGATCGTTGCAGGATGTGCGGATCGGCAGCAAAGTGAACCAATGAATTATGATGAAACAAAAAAAATGGTTGTAGACATATTAAAATCTGACGAAGGAAAAAAAGCCGTTCAAGAAATTATGAAAGATGAAGAAGTTCAACGAAACCTCATTTTAGATCAAAAAACCGTCAATAATACGATTGAAAAAGCGTTAACATCAGAAAAAGGGAAGGAATTTTGGAAAAATACATTTGAAGATACAAAATTTGCGGAAGGATTTGCGAAAACATTGCAAACAGAACATGAAAAAGTGATCAAACGTTTAATGAAAGATCCGGAATATCAAGGAATGCTTATGGATGTGCTGAAAAATCCTCAAATGGAAGAAGAACTATTGAAGGTTTTAAAAAGCAAAGAATACCGCCAATATTTACAGCAGCAAATTACAGATGTTCTATCAAGTCCGCTCTTTCAACCGAAAATTGAGGAGGCGCTATTGAAGGCTGCTCAGCAAGCTCAAAGTAAACAACAAGGCGGGGGCAGCTCCGGAAACGAAGGCGGGGGCGGAGGCCAATAGACCTCCTCTCCCTTCCTTTACTTTTCTGTTATCTCAATCACTTTTCTTGCTATATCTAAATAAATTTTCCCTATTGGATGGTTTTCATTATAAACAGACGGAGCAAAGTCCTCTTCATCCCAGTCCGGCTGCTCAAGCGGAATTTGCCCTAATAGAGGGACCTGCAAATCCTCTGCAAGCTTCTGACCTCCGCCTTTCCCAAATACATACTCTTTTTGGCCTGTTAATTTACTTTCAAAATAGGACATATTTTCAATAACTCCTAAAATTTCGTGCTCCGTTTTAATGGCCATTGCACCAGCCCTTGCAGCAACAAATGCAGCTGTTGGATGAGGCGTAGTTACAATGATTTCTTTACTAGTTGGAAGCAATGTATGCACATCTAATGCAACATCACCTGTACCAGGAGGCAAATCAAGGAGTAAGTAGTCCAACGATCCCCATTCAACTTCTTGGAAAAAGTTATTCAGCATTTTTCCGAGCATCGGACCTCTCCAAACAACAGGCGCATTATCTTCAACAAAAAAAGCCATTGATATGACTTGCACACCAAACCGCTCAACTGGAATAATTTTATCCCCGCGAACGATCGGCCGGTTCATGATCCCCATCATATCAGGAACGCTAAAGCCGTAAATATCTGCATCAATAAGACCAACTTTTTTTCCTAGACGAGCAAGGGACACAGCCAAGTTGACAGATACGGTTGATTTGCCGACACCGCCTTTTCCGCTTGCTATTGCAATAAAGGTTGTTTTTTCATTCGATAAAATGGAAGAGCTTGTACTATCAGAATAATACTTTTGGACAATTTCCTTTGGAAGCTCCGAAAAACGCAGCCCAACAGTCTCGGCACCCGCTTGTTTAAGCTTTGCAACAATTTGCTGCTGGAGTGTTAACTGCTCGCTTGTTCCCGTTTTGGCAATTGCTATTTTTAAACTAATATGTTTTTTTTCGGGCTTAATTTTTATTTCTTCAATCGCATTCAATTCTTTTAAAGATTTATGTAAAAATGGATCTTCCAACTGTTCGACAATGGACCTTACATCTTCTTCCCGCATCGTATCCACAACCACCTTTTTTCCATAAGACTTTTAATAGTATATAGTATAACACATTTCCAACAGTCCATTGAAAATAGATGCCTGAGAAGAATCCATTTATTCCGGTATTTGCTGTTCATTGGAAAAATAACGCAAAACCCCGTTGTAAATGGCGGCTGCCACTTTTTTCTGATATTCTTCAGAAGCAAGAAGCTCTTCCTCAGAAGGATTGGATAAAAACCCCACCTCCACAAGCGCACCCGGTTTTTTTGCATGCTTTAGTAAATAGACACCGCTTATTGGCTTTGCTTTTCGATCTGTATTTCTTAAATTTTTCCTTAATTCATCTTGGATAAATTTCGCAATAGCTTCATTCTCCTGATATTTTCCGTCATAAAATGTTTGCGCTCCCCTCCATTTTGGAGATGGAATAGCATTTAAATGGATGCTTAAAAACAAATCGGCGTCTGATTCATCAATTAGGCGAACGCGCTTTCGAATATCTTCTGATTTTCTCCGGCTATATCCGTGTGTATCGTCCGAAGCCAAATCTTCATCTTTTTCTCTTGTCAATAACACTAACGCTCCCTGCTCTTGTAAATAATCTCGAGCAATATTGGCAATTTTTAAAGTTATATCTTTTTCCAGCAGTTTTTTTCCTACTGCTCCTCCATCGGGACCTCCGTGACCGGGGTCTAAGTAAATGATTTTTCCTGATAACGGAAGATTCCATGATTTCCATGAATTGAAAAGGGAGAATTGATATTGAATGATAAATACGAGAATTAGAAACCCAGCAATAAACAGTGCCCATTTCAGCTTTTTTTTCACTCCGCATCCCTCCTGCTCGTCCCTTCAATTCAATATATGGAAAAGCATAAGGATTTATGATTACTGCAATTTTAATTTATATCTCTTTTTTCCAGCCGATTCCCACCAGAAAATTGGCGCATTCAAAATTTAACTAATCTGCTCAAACTCGTCATTCTCCCCAACAGATAATATAGCTGTAGAAGCCGTCAACTTTCTGCCATACAGCTGTTTGTGCTTTAATGATAAATCGCCTTATCACTGTTCGGTCCTAGATATGAAGTTTAAATTAGGGGCAATTGGGGATAATGGAATGCTTCACTTGAAAATAAAATTGTATGTCTGATTCAGTTTTTTTACAGCGCTTTTTTTCAAAAAGAAACATTTTAAGAGTATAAAAAAAAGCTCCCGCAAATATGGGAGCTAAGATGAATGTTGCGTTTCAGTTATAACGAGACCGATCAGGCTGGCACGGTCAATTTTATTATTTGTATTTGACGGTAACTTTCGTGCTTTTTCCTACATTTCCAGCCTTATCTTTTGCATACACTAGGAGAACTGTTCCGGCTTTTTGTTTTTTGATTGAAACGGAGAAATTTCCGTTTTTATTCGCTTTGCCCGAACCGATTACTTTCTTTCCTGCTTTGACATACACCGTTGAATACGCCTCTGCTTTTCCTGTCACCGAGGAAGATTTTCTTGTCACTTTGTTCACTTTAGGAGCACCCGGCGGTATTTTATCGAGTACCGTCACTTTTCGCGCCGGACTCACATTCCCCGCTTTATCCGTCGCTGTTACGTAAAGAATTGTTCCGGCTTTTTGAGCCGTTTTTAACGAAATTGCGAATTTCCCATTTTTATCTGTCGTGCCGGTGCTCAATACTTTGCTGCCGGCCTTTATTGTTATTTTTGATCCTGCCTCCGCTGTCCCTCTGACCGTTTTATCTTTATTGCTGACCGAATTTACACTCGGAGTACGCGGCGGTGTTTTATCAATTACCGTCACTTTTCGCGCCGGGCTCACATTCCCCGCTTTATCCGTCGCTGTTACGTAAAGAACTGTTCCAGCTTTTTGAGCTGTTTTTAACAAAATCGTGAATTTCCCATTTTTATCTGCCGTGCCGGTGCTCAATACTTTGCTGCCGGCCTTTATTGTTATTTTTGATCCTGCCTCCGCTGTCCCTCTGACCGTTTTATCTTTATCGCTGACCAGGTTTACGCTTGGAATGCTAGGAGGCGTTTTATCGAGCACCGTTATTTGAACCGACTTGCTTTTATTTCCTTCCTGACTCTTGGCATATACGCTTAAGACAGTTCCAGCTTTTTGTTTACTGATGGAAATGCGGAAGGATCCATTACGATCAGCCGCTGCAGTCTTCAATATCTTTGAACCAAGCTGGACATAAACAGTCGTTCTTGGATTAGACAGGCCATTTATAAATGTATCCTGATCACTTACCGGGTTTACTATCGGTTTTGGAGGAGTGTAAGGATTTTTTTCATCTAAAAAAGTATAAGTGATGTCATTTCCTTTAGATGCAGGAACAGTTTCATTACCAACAGCCCGTTTTACTATGGCTCCGCCGCCCCGCAAGCTGGCATATTCTCCCGAAAATATTTTTGGAATTAATAAATTAAAGCCTTCTTCTCCTTTAAAGCCATATTTTCCCGTATCTTTCTTCAGTAAAAGGGCACTGCGGAAGTTCGTCATCAATTCTCCAAATGTAAGGGAAGAGTTGATATATTTTTTCGCTACATTTTCTACTGCTTTATAATCATTATGAGTATCTGTTAAAATCTCTTTGAAAATCTTGTTTCCTTGATTCGCTTGAATTCTGACATATTGTCCAAAAAGATAGGACAAGGAATAGTTAGACAAAGTATCGCCATAATAATTCCAATACAATAATGAATGACCATTTGTAATGGAGGTAGAAATATTGTAGTAATAAATGTAATTCGTTAAAGGTTTTCCAGTATACATGTGTTCAGCTGCCATTGACAATGCTTCATCTAGCCATGTATCCATTTGGGAGCCGTTTTCTATAAATACATTTTGGTTAAAATTCACCATATGTTGAAATTCATGTACCAATGTTTCGTATGCAGCACTTACATCCTTTTCCGTCCCTGTTCCCATTAAAGGATACGTATCAATATAAAAAATCTCTGATTTGTTGGAGTATGGAATATCATGCAAATCTCCTCCATAAAAGTAACCAGCAATATACCCCCCGAATCCTGCAAAACCATCTTGTATATCATAACAAAGAATGTGAATTTTCCCGTTTCCGTCCACATCGGATTCGCTGGCAAAATTTTGTGTGATGAGCGGATAAATTTTTTGATCAAATTCTTGCCCTAATTTTTGCGCATCAGCTTCTGTAATTTGATTATCATAAACCCATACGTTCGCTTTTGTACCTGAATACAGCAGCTTGGCGCTAATTTGTTTATCTTCATTGGTCGTAAAATCATGCACCCAAAATGTCTTAGTATCGCCAACTTTATTGAGAAACTTTTTGGAGAGAGATTTTTGTTGAAGTTTCTTGTCTTCATGTTTTTCTATATCAAAAGGTCTATTTACATCCAGTTTATAAGCATCCAATCCTATTTTTTTGTTTATCGTATATTGATCATTATTGATTTTGAACTTTCCAGTGGATTGAGGTTTATATACGTCGACGGACTCGTTGCTGATTAATATGTATTTATTTCCTCCAGATGCTGTGTCTGAACTTCTTTCCTGTGCAAAACCGCTAGCTGGCACCAATAATAAAAAAATAAGAACAAGGCATAGCGACTTTTTCAACCAACCCATTTCTCCACCTCTTTATTTATAAAAAATTGATAGAAATATTATAATGGATGATTTTGTATAAGGCACTAAAATTTTTTGAACAGTCACAAAAGTTTTAAGCCTATTCGCTTAAATGAAAAGTGCTAATAAAACTTTGTGGTGAAGAGAAAAGAAACGTGTCGAAGCTCAGCAAAAAAAGCCAAATAAAAAATAAAAGCTGATTTCCTCACCTGAGCTACATAATTGGAGGTTTGCTCGGCAAATGATAAAAACTTTTTCTATCTGCGAAAATCTGGAATCGTTGAAAAGACATTCATATCGAGATGAACATTTTGAAAACCGCAATTTTTGTTTTTAAAAGTTTTTATAACATAGCCACAGTGCACGGATGCTGTCCTTACGAGTAATATTTCACATAGGAAATAAAAAACCATTTTGCTTCATTCTTCCTTGCAAAAAATAAGCAGCACTGCCAATAAATCCTGAACTTTTCCTTTTTGAAATAAAAAAGCCAATCAAAAGACGAATTCAGTAATGGCCCCCGTCAAATCATTTTTTCACAAGCCGTTTTTAGGCATAAAAAAAGCCCGTTCCAACGAAGTTGAAATGAGCCATGCATGAACTGCTTTTAAAGCTTTAGTTTGTATCTCTTTTTACCAGCTAAAAACCCTTCTTCCCACCAATAATGAATAAAGTGCTGGCATGTCAAATAGATGGATTCCATAACAAAATCATCATTTGATTCCCTTGCCAAATAAAGAATATTGTCAAATAAATTGTTAATAAGCTCTTGTTCTTCCTGTATACAACGTGTATTGGCCTGCTCCATCGATTCTCCGTAATATCCGAACCGGCTGTAGGCCGCTCCCAACAAAAAAGATTCAATGGCCGAGTGGACACACTCTTCTTCCATTGCAGTTTTATGGAAGCGTTTTTGAAAAAAAGGATTAAACCATTCATCAATCATATTTTTCAACTTGCGAATTGCGAGATCTTTTAACATTTTTCGCTCAGTGAGAAGCTTTTTTTCCTGCCGTCTTTCATTAAAGTCTGTAATTACATTCATCAAAATCTCCTCCTTGTTTTTATTTTTTTCAGTTCACGCTGTTCCATTCAACCACTCCTTTCCAATTGCAAATAAAAAACCACAACGATTTGTTGTGGTTTAAGGTTCGAATCATTAACGTTTTGAAAATTGCGGTGCACGGCGTGCTCCTTTAAGACCGTATTTCTTACGCTCTTTTACGCGAGCATCTCGAGTTAATAAGCCTGCACGCTTTAACGTTCCGCGATATTCTGGATCAGCTTGTAAAAGTGCACGAGCAATTCCGTGGCGAATAGCGCCTGCTTGACCAGTGAAACCGCCGCCTCTAACATTTACTAGTACATCATAATTGCCAACTGTCTCTGTTAAAACAAGCGGTTGTTTAATATCTTCAATCAAAGCTTTTGTTGGAATGTAATCTTCAATGTTCCGTTTATTAATTACGATACGGCCTTCACCAGGAACTAACCGAACACGGGCAACAGAGCTTTTGCGACGACCGGTACCGTAGTATTGAACCTGTGCCAAAATGATAACCTCCTTATTAAATTATCCGCGAAGTTCATAAACTTCTGGTTTCTGTGCTTGATGAGGATGTTCGCTTCCTCTGTAAACATGCAATTTTTTAAACATTTGGCGTCCAAGGGAACCTTTTGGAAGCATTCCGCGAATAGCAAGTTCCAGCATTTTTTCAGGATAGTTGTTTCGCATTTCTAATGCAGTTCTTGATTTTAAACCACCAGGATGCTGGCTGTGGCGATAATAAATTTTGTCTGTTAATTTTTTTCCAGTTAATTCGATTTTTTCAGCATTAATAATAATTACGTGGTCACCTGTATCTACATGCGGTGTAAACGTTGGTTTGTGTTTTCCGCGTAAGATAGATGCAACTTCGCTTGCTAGACGTCCTAAAGTTTTGCCAGCTGCATCAACAACATACCATTTGCGCTCAACTTCATGCGGCTTTGCCATAAACGTTGTACGCATTGTTTTCCCTCCTTAATCGTTCATGTCGAAAAGTCTATTTCAAAAACACGATTATTTTCCGGGGCTAATCGTGGGGCTTGAAATACATACCATATGTTATCTTATCTTTTTAAGATATGAATGTCAAGAAAATGTTACACCTGGATTAGTTGTCATAATAAACTTTCCAAAGATATAGACCGCATCCAGAAACTGTTTTCCCGGCTCTTGATCTATCTTTGGCTGCGATAATTTGTTTTATTTCTTCCGGCTTGCGCTTCCCTTCTCCTACTTCAATCAATGTTCCGACTAAAATGCGAACCATATTGTAAAGGAAGCCGCTTCCGACAAAACGGAACGTAATTTCATCTCCTTCTTCCCATATATCCGCTTCATAAATAGTTCTCACTTTATTTTCCGTTTCTGTTTTAGAAGAGCAAAAGCTTGTAAAATCATGTGTTCCAATAATGAAACGGGAGGCAGTTCGAATCATTTCAATATTTAACGGATTTGGAAAATGGTATGCATAATGACGCCGGAACACATCTCGATGAAAACTGCGATACAAACGGTAGCGGTATTCTTTCTTCTTTGCAGAAAATCTAGCATGAAAATCTTGATCGGCAAGCTCTGCATTTTGAATGGAAATATCTTGAGGAAGCATCGTATTCAAAGCAATCGGCCATTTTTCCATCGGAATTTTGAGGCTTGTATCAAAATGAAATACTTGTCCAACAGCATGCACGCCGACGTCTGTTCTGCCGGAAGCAGTAATTTTTATCCGCTCCCCTTTGTGGATTTTCATTAATGCTTCCTCAATCTCTCCTTGTACTGTCCGGAGGCCGGGCTGGCGCTGATAACCGCTAAATCCTGATCCATCATACGAAACTGTGCATTTAATCCTCATTTTTAAAACTCCTAGGCACGCAATAGTAATAAAATAATTGATAACAGCAGGATAGAGGCCATCATAATGGAATCAATCGCTCCCCATTTCAGCTGCCTGATTTTCGTACGTCCTTCACTTCCGCGATACCCCCTGGCTTCCATAGCGGTAGCAAGCTCTTCCGCCCGCTTAAAAGCGCTGATGAAAAGTGGTACAAGCAAAGGAACGATTGCTTTTATTCGCTCTTTTACAGGCCCTGACGTAAAATCTACCCCTCTTGCCATTTGCGCCTTTAAAATTTTTTCTGTTTCCTCCAGCAGAGTCGGTATAAAGCGAAGAGAAATAGACATCATTAATGCTAGTTCATGGACAGGAAGTTTAAATTTTTTAAAAGGCTTTAACAGACTTTCCATTCCATCCGTTATTTCGATAGGCGTTGTTGTTAAGGTCAATGTCGTTGTCATAAAAATTAAGAAAATGAACCGAAGAGAGATAAAAAACCCTTGCCGCAAGCCTTCTTCATAAATGGAAAAAAAGCCGAAGCGAAACAGCATGTCCCCTTCTTTTGTTACTAAAATGTGCAGCAAAAATGTAAACCCAACGATCCATATAACAGGTTTTAAACCGTTCCATAAGAAAGAGAACGGAAGCTTCGTCAGCAAAATAATGATGAACGTAAATAATCCTAATAAAAAGTAAGTGATTCCGTTATTGGCAAAAAAGACGATAAAAACATATAAAAAAATCGTTAGCAGTTTTGCACGGGGATCCATTCGATGAATGACTGTGCTGCCAGGAACATATTTTCCGATGATGATATTATCGATCATATACGACACCTTCTTTTAAAAGGGCTTCAATGAAATCGGCCGTTTCCTCTAAAGTCAATGGCTTGTCTTCAACCGTTAAAGAAAATTTTTCTTCAAGCTTCATGACAAATTTAATTGATTCCGGCAAATCGAGCCCAAGCTGCTCCAGTTCCCCAGTCAACCGGAATATTTCCTTTGGCGCCCCTTTCATCTTTAATTCCCCTTGGTGCAAAACGGCAATTTCATCAGCGTACTTGGCTGCGTCTTCCATGCTATGCGTTACTAATATCGTTGTTAATTTTTTTTCTTTATGGAGACGATAAAAAAGCTCCATGATCTCATTTCGGCCTTTTGGATCCAATCCAGCAGTCGGTTCATCTAAAACGAGCACCTCCGGCTCCATCGCTAAAACACCTGCAATCGCCACTCTTCGCATTTGCCCCCCGCTTAACTCAAACGGGGATTGATGAAGGATTTCTTCTCCTAGACCGACAAGCGGCAGCACTTCTTTTACCTTTTTTTTCGCTTCTTCAAACGATGCGCCAAAATTCATTGGACCGAATGCTATATCTTTTTCGACGGTTTCTTCGAATAATTGATGCTCTGGGAATTGAAAGACAATTCCGACCTTTTTTCGGATAGATTTCAAGTTTTTCTGTTTTTCTCCTGCCTTAATCAGCCGGTCTCCAAGTTGAATAGAGCCTTTCGTTGGCAAAAGCAGGCCGTTTAAATGCTGCAAAATCGTTGATTTTCCCGACCCGGTATGCCCAATCACGGCCAAATATGTTCCTTCATGGATATCCATATTGATATCACACAAAGCGAGCCGTTCAAAAGGAGTGTTCATTTGGTAACGATGTTCTAATTGTCGGATTTTAATGTCCATAATTCGTCCACCAAGCTTTCTACATTAAGGTGTCGCGTCGCTAAAGGCACTCCTTTTTCAAGAAGCCGTTTGCTCAGCTTGTAAGAAAACGGAAGATCTAAACCGATGCTTACCAGCTCCTCTTCCAAGCGAAACACTTCTTTCGGAGTTCCCTCCACAAATTTTTTGCCTCCATTCATTACAATCATCCGATCTGCTTTGGCCGCCTCTTCCAAATCATGGGTGATGGAAATGACCGTCACAAGCCCTTTTTCTTTCAATGACCAAATGGTTTCAATTACTTCCCGGCGTCCAATTGGATCAAGCATTGAAGTCGCTTCATCTAAAACAATAATGCTTGGTTGAACAGCCAAAACGCCTGCAATCGCGACCCGCTGCTTTTGTCCGCCAGAAAGATGATGAGGTTCCCGTTCTAAAAATTCATTCATTTTTACAATTTTCGTCGCCCATTCGATTCGTTTTACCATCTCTTCTCTCGGTATACCTATGTTTTCCATACCAAAAGCGACATCGTCCCGTACAGTGGCGCCGACAAATTGATTATCTGGATTTTGAAACACCATTCCAATCCGTTTTCGAATATCCCAAATGGTTTTTTCTGATAATGTGATTCCTGATACAGTAACGGTTCCTTCGTCAGGCAGCAGCAGACCGTTTAGCATCCGGGCCAATGTTGATTTCCCTGATCCATTGTGTCCGACGATGGCCAGCCATTCCCCTTCATACACATCAAAGGAAACATCCGTTAGTGCAGGCTTTTCACTTTCTTTATTATAGCGGTATGTTACATGTTGAACTTGAATGATCGACCGTTCCACAGATGCCCTCCTCCCGCCTCAAGTACAGATGAAGTAAACGCGAATATCATGTCTATAAATATGAGATGCAGAGGCTGCCAAAAGAAAATCAATCCGCTTTGTAAAGTACTTGAAGATAAATAAAAAAGGGCATAGATGCAGTCATTACAACTGTCCCGCCCTTGAAGTTCATTTATATCTAAATTACACGAATTCAATGATAACCATTGGTGCTCCGTCACCACGGCGAGGACCCATTTTCAAAATTCGTGTGTAGCCGCCTTGACGATCTTGGTAACGTGGTGCCACTTCATCAAATAATTTTTGCAATGCATAGAAAGGTTTTTCTTTTTCCTTTCCGTCTTGGCCTGAAACTGTCACAGTTTTCGCAACCTCATTGCGAATAAACTGTGCTGCTTGGCGACGAGCATGCAAATCACCACGTTTACCTAAAGTAACCAGCTTCTCTACAACAGCACGAAGCTCCTTTGCACGGGCTTCAGTCGTTTCAATTCGTTCGTTAATAATTAAGTCCGTTGCTAAGTCACGGAGCATTGCTTTACGCTGCGCACTAGTACGTCCTAATTTTCTATAAGACATGTGATGTTCCCTCCTTTGTTGGAAGTTGATCTATATAGACTTTGAAAAATCAGTTAATCGTCTTTTCGTAAACTCAAACCAAGGTCTTCTAATTTTTGTTTTACTTCTTCTAGCGATTTGCGTCCTAAATTACGCACTTTCATCATGTCCTCTTCTGTTTTGTTCGCAAGTTCTTGAACTGTGTTAATACCTGCACGTTTCAAACAGTTATAAGAACGAACAGAGAGGTCAAGTTCCTCAATCGTCATTTCAAGCACTTTTTCTTTTTGGTCCTCTTCTTTTTCAACCATGATTTCAACATTTTGCGCTTCATCTGTTAAGCTAACGAAAATGTTTAAGTGCTCCATCAAAATTTTAGAGCCAAGTGCGATAGCTTCCTTTGGACCGATGCTTCCATCTGTCCAAACATCAATTGTCAGCTTATCATAATCTGTCACTTGACCAACCCGTGTATTTTCCACTTGATAAGAAACTCTAGAAACGGGTGTGTAAATCGAATCGATTGGGATGACACCTATTGGTTGATCTTCCCGTTTATTTTCCTCAGCCGGGCTGTATCCTCTCCCGCGCTTCGCCGTCATTCTCAGCCGCAAATGAGCATCTTTCGCAAGAGTTGCAATATGAAGATCAGGATTTAATATTTCAACATCGCTATCGTGAGTTATATCTGCTGCCGTAATGGGCCCTTCACCTTGTACGTCAATTTCTAGCGTCTTCTCTTCTTCTGAATAAATTTTCAGAGCAAGCTTTTTTAAATTTAAAATAATCGTTGTAACATCTTCGACGACACCATCAATTGTAGAAAATTCATGGAGGACGCCGTCAATTTGAACAGATGTTACAGCGGCACCAGGGAGTGAGGATAATAGGATACGACGTAAGGAGTTACCCAAAGTTGTACCATATCCACGCTCAAGTGGCTCGACAACGAATTTACCATATTTCGCGTCATCACTGATTTCAACCGTTTCGATTTTTGGTTTTTCAATTTCAATCATTCTAAATAAAACCCTCCTTCAAAACGTCGAAACCCCGGCTAGACAAAGAAGAGAAAACGCGTCTAACCGAAATTCCCCAATCATAAAGTCCCGAATGTGCACAAACAACATCTTATAAATGCTAGAATCTATAACTGTATCATAACCCATTATTGACAGGGTTACAAAATATATACAGATAAATTACACACGACGACGTTTTGGCGGACGGCATCCATTATGTGGAACAGGTGTGACGTCTTTAATAGATGTCACTTCAAGACCTGCTGCTTGAAGAGCACGAATCGCAGCTTCGCGGCCTGCGCCAGGTCCTTTTACAGAAACCTCTAATGATTTCATTCCGTGCTCCATAGAAGCTTTAGCAGCTGCTTCAGCTGCCATCTGTGCAGCAAACGGAGTTGACTTACGAGAACCTTTAAATCCTAATGCACCGGCACTTGACCAAGCAATTGCATTGCCGTGCACATCAGTAATAGTGACAATCGTGTTGTTAAAGGTTGATCGAATATGTGCGATGCCTGTCTCAATATTCTTTTTTACGCGGCGTTTGCGAGTATTTGTTTTACGAGCCATTTACAGTTAACCTCCTTTACTTATTTTTTCTTGTTAGCAACCGTACGGCGCGGTCCTTTACGAGTACGTGCGTTGTTTTTCGTATTTTGGCCTCGAACAGGCAAACCACGGCGATGGCGGATACCACGGTAGCAGCCAATTTCAATGAGACGCTTAATGTTTAGAGAAACTTCCCGTCGAAGATCTCCTTCCACTTTATAAGTGTCGACAATGTCACGAATTCTTCCTAATTCTTCTTCTGTTAAATCACGAACACGAGTATCTTCGGAAACTCCAGCTTCAGCTAAAATTTTTTGAGCTGTTGAACGACCGATTCCGTAAATATAAGTTAAAGAAATGACAATGCGTTTATCGCGTGGAATATCTACACCAGCAATACGCGCCATAATATGAGCACCTCCTTCAAAAATTAACCTTGTTTTTGTTTATGTTTTGGATTTTCGCAAATAACCATAACTTTTCCTTTTCTGCGAATGACTTTACATTTTTCGCATATAGGTTTCACTGATGGTCTTACTTTCATGTTTATCCAACCTCCTTAATAATCCGGAGTGCAAATTATTTATATCGATACGTAATTCTTCCGCGGGTTAAATCATATGGTGATAATTCAACCGTTACTTTATCACCCGGCAAAATACGAATAAAATGCATTCTAATTTTTCCAGAAACATGAGCCAGCACGGTATGACCATTTTCCAACTCTACTTTAAACATCGCGTTAGGCAACGTCTCAACAACGGTACCCTCTACTTCAATGACATCGTCTTTCGCCATTCAATTGTCTCCCTTCCTCAAATCAGTAACTTGTTCATTGACAAATCGGCTTATTGCATATCGAAGTTTGCCATTTGTCACACGGCCAGTTTCCAATATACTGTTCTGAACTTCCGGAGATACGCAATCAAAAAATTCAAGATGATGGATGTTTTTTTTCTTTGGAGAATGAAACTTTCGCTTTTCTCCATCGGCAATCAATACGAATCGATCATCGAGAATTTTCACGACAATCGCATATTTGCCAGCTTCTCTCCCTTTCGTAATCAAGACAAACTGACCTATTTGCGGACTCGACTCAGGATCACTCACGCACATCACCTTCACTTAGGGTGTTGTTAAAATTTCATAACCTGTATCAGTAATGGCAATTGTATGTTCAAAATGAGCACACATTTTGCCATCTACAGTCACGACAGTCCAATTATCAGCTAACGTTCTGACATAACGGCTTCCCGCATTGACCATAGGCTCAATCGCTAAAACCATACCGGGCTTCAGCCTTGGCCCTTTGTTCGGTGGACCATAATGCGGAATTTGAGGATCCTCATGCAAGTCTTGCCCTACGCCATGACCTACGTATTCACGAACAATGGAAAAACCGTGAGATTCGACGTAAACTTGAATGGCATGAGAAATGTTCGAAAGTCTTCCCCCTGGTTTTGCTTCTTCTAATCCTTTATATAAAGATTCTTTTGTAACATCAAGCAATTTCTGTGTTTCTTCGGAAATTGTACCGACAGGATAAGTCCATGCAGAGTCCCCGTGATAGCCGTTGTATTTCGCACCAATGTCAATACTAATAATATCTCCATCACGCAATACACGGTCTCCAGGTATTCCGTGAACAAGCTCTTCATTCACGGAAGTGCAAATACTGCCGCGAAAACCATTATACCCTTTAAATGAGGGGATTGCATCATGTTCACGTATAAACTTTTCAGCAATTCTGTCCAGTTCTTTTGTTGTAATACCAGGCTGAATATATTTCTGGAGTTCTTGGTGAGTTAAAGCAACAATCCGTCCAGCCTCGCGCATAATTTCAATTTCGCGCTTTGTTTTGCAAATAATCATTCACCCAAGCCTCCAAGCAAGTTGCAAATATCTTCAAATACTTTGTTAATCTCTTGCTGACCGTCAATATTTTTCAAATAGCCTTTAGATTTATAGAAATCAAGCAGCGGTTTCGACTGCTTCAAATTCACTTCCAAACGGTTTCCAACGGTTTCAGCGTTATCATCAGCTCGTTGATATAAATTTCCTCCGCACTTATCACAAATTCCTTCTTCTTTTGGCGGATTGAATACAAGATGGTACGTTGCACCGCAATTTTTGCAAATTCTTCGTCCTGTTAGCCGTTCCATTAAAATTTCTTGGTCAACATGAATGTTGATAACATAATCAATTTCTTTATTAAGCTCTTTTAAAATTTGCTCCAAAGCCTCCGCTTGAGCAACGGTGCGCGGAAAACCATCCAATAAAAAGCCTTTATCAGTATCATTCTTGCCTAATCTTTCCCGAACAATACCAATCGTAACTTCATCCGGCACTAATTCGCCTTTATCCATATAAGACTTCGCTTGTAACCCTAACTCGGTTCCATCTTTTATAGCTGCTCTGAACATATCTCCTGTTGAAATATGCGGGATGTTGTATTTTTCAACAATTTTTTCAGCCTGTGTTCCTTTTCCTGCCCCAGGCAGCCCCATTAATACTAAATTCATGGACTCTCCCCCTCAAACGCTTTTCGAGGGAATGGGACATTCATCGCCCCAAAACCTCTTATTTCATAAAACCTTTGTAATGACGTTTGACAAGCTGGCTCTCAAGCTGCTTCATAGTTTCCAAAGCGACACCGACAACGATCAAGAGACTTGTTCCACCTATTTGTGCTGAAGAAGGCAAGTCAGCAAATTTTATAAAAAAGACAGGAAGTATTGAGACAACTGCTAGAAAAATAGAACCGACAAATGTTAAACGGTATAAAATTTTCGTTACGTACTCTTGTGTACTTTTTCCTGGTCTTATACCCGGTATATAGCCGCCTTGCTTCTGCAAATTTTCAGCCATTTGCTCCGGGTTCACTTGAACAAATGTATAGAAATAAGCGAAAGCGATAATTAATGCAACGTAGATGATCATCCCGATAGGTTGCGTGTAATCAAATGTTTTTTGAATCCATCTTGTTACATCATTTGGTCCAAAGAACGATGCAATCGTAGTGGGGGTAACAATAAACGATACTGCAAAAATGACTGGAATGACTCCAGCAGAGTTAACCTTCAATGGGAGATGCGTTGAATGTCCCCCAACCGGACTTCTACCTGCAAGCCGCTTTGCATACTGAATCGGAATTTTTCGGAATGCTTGTTGAACGAAAATAACAGCTACAACAACTAATAAAACGGCAAGAACAAGCAAAACGACAGTTACAATTCTTAAAAATAGCTGATCGCCAACATCCGCAAATTGTTGAGCATAAATTTGGTTTACTGCCGTTGGAATGCCGGCAGCAATCCCAGCAAAGATAATAATAGAAATACCGTTCCCAACGCCTTTTGCGGTAATTTGCTCACCAAGCCACATTAAAAAGGCTGTTCCCGCAGTTAAAACAAGTGCGATCAACAAATAGTATCCAATGCCAGGGTTTATGATTAACAGACCGCCGGCCATATTATTAAAGCCATATGACATTGCCAGCGCTTGAATAAATCCTAAAATAATTGTTAAATAACGCGTGAATTGGGCAAGCTTTCTGCGGCCTACTTCACCCTGCTTCGACCACTCTGTAAATTTCGGTACAACGTCCATTTGCAGAAGCTGAACAATGATTGAAGCAGTAATGTAAGGCATAATCCCCATTGCTAAAATGGAGAAGTTTTGCAATGCCCCGCCTCCAAAAATGTTCAAAACGCCAAATACGTTCAATTGGTCTTGTGCTTTTAGTACGTCTGCGTTCACACCCGGGACAGGGATAAAAGTGCCGATCCGGAAAATTACCAGCATAAGAAGGGTGAACAAGATTCGATTGCGAATGTCACCCACGCGCATAAAATTGGAGATTGCCTTGAACATTAAATCACCTCAGCAGAACCGCCGGCGGCTTCAATTGCCTCTTTTGCTGAAGCAGAAAATTTGTGTGCTTTAACCGTTAATTTTTTCTCTAATTTACCGTCTCCAAGCACTTTAATACCTGCTTTCAGTTTGCTTACAACACCTGTTTCCAAAAGAAGCTCTGGAGTAATTTCCGTACCGTCTTCAAAACGATTCAATTTGTCCAAGTTCACAACTTGATATTCTTTGCGGTTAATGTTTGTAAACCCACGTTTTGGCAAACGACGGAATAGAGGAGTTTGACCGCCTTCAAATCCAGGCCGAACTCCACCGCCAGATCGGGCATTTTGTCCTTTTTGACCACGTCCAGCAGTTTTTCCATTACCTGAACCAATACCGCGACCAACACGATTCCGCTCTTTACGAGAACCTTCTGCCGGTTTTAATTCATGAAGCTTCATAACCTTGGCACCTCCTTATTTGATTATTGTTCTTCCACTTTCACGAGATGTGACACTTTATTGATCATTCCGCGAATTGCCGGATTGTCATTATGAACAACTGTTTGATGCAATTTCCGCAAGCCTAATGTTTTAACGGTTATTCTTTGGTCTTCAGGACGACCAATTACACTCTTTTTGAGGGTAATCGCCAATTTTTTTGCCATTGTCTTTCCCTCCTTATCCTAACAGTTCTTCAACCGTTTTTCCACGAAGTTTAGCAACATCTTCTACACGCTTCAGCTGCTTTAACCCGTCAACTGTTGCCCGAACCATATTAATCGGTGTATTGGAGCCTAAAGATTTAGATAAGATATCGTGAACACCTGCTAATTCAAGTACTGCACGGACAGGTCCTCCAGCGATAACCCCCGTACCTTCAACAGCAGGTTTCAAGAGAATCTTTCCTGCACCGAATTTACCGATTACTTCGTGTGGAATGGACGTACCTACAATTGGTACTTCAATTAAGTTTTTCTTTGCATCTTCAATTGCTTTGCGGATAGCATCAGGAACTTCTTGCGCTTTACCAGTTCCGAAACCTACATGACCGTTTTTGTCTCCGACAACAACAAGAGCAGCAAAACGGAAACGACGGCCACCTTTTACTACTTTTGCAACACGGTTTACGGTAACAACACGTTCTTCAAGTTCAAGTTTGCTTGGATCAATACGACGCATCACTTTTCCCTCCTTTGTCAATTAAAATTCAAGGCCAACTTCGCGAGCTGCATCAGCTAAAGCCTTCACACGTCCATGATATAAATATCCACCACGGTCAAACACAACAGATTTAATACCTTTTTCAAGCGCACGTTTTGCAACAAGTTCGCCGACCTTTTGAGCAGCTTCTACATTCCCAGTTGATTCCAAGTTAAGCTCTTTATCCAAAGTAGAAGCACTCACAAGCGTTTGGTGATTTGTATCATCAATCACTTGAGCATAAATGTGCTTGTTGGAGCGGTATACATTTAAACGCGGGCGAGCGGCTGTACCGGAAACCTTTGAACGCACGCGTGCATGTCTAGTTTTGCGAACCGCATTTTTACTAGGTTTTGTAATCATCTACGTCACTCCTTTCTTTCTTTATGCGGCATTACTTAGCAGTCTTACCTTCTTTGCGGCGCACATATTCTCCTTCATAGCGGATGCCTTTTCCTTTATATGGTTCAGGCGGACGAACCGCACGAATATTTGCAGCGACTGCGCCAACACGCTCTTTATCTGTACCTTTAACGACGATTTTTGTTTGAGAAGGAACGTCGATTTCAATGCCTTGTTCAGGTTCATATTCGACTGGATGAGAGTATCCGACATTCAATACTAGTTTCTTTCCTGATTTTGATGCACGGTATCCGACCCCGATCAGTTCTAAACTTTTTTCAAAGCCTTTGGAAACACCTTCAACCATATTGGCAAGAAGGCTGCGAGTCGTCCCGTGAAGAGCACGGTGCTCTTTATTGTCAGATGGACGAGTAACAGTTAATACTTGATCTTCAACTTTTATATCCATATCTGGATGAAATGTACGGGTTAATTCTCCTTTTGGTCCTTTTACTGTTACTGTATTTCCATTAATCGTAACAGTGACACCTGAAGGAATTTCAAGCGGTTTTTTCCCTACACGTGACATGAATGACACCTCCATTTCGTGTTAAAAAATTACCAAACGTATGCGAGCACTTCTCCGCCTGTTTGCTTCGCGCGCGCTTCTTTATCAGTTAAAACGCCTTGAGAAGTCGAAACGATTGCTATTCCTAATCCATTCAACACACGTGGCACTTCATTAGCTTTTGCATAAACGCGCAAGCCTGGTTTGCTGATTCGTTTAAGGCCAGTTATAACACGTTCGTTGTTAGGCCCGTACTTTAAGAAAATGCGCAAAATACCTTGTTTATTATCTTCAATATATTCATAATCGCGAATAAACCCTTCACGCTTTAAAATTTCAGCAATTTCCCGTTTAATTTTGGAAGCAGGAACTTCCAGTTTTTCATGACGAACCATGTTCGCATTGCGAATGCGAGTAAGCATATCTGCAATAGGATCTGTCATCACCATTATAAATAACCTCCTTCCCATTTATCGATACTACCAACTAGCTTTTTTCACGCCAGGGATCTGACCTTTGTAAGCAAGTTCACGGAAACAAATACGGCAAAGCTTAAATTTGCGGATGACTGCATGCGGACGGCCGCAGCGTTCACAGCGTGTGTATTCACGCACTTTAAATTTTTGCTTGCGTTTTTGTTTCGCAATCATTGACTTTTTAGCCACATTTTCGCCTCCAATCTAAATTAGCGATTATTTTGGAACGGCATGCCGAACAGAGTTAATAGCTCGCGAGCCTCTTCATCGGTTTTTGCTGTTGTAACGATTACGATATCCATACCTCTTACTTTATTTACTTTATCGTAATCAATTTCTGGGAAAATAAGTTGTTCTCTAATACCAAGCGTATAATTGCCGCGGCCATCAAATGATTTTTTAGATACACCACGGAAGTCGCGCACACGTGGTAAAGAAACGGAAATCAATTTGTCAAAGAAATCGTACATACGCTCTCCACGAAGCGTAACTTTGCAGCCGATCGGCATTCCTTCACGAAGCCGGAAGCCGGCAATGGATTTTTTCGCACGAGTCACTACAGGTTTTTGACCAGAAATGAGAGTTAATTCTTCAACAGCACTGTCCAGCGCTTTCGCATTTTGGACTGCATCACCGACGCCCATATTGATGACAATTTTTTCGATTTTAGGAACTTGCATAACAGATTTATAGTTAAACTTGTTCATTAGTGCAGGTATGATTTCTTTTACGTATTTTTCTTTAAGGCGGTTCATAAATAGACCTCCCTTCCAAATTATTTATCTAAAATTTCACCTGATTTTTTTGCTACACGCACCTTTTTGCCGTCCACAATTTTATAACCGACACGAGTCGGTTCACCTGTTTTTGGATCTAATGGCATTACATTTGATACATGAATAGGCGCTTCTTTACTGATAATTCCGCCTTGTGGATTATCTTGAGAAGGCTTCGCATGTTTTTTCACGATGTTCACGCCTTCCACAAGCACGCGGTTCTTTTTCGGATATGCTGCAAGGATCACGCCTTGTTTTCCTTTATCTTTTCCGGCGATCACCATTACTTTGTCACCCTTCTTAACATGCATCGATTACACACCTCCTTGGTAAGCCAAACTCATAATTAAAGTACTTCTGGAGCAAGAGAAACGATTTTCATAAAGTTTTTATCGCGAAGTTCACGCGCAACCGGTCCAAAAATACGAGTACCTCTTGGGCTTTTGTCTTCGCGGATGATGACGCATGCGTTTTCGTCAAAACGAATGTACGAACCGTCAGGACGGCGCACACCACGTTTTGTACGCACAACAACAGCTTTTACTACATCACCTTTTTTAACAACGCCTCCTGGTGTTGCTTGTTTAACCGTACCGACAATAATATCACCGATATTTGCTGTTTTACGACCAGATCCGCCAAGAACTTTAATTGTTAACAATTCACGTGCACCAGAGTTATCAGCAACTTTTAAACGAGATTCTTGTTGAATCATGTTCGTGACCTCCCTTCGGAATTTTTTTCATCCGAACCAAATTAAATAATAACTGCTTCTTCTACAATTTCAACTAAACGGAAACGTTTTGTTGCAGATAGCGGGCGAGTTTCCATAATGCGAACGATATCGCCGACTTTCGCTTTGTTTTGCTCATCATGAGCTTTGAACTTTTTAGAATATTTCACGCGTTTTCCATAAAGCGGGTGTTTTTTATAAGTTTCAACAAGAACAGTGATGGTCTTATCCATTTTATCCGACACGACGCGTCCAGTATAAACTTTGCGCTTGTTGCGTTCACTCATTTGGCAAACCTCCTCTCACGATTATTTGTTTGCAGCAATTTCTCTTTCGCGAATAATAGTTTTCATTCTAGCAATCGTTTTGCGTACTTCACGGATGCGGGCAGTATTTTCAAGCTGACCAGTCGCAAGTTGGAAGCGCAAGTTAAACAATTCTTCTTTTAAAGATTTCACTTTTTGTTCAATTTCGGCAGTGGTTAGATCACGAATTTCTTTAGCTTTCATTTGATTCACCACCAATTTCTTCACGTTTTACAAATTTTGTTTTGATCGGTAATTTATGAGATGCAAGACGCAGTGCTTCACGTGCAACTTCTTCAGAAACACCCGCAACCTCGAACAATACTTTACCCGGCTTCACTACGGCAACCCAGCCTTCAGGTGCCCCTTTACCGGAACCCATCCGTACTTCTAAAGGCTTAGCCGTGTATGGTTTAGACGGGAAAATTTTAATCCAAACTTTTCCGCCACGTCTCATATAACGCGTCATCGCGATACGTGCTGCTTCAATTTGTCTGTTGGTGATCCAAGCAGGCTCAAGAGCTTGAATGCCATATTCACCGAAATGAACTTCAGTGCCGCCTTTTGCACGTCCGCGCATTTTCCCGCGATGTTCTCTACGATATTTTACGCGTTTAGGCATTAACATAATTATTTGCCTCCTTCCTCATTGTTCTTTTTAGCTGGAAGAACTTCTCCACGATAAATCCAAACTTTTACGCCCAATTTTCCGTACGTTGTATCCGCTTCTGCAGTTCCGTAATCGATGTCTGCACGAAGAGTATGAAGCGGTACCGTTCCTTCACTGTAATGTTCAGAACGTGCGATATCTGCACCACCAAGACGGCCGGATACCATTGTTTTAATACCTAATGCACCTGCGCGCATTGCACGTTGGATCGCTTGTTTTTGAACACGACGGAACGAAGCGCGGTTTTCTAGCTGACGTGCAATATTTTCCGCAACAAGTTTTGCATCTAAATCAGCTTTTTTAATTTCTAAAATATTAATGTGCACACGTTTGCCAGTTAGTTGGTTCAAAGCCTTTCTTAAAGCTTCGACCTCTGTACCACCTTTACCGATAACCATTCCTGGCTTAGCTGTGTGGATAGTGATATTTAAACGGTTTGCCGCACGTTCAATTTCAATGCGGGAAACGGATGCATCGCTTAAACGTTTATTAATGTATTCACGAATTTTGAGGTCTTCATGTAACAGGTCTGCATAATCTTTTTCTGCATACCATTTCGATTCCCAATCACGAATGATGCCAATTCGAAGACCGACTGGATTTACCTTTTGACCCACTAATTATCCCTCCTTTTTTTCCGAAACAATGATCGTAATATGGCTTGTGCGTTTGTTGATTTGGCTCGCTCTACCTTGTGCACGTGGTCTAAAGCGTTTCAAAGTTGGTCCTTCATCAACATAAGCCTTTTCAATATATAAATTGTTTCCGTCCATGTCATAGTTATGCTCTGCATTTGCAACAGCCGATTTTAACACTTTTTCAATAATTGGTGAAGCAGCTTTAGGTGTATGGCGAAGAATGGCAATTGCCTCACCAACTTGCTTTCCTCGGATTAAGTCAATAACTAAACGAGCTTTACGAGGAGCAATTCGTACTGTTCTCGCAACAGCTTTAGCCTGCATCCTAAAATCCTCCTCTCATATTAGCGTTTTGTCTTCTTGTCATCGCCGGCATGGCCTCTGTAAGTACGAGTTGGAGCAAACTCTCCAAGCTTATGTCCTACCATGTCTTCAGTAATGTATACCGGAACATGTTTTCTTCCATCATAGACCGCAATGGTATGACCGATGAAAGATGGGAAAATAGTTGAACGGCGAGACCAAGTTTTGATGACTTGTTTGCTTCCAGTTTCATTTAATTTTTCGATTTTTTTCATTAAATGATCATCGCAGAATGGTCCTTTTTTTAAGCTACGACCCATAATGTTACCTCCCTTCGTGATTGCGCTACGGTTCTGATGAACCGTAGAACAACCCCGTTATTTTTTACGACGGCGAACGATAAATTTATCGGATTTGTTTTTCTTTTTGCGAGTTTTAAACCCAAGAGTCGGTTTACCCCAAGGCGTCATAGGAGATTTACGACCAATAGGTGCTTTTCCTTCTCCCCCACCGTGCGGGTGATCGCTAGGGTTCATAACAGATCCGCGAACTGTTGGACGTTTGCCTAACCAGCGGGAACGTCCTGCTTTACCAATATTAATTAATTCATGCTGCTCATTCCCTACTTGGCCGACAGTGGCACGGCAAGTTGCCAAAATCATGCGGACCTCACCAGAAGCTAAACGAACTAATACATATTTTCCTTCTTTACCAAGCACTTGAGCTGAAGTACCTGCAGAACGAACCAATTGTCCGCCTTTTCCTGGTTTTAATTCGATGTTATGAATGACAGTACCTACTGGGATATTTTGAAGAGGAAGTGCGTTTCCAACTTTAATATCAGCTGTAGGTCCTGACATTACTTCCATTCCTACTTTTAAGTTTTTAGGAGCCAGAATATAGCGTTTTTCTCCGTCAACATAGTTAATTAATGCAATGTTTGCGGAGCGGTTTGGATCGTACTCAATAGTAGCAACGCGTCCTGGTATTCCATCTTTATCGCGCTTAAAATCAATAATACGATATTGACGTTTATGGCCTCCGCCTTGATGACGAACAGTTAGCTTACCTTGGTTGTTGCGTCCTGCTTTTTTATGAAGCGGAGCAAGCAACGACTTTTCCGGCTTGTCAGTAGTGATTTCAGCAAAATCAGATACTGTCATGCCGCGGCGACCGTTAGAGGTTGGTTTATATTTTTTAATCGCCATCTCAGTTTCCCTCCTTCACTTTCAAAATTATGCTTCGAACAATTCGATTTCTTTGCTGTCTGCCGTTAATTTCACGATTGCTTTTTTACGGCGATTTGTCAAACCGCTGAACCGGCCAACACGTTTAAGTTTTCCTTTGTAATTCATAATGTTGACTTTTTCAACTTTGACATCGAAAATTTTTTCAATAGCGTCCTTCACTTCTGTTTTGTTTGCTTTCACATCTACTTCAAATGTATATTTTTTGTCAGCTACTAGATCCATTGAACGTTCAGTGATGATGGGGCGCTTAATAATATCTCGAGGATCCTTCATTATCCAAGCACCTCCTCTACTTTTTCCACCGCTGCTTTTGTAATAACAAGTTTATCATGGTTCAACACATCCAACACGTTGATTCCATTAGCCGTAACAACTGTTACACCTGGAATATTGCGTGCAGACAGGATTACATTTTCGTTTTCGTCTCCTGTTACAATCAGCGCTTTTCTGTCAACGGAAAGCCCTTTGAGAATTCCAGCCATTTCTTTCGTTTTTGGAGCTTCCAACACTAAATCTTCTAATACAACAATATTGTTCTCTTGAACTTTAGAAGATAAAGCTGATTTGATTGCTAAGCGGCGGACTTTTTTCGGTAATTTGTATGCATATGTGCGAGGTGTTGGTCCAAATACTGTCCCACCTCCGCGCCATTGAGGTGAACGGATGGATCCCTGACGTGCGCGTCCTGTACCTTTTTGACGCCATGGCTTACGGCCACCGCCACTAACTTCAGAACGGTTTTTTACTTTATGAGTGCCTTGTCTTTGAGAAGCTCTTTGCATAATGACAGCTTCAAATAATACGTGTTTATTCGGCTCAATACCAAAAACAGAATCATTTAATTCGATTTCGCCAACTGCTGATCCGTTTTGGTTATATAACGTAACTTTCGGCATTTTTCCGTTTCCTCCTTTCCTGTTGAAATTACTTCGCTTTTACTGCAGATTTAATAATAACTAATGATTTTTTCGGTCCCGGAACATTCCCTTTGATTAAAAGAAGATTGCGTTCAGCATCTACTTTTACAACTTCAAGATTTTGAACGGTTACGCGTTCACCGCCCATTCTTCCAGGAAGTTCTTTTGATTTAAAAACACGGTTTGGTGCAATGGCTCCCATTGAACCAGGACGACGGTGGTACCGTGAACCGTGAGACATTGGGCCACGTGATTGTCCGTGACGTTTAATCGCACCTTGAAATCCTTTCCCTTTAGAAATACCTGTCACATCAACAAGTTCCCCAGCAGAAAAAATGTCTACTTTAACCTCTTGACCAATTTCATACTCGTCTACATTAGCACCTCTAACTTCACGAATGAAGCGCTTAGGAGCAGTATTTGCTTTTGCAGCGTGACCTTTTTCCGGCTTGTTTGCAAGCTTTTCACGCTTGTCTTCAAAACCTAGTTGAATCGCATCGTAGCCGTCTGTTTCAACAGTCTTCTTTTGAAGAACGACGTTTGGGGATGCTTCAACTACAGTAACAGGAATTAATTCACCGTTTTCTGCAAATACTTGCGTCATTCCAATTTTTCTTCCTAAGATTCCTTTGGTCATGAGTCACACCTCCTAAATTTCAAATGTTTTAATCTATCGTTACAGTTTAATTTCAATGTCTACACCAGAAGGCAAATCTAAACGCATTAACGCATCAACCGTTTGCGGTGTAGGGTTGACAATATCGATTAAACGTTTATGTGTACGCATTTCAAATTGTTCACGAGAATCTTTATATTTGTGCACTGCTCGAAGAATTGTATAAACTGTTTTTTCAGTCGGTAGCGGAATTGGACCAGAAACATTTGCTCCCGAACGTTTTGCAGTTTCCACAATTTTTTCGGCAGATTGATCAAGGATTCTGTGATCATACGCTTTTAATCGAATTCGAATTTTTTGTTTTGCCATTATTTTCCCTCCTTTTCGCCTACTTTCCATAGACAATTCTCCACGAGAATTTCCTGTACGCCCGCCATGGCAAAGCGGCCGGGTGTATCAGCAACCTCCCGCTTCATCGCAGTCAAAGACCAACGGTATACATTATATAAAAAACAGGTGTCTAATGCAAGAAAAATTCAGGATTTCCTATAAAATTTAGTGTTGTTTCTTTAAAAGTTAATGCTTTGCAGACTTCATATTTATAATAAAAAAAGCGAGCCTATTCGACTCGCTTTTTTCAATTAGTCAAGGATAGCTGAAACAGATCCTGCACCTACAGTACGACCGCCTTCGCGGATAGAGAATTTCGTACCGTCTTCAATCGCAACTGGAGAAATGAGTTCAACAGTCATTTCAACGTTATCTCCAGGCATTACCATTTCTACGCCTTCTGGAAGAGTGATAATTCCAGTTACGTCTGTAGTACGGAAATAGAATTGTGGACGGTAGTTAGAGAAGAATGGAGTATGACGTCCACCTTCTTCTTTAGAAAGAACGTAAACTTGTGCTTTGAATTTTTTGTGCGGTGTGATAGAACCAGGTTTTGCTAAAACTTGACCGCGTTCTACTTCGTCACGTGCGATACCGCGAAGTAAAGCACCGATGTTGTCTCCAGCTTCAGCTTGATCAAGAAGCTTACGGAACATTTCAACACCAGTAACAGTTGTTTTCTTAGATTCTTCAGCTAAACCAACGATTTCTACTTCGTCACCAACTTTTACAACGCCGCGTTCTACACGACCAGTTGCAACTGTACCGCGACCAGTGATAGAGAATACGTCTTCAACAGGCATCATGAAAGGTTTTTCTGTATCGCGTTCTGGAGTTGGGATGTATTCGTCAACTGCGTTCATTAATTCAATGATTTTTTCTTCCCATTCAGCATCTCCTTCAAGTGCTTTAAGCGCAGAACCTTTGATAACAGGTACATCGTCGCCAGGGAAGTCATATTCAGAAAGAAGGTCACGAACTTCCATTTCAACTAGTTCTAATAATTCTTCGTCGTCTACCATGTCGCATTTGTTTAAGAATACAACGATGTAAGGCACACCTACTTGGCGAGATAAAAGAATGTGCTCACGAGTTTGCGGCATAGGACCGTCAGCAGCAGAAACAACTAGGATAGCGCCGTCCATTTGAGCAGCACCAGTGATCATGTTTTTAACATAGTCTGCGTGTCCAGGGCAGTCAACGTGTGCATAGTGGCGGTTGTCAGTTTCGTATTCTACGTGTGCAGTTGAAATCGTGATTCCGCGTTCACGCTCTTCTGGAGCACCGTCAATTTGATCATATGCACGAGCTTCAGCTTTACCTTGTTTTGCAAGAACAGTAGTAATAGCTGCAGTCAAAGTAGTTTTACCATGGTCAACGTGGCCGATTGTACCAATGTTAACATGTGGTTTAGAGCGTTCATATTTCGCTTTAGCCATAAGTAATTTTTCCTCCTTAAAAAAATATGTTTCATTTTAAATAAATATATAGAATACTTGGAGGCGGCGCAAGTGCATCCGCATCCAAGGGCTACATAAGTATTTATACTTGAACAATGGTTGAAAATCAATTATTCGCCTTTATTTTTTTTGATAATTTCTTCTGCAATGTTTTTAGGCACCTCTTCGTAATGATCGAAGTGCATCGTAAATGTACCGCGTCCTTGTGTATTGGAACGAAGTGCGGTTGCATAACCAAACATTTCAGCAAGTGGAACCATTGCTTTTACAACTTGTGCATTTCCACGTGCTTCCATTCCTTCCACACGTCCACGGCGTGAAGTGATATCACCCATGATGTCTCCCATGTACTCTTCAGGTACAATTACTTCAACTTTCATAATTGGCTCAAGGAGTACCGGGTTACATTTTTGAGCAGCATTTTTAAGGGCAAGTGAAGCGGCAATTTTAAACGCCATCTCACTTGAGTCAACATCGTGGTAAGACCCATCAAAAAGTTTAGCTTTAATGTCAATTAACGGATAGCCTGCAAGCACACCGTTTTGCATAGCATCTTCCAAACCAGCCTGAACCGCTGGGATGTACTCGCGTGGAACGACACCACCGACAATTGCGTTTTCGAATTCAAATCCTTTTCCTTCTTCATTTGGACTGAATTCGATCCAAACGTGACCGTATTGTCCGCGTCCGCCTGATTGACGTACGAATTTACCTTCAACTTGTGCGGATGAGCGGAATGTTTCGCGATACGCAACTTGTGGCGCACCTACATTACATTCAACTTTAAATTCACGTTTCATACGGTCAACGATAATGTCAAGGTGAAGTTCGCCCATACCGGCAATAATTGTTTGGCCAGTTTCCGGATCCGTATGCGATTTGAATGTTGGGTCTTCTTCAGATAGTTTTTGCAATGCTGTTGACATTTTGTCTTGGTCTGCTTTTGATTTAGGTTCAATCGCAACTCTGATAACAGGCTCTGGAAACTCCATCGATTCTAAAATAACCGGATGATTTTCATCACATAGAGTATCTCCAGTTGTTGTATCTTTTAAACCAACTGCAGCAGCAATATCACCTGCATATACCATTGGAATTTCTTCGCGGTGATTCGCGTGCATTTGTAGAATACGTCCAATCCGTTCACGTTTACCTTTTGTGGAATTGGATACGTATGAACCGGAACTTAATGTTCCTGAATATACGCGGAAGAAAGTTAATTTTCCTACATATGGGTCTGTCATTACTTTAAACGCCAATGCAGCAAATGGTTCATCGTCGCTTGATTTGCGAACTGTTTCTTCCTCTGTATCAGGGATGACGCCTTTTATCGGTGGCACATCGATTGGCGATGGCAAGTAATCAATTACCGCATCCAGCATTAGCTGCACGCCTTTGTTTTTAAAAGCTGAGCCGCATAAAACAGGATAAAACTCAACGTTACAAGTACCTTTACGGATAGCTGCTTTCAACTCGTCAACGGAAATTTCCTCTCCTTCAAGGTACTTCATCATCAATTCTTCATCAAGCTCTGCAACTGCTTCAATCAATCGAGTGTGCAGCTCTTCTGCTTGTTCTTTATACTCGTCTGGAATTTCACGAGCTTCCGAACGCGTACCTAGATCATCCAGATAGTAATATGCTTTCATTTCCACAAGGTCAATGATACCTTCAAATTGATCTTCTGCTCCAATCGGGAGCTGAATAGGGTGTGCGTTAGCCTCTAAGCGATCGTGAAGTGTTTTGACAGAGTATAAAAAGTCTGCGCCGATTTTATCCATTTTGTTAACAAATACAATGCGCGGCACTCCGTATGTTGTTGCTTGGCGCCAAACTGTTTCCGTTTGCGGCTCAACACCAGACTGAGCATCAAGAACTGCAACTGCTCCGTCTAGGACTCTCAAAGAACGTTCAACTTCAACCGTGAAGTCTACGTGCCCTGGCGTATCAATAATATTGATCCGATGTCCCTTCCATTGAGCTGTTGTAGCGGCAGATGTAATGGTAATACCGCGTTCTTGTTCTTGCTCCATCCAGTCCATTTGGGAAGCTCCTTCGTGAGTCTCCCCGATTTTGTGAATGCGGCCTGTATAGAACAAAATTCTCTCAGTTGTTGTCGTCTTACCAGCATCAATGTGCGCCATAATACCGATATTGCGAGTTTTTTCTAAGGAGAACTCTCTTGGCATCGGGTAATTTCTCCTTCCTTCATGGGTATTGATAAATATTATGTTTATTACCAGCGGTAATGTGCAAATGCTCTATTCGCTTCAGCCATTTTATGTGTATCTTCACGCTTTTTCACTGCCGCACCTGTGTTGTTTGCTGCGTCAATGATTTCAGCCGCAAGACGTTCTTCCATCGTTCTTTCACCACGAAGACGGGCATAGTTTACTAACCAGCGAAGACCCAAAGTTGTGCGGCGTTCAGGACGAACCTCTACAGGTACTTGGTAGTTTGCGCCCCCTACTCGGCGTGCACGAACTTCTAATACTGGCATAATATTTTTCAATGCTTGTTCAAACACTTCCATTGGATCTTTGCCAGTTCGTTCTCTCACGATATCAAATGCATTGTAAAGAATTTTTTGCGCTTTGCTTTTTTTACCGTCAATCATGATTTTATTAATCAGACGAGTTACTAATTTTGAATTGTAAATTGGATCTGGTAGTACGTCACGTTTTGGTACAGGTCCTTTACGTGGCATCACTAAATTCCTCCCTTCATTCTGTATTTATTATATTATCTTTTAGTTTTTAGGACGTTTCGTTCCATATTTGGAACGGCCTTGCTTACGGTTTTCAACTCCAGCTGTGTCAAGAGCTCCGCGTACGATATGATAGCGGACACCAGGCAAGTCTTTTACACGTCCGCCGCGGATTAGCACAACGCTGTGCTCTTGCAGGTTATGTCCGATCCCCGGAATATAAGCTGTTACTTCAATTCCGTTTGACAAGCGGACACGTGCATATTTACGAAGAGCTGAGTTTGGTTTTTTAGGTGTCATTGTTCCAACACGTGTACATACTCCTCGTTTTTGCGGCGAAGATAAATTTGTTTGTTCTTTTTTGAAGCTGTTGTATCCTTTGTTTAACGCAGGAGATTTTGATTTTACTACTTTGCGCGTGCGGCCTTTTCGCACTAATTGGTTAATTGTAGGCATATACATTTCCTCCCTTCAAACGTTTTTTCAAACCCACACATCCAGGCGGTTCATAATTTGGTAAAAACAATTGTTTTTGCAGAAATCTACAAAAACAATGTTTATTTTATAATTGCAACAGCTGCCGCTCCAACTTCTATTCCGCAAGCTTTTCCGAGCTTCTTCATAGAATCGACCTTAATTAAAGGAACTTCTTTCTCTTCAGCCAGCTGAACCACTTTGTTTGTCACTTTCGGGTCAGCATCCACTGCAATGATAACTTCCTTTACAGTGTCATTTTTCAGAGCTTTCACTGTTTGCTTTGTACCAATAATAATCTTTTCAGCCTGTGCTACTTTTTCATAAGACATATTTCATATCCTCCAAAGTGACAGGTGATATTTACACACCTTGATAATATTAACATTGGAAAAGATGGATGTCAACTGTGCATTTTACGGCATCCATCTTTTCCCCGACAATTATTCAACCGAAATCGTTTCGTCAACGGATTTTTTATTCATGACCGGTTTTATTTTTCTATAGAGCTGCATTCCTGTTCCAGCCGGAACAAGCTTACCGATAATAACATTTTCCTTCAAGCCTAACAGTTCATCCCGTTTTCCTTTAATGGCCGCATCCGTTAATACGCGTGTTGTCTCTTGGAATGATGCGGCAGACAAGAAGGACTCCGTTTCAAGCGATGCCTTTGTAATACCGAGCAATACCGGACGTCCTGTTGCAGGGCGTTTTCCTTCCAAAAGCACCTTTTTATTTGCTTCTGTAAATTGATGAACGTCAAGGAGTGTTCCCGGCAGAACATCCGTATCGCCGGAATCGATGACACGGACTTTCCGCAGCATTTGCCGCACCATTACTTCAATATGCTTATCGCCGATTTCCACACCTTGCATTCTGTACACTTTTTGCACTTCACGAAGCAAATATTCTTGAACGGCTAAAATGTCTTTTACTTTCAACAATTCTTTTGGATCTATTGAACCTTCCGTAATTTCTTGGCCGCGCTCTACACGGTCCCCCACAGCTACTTTTAAGCGGGCGTTAAATGGCGCCGTGTATGTGCGTGTTTCCACTTCACCGCGGACGACAATTTCTTGCTGCTTATCTCTCACTTCATTAATTTCAGCAACTACCCCGTCAATTTCTGAAATAACCGCTTGCCCTTTTGGATTACGGGCTTCAAACAATTCTTGAACACGCGGCAAACCTTGGGTAATGTCGTCGCCGGCAACCCCACCGGTGTGGAAAGTACGCATCGTCAGCTGTGTACCCGGCTCTCCGATCGATTGAGCTGCGATAATTCCTACCGCTTCGCCTACTTCGACATCAGTGCCGGTAGCCAAGTTCCGTCCATAACATTTTTTACATACACCATGTCTTGTATTACATGTGAATGCAGAGCGAATCCAAACTTCTTCTATCCCTGCATTGATAATTTGAGCTGCTATGTCTTCGGTAATCATTTCATTTTCCCTGACAAGCACTTCGCCCGTTTCAGGATGAATAACCGATCTTCTTGCATATCGTCCGATAATCCGTTCCTCGAGTTTTTCGATAACTTCTGAACCGTCTTTCAGCGCTCTCGCTAAAATTCCTCTGTCTGTTCCGCAGTCTTCCTCACGAATAATCACATCTTGCGCAACATCTACAAGGCGGCGTGTTAAATAACCGGAGTCAGCAGTTTTTAATGCTGTATCTGCCAGACCTTTTCTGGCACCATGGGTCGAGATGAAGTATTCTAACACTGTCAAACCTTCTCTAAAACTCGATTTAATCGGAAGCTCAATAATTCGTCCAGCAGGGTTAGCCATCAGTCCGCGCATTCCCGCAAGCTGTGTGAAGTTAGATGCATTTCCGCGAGCTCCTGAATCGCTCATCATGAAAATCGGATTCCGCTTATCTAATGAATTCATCAGCTTGCTTTGAATGGTGTCTTTAGCAGCACTCCAAATAGAGATAACACGATCGTACCGCTCATCTTCAGTGATTAATCCGCGTCTGAATTGCTTCAAGACATTGTCAACTTTAGCTTGCGCCTCTTTTAAAATTGCTTCTTTTTCCGCCAACACAACAATATCAGAAACACCGATTGTAATTCCGGCTTTAGTCGAATATTTAAAGCCTAAATCTTTTAAGCGGTCAAGCATTTTCGATGTTTCAGTAATATGGAATCTCTTAAAGACTTCGGCAATAATTTTTCCTAAAATTCCTTTTTTAAATGGCGGAATGATTTCTTGGTTTTTAATGTGCTCCCGCACATCTACCTGTGCCGGATCAACAAAATATTTATCAGGCGTGCATTCTTGAATGTTCTTAGTTGACGGCTCATTAATATACGGGAACGAATTCGGCAGTATTTCGTTGAATATTAATTTTCCTACCGTTGTGATCAGAAGCTTTTTATTTTGTTCTTCTGTAAATGTTTCGTTCTTTAAGGAACCGGCATGTACTGCAATTCGTGTATGCAAATGTACATGGCCGTTTTGATAGGCAATGAGCGCCTCATCAGGATCTTTGAAAATTTTCCCTTCTCCGATCGCTCCTTCACGTTCCATTGTTAAGTAATAGTTCCCCAACACCATATCTTGTGAAGGCGTAACAACCGGTTTTCCGTCTTTCGGATTTAAAATGTTTTGAGCCGCAAGCATTAACAGCCTTGCTTCTGCTTGTGCTTCTGCCGATAACGGAACGTGAACAGCCATTTGGTCACCGTCGAAGTCAGCATTATAGGCTGTACATACCAACGGATGTAGACGAATGGCACGCCCTTCGACTAACGTCGGTTCGAACGCTTGGATTCCTAATCTGTGCAAAGTCGGTGCCCGGTTAAGCAGAACCGGATGTTCTTTAATGACTTCCTCCAACACATCCCAAACTTCAGGATGGACGCGTTCAATTTTCCGTTTGGCGCTTTTAATGTTATGTGCCAGCCCTTTTTCAACAAGCTCCTTCATGACAAAAGGCTTAAAGAGCTCAAGCGCCATTTCCTTTGGCAAACCGCATTGATACATTTTCAGATTTGGGCCGACAACGATAACGGAACGTCCAGAGTAGTCAACCCGTTTTCCTAACAGGTTTTGACGGAAGCGTCCTTGCTTTCCTTTCAGCATATGAGAGAGTGACTTCAGTGGACGATTTCCCGGTCCAGTAACTGGACGACCACGGCGTCCATTGTCAATAAGAGCGTCAACAGCCTCTTGAAGCATCCGTTTCTCATTTTGCACGATGATACTTGGCGCTCCAAGATCCAACAGTCTTTTTAAACGATTGTTTCGGTTAATAACACGGCGATACAAATCGTTCAAATCGGAAGTTGCAAAGCGTCCGCCATCCAATTGAACCATCGGCCGCAATTCAGGCGGAATGACAGGAAGTACATCCAACACCATCCATGAAGGGTCATTCCCGGAATTTCTGAATGCTTCCATCACTTCAAGGCGTTTAATCGCTCTTGTGCGCCGCTGGCCTTGAGAAGATTTAAGCTCTTCTTTTAACGCTTCTACTTCTTTATCAAGATTGATATCTTGCAATAATTTTTTAATTGCTTCCGCACCCATTGATGCTTGGAAGGCATTTCCGTATTTCTCGCGGTATGTGCGATACTCTTTTTCAGATAAAAGCTGTTTCTTTTCAAGTGGTGTGTCCCCAGGATCTGTCACGACGTAAGAGGCAAAATAAATAACTTCTTCCAATGCTCGAGGTGACATGTCAAGAACTAGTCCCATACGGCTTGGAATCCCTTTGAAATACCAAATATGAGAGACAGGGGCAGCAAGTTCGATATGCCCCATTCTCTCCCGACGCACTTTTGCTCGCGTAACCTCAACACCGCATCGATCGCATACTACGCCTTTATAGCGAACCCGTTTATATTTTCCGCAGTGGCATTCCCAATCTTTTGTCGGACCGAATATACGTTCACAAAACAAACCGTCTTTTTCAGGCTTTAAAGTACGATAGTTGATCGTTTCTGGTTTTTTCACTTCACCATATGACCATGAACGAATTTTATCAGGTGAAGCAAGACCGATGTGCATATACTCAAAATTATTTACATCCAGCAAGGGGCCTACCTCCCTTTTTATCTTCCGTAGCAAAAAATTCCTTTACTCTTTGGCAACTGCATCTTTTTCTTCTTTATCAACAATTTCCTCTTCGATTGTATCAGTCGTTAAAGAGAGGCCATCTGACTGGGTGGAATTTACCTCATCTTCCAATTCTCTCATTTCGATTTCTTGTTCATCGCTTGAGAGAATTTTAACATCCAGTCCTAAGCTTTGAAGCTCCTTAATTAATACTTTGAAAGATTCAGGAACTCCAGGTTCAGGCACATTTTCGCCTTTTACGATTGCCTCGTATGTTTTTACACGACCGACAACATCGTCTGATTTTACAGTAAGGATTTCTTGCAATGTATATGCTGCTCCATAGGCTTCTAAAGCCCAAACCTCCATTTCTCCGAACCGCTGTCCACCGAACTGTGCTTTACCGCCGAGCGGTTGCTGTGTAACAAGCGAGTATGGACCTGTGGAACGAGCATGCAGTTTATCGTCAACCATGTGCGCCAGTTTGATCATATACATGATTCCGACAGACACGCGATTATCGAAAGGTTCCCCAGTGCGGCCGTCGTAAAGGACCGTTTTCGCATCACGGGCCATCCCAGCTTCTTCAATTGTTGACCATACATCTTCTTCTGTCGCACCATCGAATACCGGAGTTGCAACATGAATGCCCAGCTTCTTAGCCGCCATTCCTAGGTGCAATTCCAATACTTGCCCGATGTTCATCCGGGAAGGTACTCCTAATGGATTTAACATGATGTCAACTGGTGTTCCATCCGGCAAAAACGGCATGTCCTCCTCAGGAAGAATTCGGGAAATAACCCCTTTGTTTCCATGGCGGCCTGCCATTTTATCCCCTTCAGAGATTTTACGCTTCTGTACAATGTATACACGCACCAGCTGGTTGACACCTGGAGGCAGTTCATCTCCGTCTTCACGGTTAAACACTTTTACATCAAGAACAATACCTCCGCCCCCATGCGGAACACGAAGTGATGTATCACGAACCTCACGTGCTTTTTCTCCAAAAATAGCGTGCAATAATCGTTCTTCAGCAGTCAGTTCTGTAACTCCTTTTGGCGTTACTTTCCCAACAAGCAAGTCGCCGTCTTTAACTTCTGCTCCAATGCGGACAATGCCTCGTTCATCCAAGTTGCGAAGAGCGTCTTCTCCGACATTTGGAATATCACGAGTGATTTCTTCCGGACCCAATTTTGTATCACGGGACTCAGACTCATATTCTTCAATATGGATGGAAGTATAAACGTCTTCTTTTACAAGACGCTCGCTCATGATGATGGCATCTTCATAGTTATATCCATCCCATGTCATAAAGGCGACAAGTACATTTCGGCCTAAAGCAAGCTCTCCCTTTTCCATGGAAGGACCGTCAGCTAAAATTTCGCCTTTCTCGACTTCGTCTCCAACAGATACAATTGGGCGCTGATTGTAGCACATTCCTTGGTTGGAACGGACGAATTTCAACAATTTGTACTCGTCGAGATCACCTTTAACCTTTTGGCCGTCCACTTCTTCATAACGGCGAACTAAAATTCTGTTGGCTTCAACTCGTTCGACAACGCCTGCGTGCTTGCAGATGACAGCTGCTCCAGAGTCTCTAGCCGATACATACTCCATTCCGGTACCAACAATAGGCGCTTCTGGTTGAAGCAAAGGAACAGCTTGGCGCTGCATGTTCGCACCCATTAATGCACGGTTGGAGTCATCGTTTTCCAAGAACGGGATACAAGCTGTTGCTGCTGATACAACTTGCTTAGGCGAAACGTCCATGTAGTCGACACGGTCTTTTTTCACCACTATGTTTTCCCCGCGGAAACGGGCAACAATATTATCTTCTAAAAACGTTCCATCCTCTGCTACTGGCACGTTAGCCTGAGCAACAACATAGTTATCTTCTTCGTCAGCTGTCAAATAGTCAATTCGGTCTGTTACCTTCCCTGTTTCAGGGTCAACTCTTCTATACGGCGTTTCAATAAAACCGAAACGGTTTACTTTTGCATATGTTGATAATGAGTTAATCAATCCGATATTTGGACCTTCAGGCGTTTCAATTGGACACATGCGTCCATAATGGGAATAATGGACGTCGCGAACTTCAAAGCCTGCTCGTTCACGTGTGAGTCCGCCAGGTCCCAATGCAGATAAACGGCGCTTATGCGTCAGTTCTGCAAGAGGATTGGTTTGATCCATGAATTGGGACAATTGGGAGCTGCCAAAAAATTCTTTAATGGCCGCAATTACTGGACGGATGTTGATTAATTGCTGCGGAGTAATCGTATTGGCATCCTGAATGGACATTCTTTCCCTCACAACACGCTCCATCCGTGAAAGTCCGATTCGGAACTGGTTTTGCAAAAGCTCCCCTACCGAACGAAGACGGCGGTTTCCTAGATGGTCAATATCATCTGTATTTCCTACTCCATATAGCAAATTAAAGAAGTAGCTGATGGACGCAATAATGTCTGCTGGCGTAATGTTTTTTACACTTTCATCAATGTTTGCGTTGCCAACAACGTTGAGAATTTTTTCTCCATCCGGATCGTTTGGAGCATAAATTTTAATAGATTGGTACGTGATGTCTTCATCAACTACTCCACCATCAGGAGTGAATTTTTTAAACCCTATTCCTTTTTCAAGGTAAGGCAAAATTTTATCCAGCGTTCTTCTATCAATAATAGTTCCTTTTTCAGCAATGATTTCTCCAGTTTCAGGGTCGACTAGAGTTTCTGCTAATCGTTGATTAAAGAGTCGGTTTTTGATATGAAGTTTCTTGTTAATTTTATATCTGCCGACACTTGCTAAATCATATCTTTTTGGATCAAAGAAACGGGAGATCAATAAGCTTTTTGCATTTTCAACTGTTGGCGGTTCACCAGGACGCAGGCGTTCGTAAATTTCAAGAAGCGCCTTTTCTGGGCTTTCGGTATTGTCTTTATCCAACGTATTTCTTAAATATTCATTTTCTCCGAACACATCGATGATTTCTTGATCAGAGCCAAACCCAAGGGCACGTAAAAGAACCGTAACTGGTAATTTGCGAGTGCGATCAATGCGGACATATATAACATCTTTTGCATCTGTTTCGTACTCTAACCAAGCGCCACGGTTTGGAATGACGGTAGCTGTAAAGCCCTTCTTACCGTTTTTATCAATTTTGTCGCTGTAGTAAACACTAGGTGAACGGACTAATTGGGAAACAATTACTCGTTCTGCACCATTGATCACAAATGTGCCGGTTTCCGTCATAAGCGGAAAATCGCCCATAAATACATCTTGATCTTTCACTTCGCCTGTTTCTTTATTAATTAGGCGCACTTTTACCCGCAGCGGGGCAGAATAAGTAACATCGCGTTCTTTTGCTTCTTCAACGGAGTATTTCGGTTCACCTAAGCTGTAGTCAATAAACTCAAGCGAGAGGTTACCAGTGAAATCTTCGATAGGAGATATGTCTTGAAACATTTCACGAAGACCCTCATCAAGAAACCACTGATACGAAGAGGTTTGGATTTCAATAAGATTAGGTAATTCCAACACTTCTTTAATACGCGCATAACTTCTGCGTTGGCGGTGTCGTCCGTACTGAACTAGTTGACTTGTCAACTGAGTCACCCCTCAAATCAGCATAATAATATCTTGTAAATAGCATTCCATGTTTTATATAATAAAATAAATACTATTACAAGTAAAAAGAAAAAGGATTTTCTTTATGAAAAAAGAAAACCACTGCGCAGAAATAGTTGATTTTATTATTTTTTCCTTAATGGATTGGTTCTATACATCCAAGAAAAAATTTAGCTACAAATGGAAATTAATATATTGGCATTTTATAATGTTAACATATCCTGGATTGCAGGTCAATCTTTTTTTGCTTTAAAAATATAATAACCTTTTTTTCTCTCTGCCACTTCTACCGAACGAAACAGAGTCTCCAGCTTTTGTTTAGCGGAAGGAGCCCCCTGCTTTTTTTGGATAACGATCCAAAGCTCTCCATGGTCTTTTAAATGATCAAAGCTTTTTTCAAATATATGATGGACGACTTGTTTTCCAGCCCGAATGGGAGGGTTTGCTAAAATAGCAGCATACCATTTCCCTTCCAGCTTTTCAAACAAATTGCTTTGAAACACACGGACATTTTGAATGTTGTTTATTCGAGCATTCAGTTCTGCAAGTTCGACTGCCCTTTCATTTATATCGATCATATCAATCATTCTATCGGGTTTCGATTTTGCAATTGACAATCCGATCGGTCCGTATCCGCAGCCTACATCCAAAATATCTCCTGGAATTTCGGGAGCAGCGAAAGTTTCAATTAATAGCTGCGTTCCAAAATCAACCTCCCGTTTTGAAAAAACTCCGCGGTCGGTCATGAACGCAAATGGATGATTTCTCAACGTGCACTCAATTTTTCTCCTATTGCTTTCCACTTCCGGTTTTTCTGAAAAATAATGTTCG
The DNA here is from genome assembly GCF_038000355.1 of Aeribacillus sp. FSL M8-0235. Classification (NCBI taxonomy): domain Bacteria; kingdom Bacillati; phylum Bacillota; class Bacilli; order Caryophanales; family Bacillaceae; genus Aeribacillus; species Aeribacillus sp. FSL M8-0235. Next base: position 128,066 of record NZ_JBBOBW010000001.1, on the reverse strand, counting down.
CTCATTTTCTGCACCCCTTTTTTAGGAGTATTTTCTACAGGCAGAAATTCATACATAAAAGAAAAGCCCGCCAATGAATCAGCGAGCTTTTCTATTTATTTAACAGCTTTTACTTAACTTCAACTTCTGCTCCAACTTCTTCAAGTTTTGCTTTAAGTTCTTCAGCTTCTTCTTTAGATACGCCTTCTTTTAATGGTTTTGGAGTGTTGTCAACTAATTCTTTTGCTTCTTTTAAGCCAAGGCCAGTGATTTCACGAACAACTTTGATAACTTTAATTTTTTGTGCACCTGCATTAGCAAGAATAACATCGAATTCAGTTTTTTCTGCAGCAGCTTCACCGCCGCCAGCGCCACCAACCACAGCAACAGGAGCAGCAGCAGTTACGCCAAATTCTTCTTCGATTGCTTTTACTAAGTCGTTAAGTTCAAGAACAGTCATTTCTTTTATCGCTTCAATAATTTGTTCTTTTGTCATTTGTTTTTCCTCCTTATGTTTTAAATTGCTAATAGTTTCATACGAAAATTTGCTTTAAGCGCCTTGCTCTTCTTTTTGATCTGCAACTGCTTTTGTTGCAAGTGCAAAGTTGCGAATAGGAGCTTGCAGTACAGAAAGCAACATAGAAAGCAAGCCTTCGCGAGATGGAAGGTCAGCAATCGCTTTAATTTCATCAACTGTTGCAACATTGCCTTCGATGACGCCAGCTTTAATCTCAAGCGCTTCATGCTCTTTTGCAAAATCATTCAAAATTTTAGCAGGCGCCACGACATCTTCAGTGCTAAATGCGATAGCGTTTGGACCAGTCAGCACTTCTTCTAATCCAGAAATTTCTGCTTGTTCAACAGCACGGCGAGTTAACGTATTTTTGTAAACCTTGAACTCTATATTTGCTTCACGAAGTCTTTTGCGCAATTCCGTTACTTCCGCTACATTAAGACCGCGGTAATCTACGATAACAGTAGAGACGCTTTCACGGAATTTGGCTGCAATTTCTTCAACGATCTGTTTCTTCTTTTCAATTGCGCTGCTCATTTGTTTACACCTCCTGCAAATTGAAAATGAACACTTATACCGCCGGTGAAATGAAATACCTCCATGCCCGCAGACATGGAGGTATCGTACAAATAAGCAAACGTTCCGCTTAATCTATATCATACACCTCGGTAGGATATTAAGCCTTTCGGCACCTACTGTCTACGGTATAAATGAATTCTATTTAATTACACAACATTTTTATTTTACTAAAATACACCCTGCTTGTCAAACCGGTTTATTATTTCACGACAAAGCTGGAAGGATCTACTTTAATTCCAGGGCCCATTGTAGACGTTACAGAAACGTTTTTCATGTAAGTGCCTTTTGCCGCTGCCGGTTTTGCTTTTAATAGCGCATCGTAGATTGTTGTAAAGTTTTCAACTAATTTTTCACTGTCAAAAGAAGTTTTTCCGATTGGAACATGAACGTTCCCAGCTTTATCTACACGGTATTCAACTTTACCAGCTTTAATTTCTTTGACAGCTTTTTCAACTTCAAATGTTACCGTTCCTGTTTTAGGGTTCGGCATTAAACCTTTAGGACCTAAAATACGTCCAAGTTTACCGACTTCACCCATCATATCAGGGGTAGCCACAACAACATCGAAGTCAAACCAGCCTTGTTGAATTTTATTGATGTAGTCGCTGTCGCCGACATAATCCGCACCAGCAGCTTCCGCTTCTTTTGCTTTTTCCCCTTTAGCGAACACTAATACACGTTGTGTTTTACCTGTACCGTTCGGCAGCACAACAGCCCCGCGGATTTGCTGATCGTTTTTACGAGGATCAACGCCAAGGCGGAATGCAACTTCAACTGTCGCATCAAAGTTTGCGATATTCGTTTTCTTTACTAATTCAATTGCTTCTTTTACGTCATAAGCTTTTGAACGATCAACAAGCTTTGCAGCTTCTAAATATTTTTTACCTCTTTTTGCCATATCATTTTCCTCCTTATGTGGTTTTAGCGGAATAACCTCCCACGAATAAAGGTTGCGAACTTGAATAAACAAACTCGCAACCTACTACACCAATGCATATTGATTAGTCTTCGATCACAATGCCCATGCTTCGGGCTGTGCCTTCAACCATACGCATTGCTGCTTCAACGCTAGCTGCATTTAAGTCAGGCATTTTCGTTTCGGCAATTTCGCGAACTTTATCGCGTTTAATTGTTGCCACTTTATTACGATTCGGTTCACCAGAACCCGATTCAATTCCAGCTGCTTTTTTCAAAAGAACGGCAGCAGGCGGAGTTTTCGTAATAAATGTAAATGAACGGTCTTCAAATACCGTAATTTCAACAGGAATAATTAAGCCAGCTTGATCAGCCGTGCGAGCGTTGAACTCTTTACAGAATCCCATGATATTAACCCCAGCTTGACCGAGAGCAGGTCCTACTGGCGGCGCAGGATTAGCTTTACCTGCAGGAATCTGCAATTTCACGATTTTAATCACTTTTTTAGCCACGAGACACACCTCCTTAAGTCCGTGATGTGGTAATAGGGTAAAACCCTCCCACTCATGCAACATCCTTCTTTATATGAATGAGAGAAAGATTAATGCATCATTCAGTCTCTTTCAGAGACATATCGACTTAAGAAATATTACCATTTTTAATTAATGATTTCAAGTTTGTTTTTCTACATTTTACAATTTGGAAACTTGGGAAAAATCTAGTTCAACTGGTGTTTCACGCCCAAACATATTGACGAGAACTTTGACTTTTTTTCTATCTGTATCGATTTCTTCGATAACGCCCGTGAAATTAGCAAACGGGCCGTCATTTACTTTTACCGTTTCTTTTAATTCAAAATCAACTTCCACACGAGCCTCTTCTATTCCCATGCGTTTGAAAATTGCCTGTACTTCTTCCGGCAAAAGCGGAGTTGGTTTAGATCCAGACCCTGCAGAGCCGACGAATCCGGTAACTCCGGGAGTGTTGCGAACCACATACCATGAATCATCCGTCATGATGAGCTCTACTAAAACATACCCAGGGAAAACCTTTTTTTTCGTCACTTTTTTCTTTCCGCTTTTCATATCCATTTCTTCTTCTTCAGGGACGATCACACGAAAAATTTTGTCCTGCATGCCCATTGACTCTACGCGTTTTTCTAAATTCGCTTTTACTTTATTTTCATAGCCGGAATATGTATGCACAACATACCAGTTCTTTTCCATATCAGAGGACCTTGTCCTTCCCTCCCCATTTCATTTTTAGGCAATGAAAAAACCCGTTTACCGGGTTTACTGACGGACTTATGAATAATATCTATTATATCATGGATAAAAGGCTTTTATTCAAGAATAAGCCTTAATAACTCAGAAATTCCTAAGTCGACAATAGCAAAAAATATAGCAAAAAAGGCTACCGTTGTAATGACCGTAATCGTATAGCGAACCAATTCCTTTCTTTTCGGCCAGCTGACCTTTTTCATTTCTTTTACGACATCTCGAAAAAATCCAGTCAAGCGCTGCATTTGTTTACCTCCAGAAATCCAAGAATCGTGCAATTTACTTTGTTTCCCGATGAGTGGTATGAGCTTGGCACGTTTTACAAAACTTTTTGATTTCCAACCGTTCTTCGATCGCCTTTTTCATCGTTGAATAATTTCGGCTGCCGCATTGAGAACAAGCTAGAACTATTTTTTTTCTCATATTACACCTACCGATACTTACTCTATTAAACAGTAACATAATGGCAATTTTTATGTCAATGAGTTATGAAGTAAATTCCCTCAGCTCCAAGTATCTTTCTAGCTTTCTTTTCACCCGCTGCAAGGCATTGTCAATAGATTTTACATGCCTGTTTAATTCTTCTGAAATTTCTAAATAGGAACGACCTTCCAAATAAAGGGACAACACTTTCCGTTCAAGATCAGATAATATTTCCCCCATTTTCAATTCTATATCATCAAACTTTTCCTGGTTAATGATGAGTTCTTCTGGATCCATTACTTTTGCTCCAGATATTACATCCATCAGTGTGCGATCTGACTCTTCATCATAAATGGGTTTATCCAATGAAACATACGAGTTTAGAGGAATATGTTTTTGACGGGTAGCAGTTTTAATGGCAGTAATCATTTGGCGGGTAATGCACAACTCGGCAAATGCCTTAAAGGAGGTAAGCTTGTCCTCTTTAAAGTCACGAATCGCTTTATATAATCCAATCATCCCCTCTTGAATTATATCCTCACGATCCGCCCCGATGAGAAAGTAGGATCTTGCCTTGGCCCGCACAAAGTTCCGGTATTTTGTGATCAAGAAATCCAATGCAGCGCTGTCGCCTTTGTGGACGAGCTCTACAATTTGTTCATCTTCAAGCTTCTGCAATTTTTTTATTTTTTCCCCCTTGTTGTCTTGAACACTCATGCAAATCACCCCGACCGCGCATACAATTATTAGAAATATTATACTGTAAGATTTCCATAAACGTCAACTTATGTCAAAATTACGATAAATCTCCTCTTCTCCATTTTTCGAACCTTTCGGCAACTTCATAAGAAAGGCGAATCTTCGAAGCGGGGCGCTCGCCCTGAATTTGCTGAATTTTTTTTCGAATGCTTTCTTCAATAGACACCACTTCGTTATATAGCTCGCGCGCCGATTTTCTCAAAGCTCCCTGGGAAAAAATCGTCCATTGTTCTATATAGTCGGATGTTGCTACATAAATTTTCGTCTTAATATTTTTTAATGTTTTGGCCAGCTTTTCAATCCGTTCATCAGCGGTTTCATTTTCTCTCGTGAAAATGATTTCCACACGATTATCCAAATATTTTTTTTCAATTCCTTTCACTAAATGAGCATCAAAAACGACAATCACCTTCATCCCCGTGTATGCTTGATATTCGGCCATCTTGTTGATCAGGATCTTCCTTGCATCCTCCAAATTGTTTTCATCTTTTAATTTTTGCAGATCAGGCCAAGCACCAATAATGTTGTATCCATCGACTAATAAAATATCCATTGGCTACTCTCCTGATGGCCGCCGTTTACGAAAAACTTCATACATTAATAGACTGGCAGCAACGGAGGCGTTCAAAGAAGTAACATGACCAACCATCGGGATTTTCACAAGGAAGTCGCACTTTTCTTTTACTAAGCGGCTGATTCCTTTCCCTTCACTGCCGATTACTAATGCAACGGGCAGTTTCCCGTCAATTGTCCGATAATCGTCTTCCCCTTTTGCATCAGTGCCGTAAATCCATATACCTCTGTTTTTCAGCTCGTCAATCGTGCGTGCCAAGTTTGTCACACGGACTACGGGAACATATTCAATTGCTCCCGTTGACGTTTTTGCCACTACATTGGTTAAACCGACCGCCCGGTTCTTTGGAATAATAATGCCGTGTACTCCAACAGCATCAGCTGTTCTCATAATCGAGCCGAGATTTGCCGGATTTTCAATTTCATCTAGAATCAGAAAAAAGGGCGCTTCCCCGCGTTCGTCAGACAATTTGAACAAATCTTCAAAATCCGTATACTTATATGCAGCAACTTGCGCAATGACTCCTTGGTGGCTGCCCGAAACGATCTGATCGAGCTTTTTCTTTGGAACGAATTGAACTGCTACCCCTTTATTTTTCGCCAGCATTATAATTTGCTGCGCTTGTTTAGTATATGAATTTTCCGCAATAAACACTTTGTTAATATCCCTGTTCGATTTCAATGCTTCGATAACCGAATTCTTCCCGTATATATATTCATCCGCCACGTTCAACTCCCCCTTTCTCGTATGTTGCAGCGATTGCAGCATCTATGACGTCGTTTAGCCGATCTTGATCACCTGTTAAAAAAAGATAGCCGATTAAAGATTCGAAAGCCGTGCTGTATCGGTATGTTTGTACATCGGTATTTTTCGGCACCGTGTTTGATTTGGCATTTCGCCCTCTTTTCATTATTTCCAGCTCTTCTTCATTGAAAAAGCCGTTGTCAGTTAATGTTTTTAAAATCGCTGCCTGCGCTTTGGCCGAAACAAACGACTTCGCCAATTTATGAAGCTGGCCCGGTTTGACAGTTCCTTTTGATAACAGATGATGCCTGACAAATACTTCATATACAGCATCGCCCATATATGCTAAAACAAGACCGTTAAGCTGCCGTGCTTCTTTTATTTTTTCAAGCTCAATCATATTTATCCTCTTTTCCACCTTGTTCCTTGAGGCGTATCTTCCAATATAATGTTCATTTCCTTGAGCTGATCTCGAATTTTGTCGGCTAAAGCAAAATTTCTTTCTTTTCTAGCTTGATTTCGCTCGTTTATCAGCCTTTCAATGTCTTCGTCCAGCAGCTCTTGAACATCAAATGTCAAACCTAATACATCGCCAAATTCATTAAATAGCTGCAAAAATGCCTTAATTACTTTTTCGGAGGTGTTTTTTCTTTCCAAATAATAGTTTGCATGTTTCACTAAATCGAAAATGACAGATATAGCATTCGCCGTATTGAAATCGTCGTCCATTTCATGAATAAATTCCTTCTTTAGCCGGCTGATTTCTTCCAGCCATTTTTCATCATCATCAGTGAGATTCGCACTACTTTCCAGCCGATGCTTTAAATTGATATATGAGGTGCGGATTCTTTCCAATCCGTTTTTTGTACTATCCAAAAGTTCTTTCGAATAATTGATAGGATGTCGGTAGTGTACAGACAGCATAAAAAATCGAAATACTTGTGGGTCATACTGCTTTAAAACGTCTTGAACAAGAATAAAATTTCCGAGTGATTTAGACATCTTCTCATTGTTGATATTAATATAACCGTTATGCATCCAATATTTCGCAAAAGGTTTGCCGGTAAGCGCTTCGGATTGTGCGATCTCATTTTCATGATGCGGAAAAGTTAAATCTTGGCCGCCTGCATGAATATCAATTGTATCCCCTAAATATTTTCTTGCCATTGCGGAGCATTCAATATGCCAGCCAGGACGTCCTTTTCCCCAAGGGCTATCCCATGAAAATTCCCCTTCTTTTGCTGCTTTCCAAAGTGCAAAATCAAGCGGATCTCTCTTTTTTTCGCCAATTTGTATTCTGGCACCGGCATGAAGCTCATCTATTGATTGATGCGAAAGCTTTCCGTATTCCTTAAAATACCGTGTTTTATAATACACATCTCCGTCGACTTCATAGGCATAATTTTTGTCAATGAGAGCTTGGATGAATTCAATGATTGTCTCCATATTTTCCGTTACACGAGGATGAACATCCGCTCTTTTGCATCCCAGTGCATCAATATCAGAAAAATAGGCCTTAATAAATCGTTCTGCAATTTCCGGAACCGTTTCGCCCAAATCATTTGCAGCTTTAATCAATTTATCATCCACATCGGTAAAATTCGACACATATTTCACATCGTACCCTCTGTACTCCAAATATCGACGAACTGTATCATATACAATGGCTGGTCTAGCATTTCCGATGTGAATATAGTTGTAAACGGTAGGACCGCAAACATACATCTTTACCTTGTTGTCCTCTAAAGGAATAAATTCTTCCTTTTTCCTGGATAATGTATTATAAATTTTGATACTCATTGAACGCCCTCCTTTTTTTTCAGATTATCTAATTCTGCCTTTAATTTTCCTATTTCTTTTTCAAGCTCTTTTAATTTATCTGAAATAGGATCCGGCAAATCTCTATGATTTAAATCTTTTCTCACCTTTTTCCCGTTTTGCACAACAACTCTCCCCGGAATGCCTACAACAGTCGAATTATCCGGAACATCGCGCAAAACGACGGAACCTGCGCCAATTTTCGAGTTTTCTCCAATCGTAATAGATCCTAATACCTTCGCGCCAGCTGCAATGAGAACATTATTTTTGATGGTAGGATGCCGTTTCCCCTTTTCTTTACCTGTTCCGCCTAATGTAACTCCTTGATATACAGTAACATTATCGCCAATTTCACAAGTCTCGCCAATAACGACACCCATGCCATGATCGATGAAAAAACGACGACCGATTTTGGCACCAGGGTGGATTTCAATTCCCGTGAAAAAGCGGCTTATTTGCGAAATGACCCTGGCGATAAAGTATAATTTCCGTTTGTAAAACGCATGCGCCAACCGATGAGCCCATATGGCGTGAAGGCCTGAATAAGTTAAGATCACTTCTAAATAAGATCTCGCAGCAGGGTCTTGGTCAAAAACGACTTCCACATCTTCTTTTAATATTTTCCACATATTTTTCTCCCTCCCATAAAAAGTAATCATAATACCCTACTGAAAAAGAAATGCGCCTCTGTAGATACAGAGACGCAAATAAGCGCGGTTCCACTCTGTTTAGGGAAAAGTATAGCTTTTCTTTTCCCTCAACTTTAACTCTTATAACGGTGAGTCTCCGCTTTTGTCTACTCCCGCTGGTTTCGACAAAAGACTCGAAGGGGCATTTCAGAAAGCGCGTGCTTAAACCTCTTTCAGCCAAAGGAGGTTCTCTCTGAAAAGCCGTTTGCTTTCTTACTTCTCCTTCTCAACGTTTTTCCGTCATCTGTTCATCAATACTATATTACAATTTTTTTAAAAAGTTAATCTAGTGCTTTTTCCAGCCTTGTGATAATCTTTTCTTTTCCTAAGAGCTCAAGGGCAAGCGGCAGCTCAGGACCGTGTGTCTGCCCGGTCGTCGCAACGCGAATCGGCATGAACAATTTTTTCCCCTTTTGACCTGTCGCCTTTTGAACTGACTTAATCGCTTTTTTGATTTCATCTGCTTTGAAATCTTGAATTGCTTTCACTTCTTCCAAAAATGCGCTTAACACGGAAGGAACTTGTTCTTCTTGAAGCACAAGCTTTCCTTCTTCATCGATCTCTATCTCTTCCTTAAAAAACATTTCGCTTAATTCGACAATTTCTGCACCGTAGCTCATTTGCTCTTGATACAGGGAAATGAGACGTTGCACCCAATCTCTTTCATCTTCTGACATATTTTCACTGATGCGCCCGGCTTTTACAAGGTGGGGCAGCGAAAGGTCGACTACTTTTTCGAGATCAAGCTTTTTCATGTACTGATTGTTCATCCATTTTAATTTCAGTGTATCGAAAACAGCAGGTGATTTTGATAATCGGTTTGGATCAAAAATTTTAATAAACTCTTCTTTGCTGAAAATCTCTTCTTCCCCAACAGGAGACCATCCTAACAAACCGATAAAATTAAAGAGCGCTTCAGGCAAATACCCTAATTCAGCATATTGTTCAATAAATTGAATGATGCTCTCATCACGCTTGCTTAATTTTTTTCTGTTTTCATTGACGATTAACGTCATATGACCAAAAACAGGCGGCTCCCATCCAAAAGCTTCATAAATCATCATTTGCTTCGGTGTATTGGAGATATGGTCTTCTCCGCGCAACACATGACTGATTTCCATTAAATGATCGTCGACGGCGACGGCAAAATTATAAGTCGGTGTTCCGTCTTTTTTCACGATGACAAAATCCCCAAAATCATCGGACTCAAAAGAAATATCTCCTTTTACGATATCGTTCCATTTATATATTTTTCCTTTTGGAACCCGGAAACGAATGCTTGGTTTCCGTCCTTCTTTTTCGAGTGCCTCTTGCTGTTCTTTAGAAAGGTGCGCGCATTTCCCTGAATATCTTGGCATTTCACCGCGATCGATTTGCGCTTGACGCTCGTTTTCAAGCTCCTCTTCCGTACAATAACATTTATACGCCAAGTCTCTTTCCAAGAGCTCTTCATAATATTTTTTATAAATGCTTGTCCGCTCCGATTGTCGATAAGGACCGTAATCTCCGCCCTTGTCTATGCTTTCGTCCCAATCAATTCCAAGCCATTTTAAATAAAAAAGCTGGCTTTGTTCTCCTCCTTCGATATTCCGCTTTTGATCGGTATCTTCAATTCGGATAATAAATTTCCCATTTTGGCTTCTAGCGAACAAATAATTAAATAATGCAGTGCGTGCGTTTCCAATATGTAAATGCCCCGTCGGACTCGGTGCATAGCGAACCCGTATTCCGTTGTCAGCCATATTTTGTCCCTCCAATAATCAAACCGTAATTCTTTAAAATATTGTACCACCAAACCATTGATGTTCAAAGATTACTTTTTCTTTTGCAATAAAACGATTGACTGTGCAGCGATTCCTTCCCCGCGTCCTGTAAACCCAAGCTCCTCCGTCGTCGTTGCTTTAACATTCACTTGGTCAAGTTCAGCCTCCAAGAGCTCCGCAATTCTAGTACGCATTTGATGGATGTAAGGCGCCATTTTTGGTTTTTGAGCAATAATTGTACAATCCGCATTGCCTAATATATAGCCTTTCTCCTTTACCAAGTTCCATACCTCTTGAAGCAATTTCGCCGAGTCAATATCTTTATATGCAGGATCCGTATCAGGAAAATGCTTGCCGATATCTCCTTCTCCAATCGCTCCCAAGCAGGCATCTGTCAATGCATGAAGAAGAACATCAGCATCAGAATGTCCAAGCAATCCTTTTTCATAAGGAATGTTGACTCCACCGATCACAAGCGGTTTTCCTTCCACAAGCTGATGAACATCAAAACCTTGTCCAATCCGAATCATTCCCTTTCCCCTCTTTCACTCTCTAAAATCGCACGGGCAAAAATCAAATCTTCAGGGGTTGTAAGCTTTATATTTGAATAATCCCCATGTACAATACAAACTTTTTCGCCAATTCTTTCTACAAGACTTGCATCGTCTGTTCCTACAAATTGATCCCTATTGGCCGCTTCATGAGCTTTTAATACGATGGAAAGACGAAAAGCTTGTGGCGTTTGAACTGCCCACAAGCTAGAACGTTCAACAGTATCAATGACTTCCATATTACGAACTCTTTTCACAGTATCCTTTACAGGAACGGCTACAACCGCTGCGCCCTCTAAATGAGCCTTTTCAACAAGCTGATGAATGGTTTCCCTGCGAATGAAAGGCCTTGCACCGTCGTGAATTAATATTATACCATCTTCTTCAACAGCTTTTAACCCGTTGTAAACACTATATTGGCGTTCCTGTCCTCCGGGAACTAGTTTTTGCACTTTTTTTATTTTATATTTTTTCAGTAAAGAAAGAAATTCTTCACGCTCTTTCTCGTTTATGACTAGAACAATTTCGGTGCATTGAGGATCTTTTTCAAACACCATTAAAGTATGAACAATCACAGGTAAAGAATTAAGTTTGATAAACTGTTTATTTTTTCCTGCCCTCATTCTTTTCCCTTGCCCTGCAGCTGGTATGACAACCCGATATTCCATCTTCTTTCTCCCTTATTACAATGCTTTTTCCAGCAGCTTTGGCTTTGCAAAAATCATTCGTCCGGCAGATGTTTGAAGAACGCTTGTAACGAGAATATCAATATTTTTCCCGATATAGTCCCTTCCGTCCTCGACAACAATCATCGTGCCATCATCAAGATAAGCAACACCTTGGTTATGCTCTTTTCCATCCTTAATTACTTGGACATTTAACTCTTCCCCTGGTAGTACAATCGGTTTTACCGCATTGGCTAAATCGTTGATGTTCAAAACAGAGACGTTTTGGAGCTCACATACTTTATTTAAATTGAAATCGTTTGTGACCACAACGCCTTGAATGATTTTTGCCAGTTTTACAAGCTTGCTGTCGACTTCTTGTATATCTTCGAAGTCGCCTTCCCATATTTCCACTTTAATGTCCAGCTCTTTTTGGATTTTATTTAAAATATCCAGACCTCTTCTTCCTCGATTTCTTTTTAGCACATCTGAAGAATCCGCTATATGCTGAAGTTCCTCCAACACAAATTGAGGAATAATAATGGTCCCTTCTAAAAAACCTGTTTGACAAATATCTGCAATCCTGCCATCTATAATAACACTTGTATCTAATATTTTTAAGCTTTTCTTTTCAACATTTTCCTCTTCTTCTTGAGAGGCTTTCTTCTTGCTGATTCTTGCTGTAATCGAAAACAAGTTCAACAGTTCGTCGCGCTTTTTATATCCGATTTGAAAACCTAAATATCCTAAAATTATGGTTAAAAAGATCGGAACAATGTTATTGATAATTGGGTATGGAAGTTCAGATAATGAAATTCCAATCAAATAAGCAATAATCAGACCAAAAATTAATCCTAAACTGCCAAATAATACATCCGTAACCGGAGCTTTCACTAATTTCTCTTCTATAAATTTTATCCAATTCACCACATAATCCACTAGCCAGAAGGAGGTTATATAAAATAAAATTGCACCTAATATCGCCAATGTATATGGTGTCATCAGAAATGGAACATCATCAAGATTTAAGAGAAATAATAATTCCGGTATAAACAAAACACCTAACGTTCCGCCAACAAAAAAGAAAAATATTTGAACAATTCGTTTTAACATACCTCCACCTCCTTTATTTCATTATATACACTTTCAAACCTTTCAAACATCTAAAAACATGGATTGTAAAAATATTGATAAATTACTGTAAAGGATGTGTTAGAGCTCCCTTGCAATGTTATACTGATCTTGGAGGCGCCTTAATCCTTCCTTAATTTTCCTCGCCCTAACTTCACCTATTCCTTCCACTTCATCAAGCTTTTCTACGGTAGCATTTGCAATTTGTTTCAAATTTTCAAAGGTTGTCACTAAATTTTCAATAATAACGGAAGGAAGCTTTGGTATTTTATGCAAAAACCGGTAACCTCGAGGAACAACAGGTTCATTCATATTGGTAAAATGAGAATATCCGAGCAGCTTCAATAAAACCGCATCATCTAATAATGCTGAGCTGGACAATTCTTGCAGCTGCTTTAATACAGGAATAGGATCATTCAGCCGCTCCATGCTGTAATCTTTGATAAGCATAGCCGCTTCTTTTTCAATATCTGCTAAAAGCTCGGTCATCTGAAGCTGAATCAGCTGCCCTTCTGTACCGAGTTCGTAAATATAATTAATAATTTCACTCTTAATTCGCAGCACCATTTCGATTCTATGTAAAACTTGGATCACTTCATCGATCGTGACTAAATCTTCAAACTCTAAAGATCCTAAATTATTAATGGATTGGTCAGTGGCAGATTTATACTTTTCCAACGTCCGCAAAGCTTGATTGGCCTTCGTCAAAATGACGCCGATATCCCTCAACGCATAGCGGGAATTGCCAAAATATAATGTGACGACATTTCTTCTTTCAGAAATAGCAATTACGAGATTTCCTGTTTGCTTTGCTACTCGTTCAGCTGTTCTATGCCTCATGCCTGTTTCTCTTACCTCTATGCTCGTATCCGGAACGAGCTGTGCGTTTGCGTATAAAATTTTTTGCCCTGAGTCGCTTAAAATAATGGCTCCATCCATTTTAGCTAGTTCATATAAATAGGCGGGGGAAAAAGGGCAATTGATATAAAATCCCCCGTCTACAATTTGTTTGATTTTTTCGTTATATCCCACAACAATTAGCCCCCCGGTCTTTGCGCGCAGCACGTTTTCAATTCCTTCCCGGATTGGTGTGCCTGGGGCTACAAATTGCAAGATTTCCTTAAGCGATTTTTCTTGTTTCATAGCTTATCCCCCTATTGCAAGTTCGAGCGCTTCTGAAATGTTTTGCACACCGACAATTTCTATATCTTCCGGCCATTTCCAACCGCCCAGATTGGCTTTCGGTAAAAAAATCCGCTTAAATCCCAGTTTGGCAGCTTCTTGTACACGCTGTTCAATTCGTGAAACCCTTCTAATTTCTCCTGTTAAACCAACCTCACCTACAAAAACATCATAAATGTTCGTCGGAACATCTTTAAAGCTTGAAGCTATACTGATGCAAATTGCCAAGTCAATTGAAGGCTCGTCTAATTTCACCCCGCCGGCAACTTTTAAGTAGGCATCTTGGTTTTGGAGCAATAAACCAACACGTTTTTCCAATACCGCCATCAACAAAGAAACACGATTATGATCAATCCCATTTGCCATCCTTCTTGGGTTTCCAAAGCTTGTCGGGGTGATTAAAGCTTGTATTTCGACTAGAACAGGTCTTGTCCCTTCCATGGAAGCGACTACTGTTGAACCAGATGCCCCTTTTGCACGCTCTTCTAAAAACACTTCTGACGGGTTGAGCACTTCTTTCAGACCTGCTTCCTTCATTTCAAAAATTCCTATTTCGTTAGTGGATCCGAACCTGTTTTTAACTGCCCGTAAAATTCGGTACGTATGGTGTCGATCACCTTCAAAATACAATACAGTATCAACCATATGTTCTAAAATGCGCGGCCCTGCAATTGTGCCGTCTTTTGTTACATGACCGACAATAAAAATCGGAATTCCTTTTGTCTTTGCCAATCTCATTAATTCAGCCGTACATTCTCGAACCTGAGATACGCTTCCAGGAGCAGAAGCAATTTCACTGTTATAAATCGTTTGAATGGAATCAATGATGACAAAAGCCGGTTCAGTTTCCATTATGGATTGAATGATGATTTCTAAGTCCGTTTCAGAAAGCACGAAAAGTCTTTCGCCTTTTACCCCGAGTCGGTCGGAGCGAAGTTTTGTCTGTTTTAAAGATTCTTCTCCCGAAATGTATAAAACATCGTTCCCTCTCTCTGCCAGCTGTGAGGAGACTTGCAATAAGAGAGTGGATTTTCCAATTCCAGGATCCCCTCCAATTAAAACGAGAGACCCTTTTACAATTCCGCCTCCCAATACGCGGTTAAACTCATGAAGTCCTGTAAGCATTCTAGGTTCTTGCGCAGCTTGGATTTGATGAATTGGAGAAGGTTTGCTGACAGTGGATGATTCGGAATGACTAAAAGCAATGCGGTGTTTTCCCTTTGGCTTGATAACTTCTTCAACCATTGAATTCCATGCGCCGCACCCTGGACATTTTCCCATCCATTTCGGCGATTCATATCCGCACGATTGACAAATATATTTTGATTTGATCTTTGACATTCGGTTATTCCCCACTTTGTTCAATCGATAAACGACAATAGAATGAAAGAGAGGGGCATACGTGAAGCAGTATGCCCATTGGATTATTGAACCTTTTCTGCAGTTTTTACGACAAATTCATTATTTTGCACGTCCAATACAACTTTTTGACCTTGCGAGATCGTACCTTTCAATAATTCCTCTGATAAGCGATCTTCGACATATTTTTGAATCGCTCTCCGCAACGGACGCGCTCCATATTCTAAGTCAAAGCCCTCTTCAGCCAGCTTTTCTTTTGCACGATCCGTTAATTCGAGTTCTATATCCTGTTCTTTTAATCGTTTTGTCAGCTGATCCGCCATCAGCGAAACAATTTCTTTCAAATGTTTTTTCTCTAAAGAGTGGAACACAATAATTTCGTCAATCCGGTTCAAAAATTCAGGACGAAATGCTTTTTTCAGTTCATCCATCACTTTGTTTTTCATATCTTTATAATTTTCATTTTCGTCTTGAACATTAAAGCCGACATATTTATTCCGTTTTAATTCGCTTGCCCCTACATTTGAAGTCATAATTAAAATCGTATTTCGAAAATCAACGGTGCGCCCTTTTGAGTCTGTGAGTCTTCCGTCTTCAAGCACCTGCAGCAAAATGTTAAACACATCTGGATGAGCTTTTTCAATTTCATCCAATAATACGACTGAGTATGGCTTGCGGCGCACTTTTTCCGTCAATTGTCCTCCCTCTTCATAGCCTACATATCCAGGAGGCGAACCAACGAGCCTTGACGTAGAATGCTTCTCCATATATTCTGACATATCGATTCGAATCATAGCATCTTCGTCACCAAACATTGCTTCAGCTAATGCACGGGCTAATTCCGTTTTCCCTACACCTGTCGGTCCTAAGAAGATAAATGAACCGATCGGACGCTTCGGATCTTTTAAGCCTGCACGTGCCCGTCTGACAGCTTTTGCGACTGCAGTGACAGCTTCTTCTTGACCAATAACGCGCGAGTGTAAAATTTCTTCGAGATTCAAAAGCCGCTCTGATTCTGTTTGGGCAAGTTTAACAACCGGAATTCCCGTCCAGCTTGAAACAACCATTGCAATATCCTCTACGGTCACTTCAGAATTTTCTTGACCTTGTTTTTCCTTCCATGATTTTTTCGTTTCCTCTAATTCCTCTCTGAGCCGCTGCTCTGTATCTCTTAATGAAGCTGCTTTTTCAAATTCTTGGCTTTGGACTGCAGCTTCTTTTTCTTTTCGCACTTCTTCTAATTTTTGCTCCAATTCCTTTAAATTCGGAGGTGTTGCAAATGAACGAAGACGGACTTTGGAGCCTGCTTCATCAATCAAGTCAATTGCTTTATCAGGCAGGAACCGATCGGAAATATACCGATCTGAAAGTTTAACAGCAGCTTCAATCGCCTCATCGGAAATGGATACCCGGTGGTGTGCTTCATATCGGTCTCTTAATCCTCTTAAAATTTGAATGCTCTCTTCAATGGACGGTTCGTCGACTTGGATTGGCTGGAAGCGCCGTTCAAGTGCAGCATCCTTTTCAATATATTTACGGTATTCATCCAAAGTTGTTGCCCCAATACATTGCAATTCTCCCCGAGCCAAAGCAGGTTTTAAAATGTTGGAAGCATCAATTGCACCTTCCGCCCCGCCTGCGCCGATCAGTGTATGAAGCTCGTCAATAAATAAAATGATGTTTCCTGCTTGGCGAATTTCATCCATTACCTTTTTAAGGCGGTCCTCAAATTCCCCTCTATATTTTGTGCCAGCTACAACTGTTCCCATATCAAGGGTCATAACGCGCTTATCTCTCAAAATTTCAGGAACCTCATTATTCACAATTTGCTGAGCAAGTCCCTCTGCTATGGCAGTTTTCCCAACACCAGGTTCACCTATTAAAACAGGATTATTTTTTGTTCTTCGGCTCAAAACCTCGATGACACGCTGAATTTCTTTGCTTCGGCCGATGACTGGATCAAGTCCGCCCTCCCGTGCAACAGCCGTTAAGTCCCGCGCAAGACTATCAAGCGTCGGAGTATTTGCGTTTGTCATCGAACTTCCTTGGTGGCTTGAGGATACTTCATTGCTGCCTAACAACTGTAAAACTTGCTGACGCGCTTTGTTCAAGCTTACTCCGAGATTGTTTAAAACACGCGCAGCAACTCCCTCGCCTTCTCGAATTAATCCCAATAGGATATGTTCTGTTCCGACATAAGAATGTCCTAATTTTCTTGCTTCATCCATTGACAGTTCAATGACTTTCTTTGCTCTCGGTGTGTAATGGATCGTTTGTGAAATTTCTTGCCCCCGTCCTATCAGGCTTTCCACTTCATTTTGGATTTTTTCTGGACTTAATCCTAAAGCGTGAAGCGCTTTAGCGGCAATTCCTTCTCCTTCGCGCACGAGCCCAAGCAATATGTGCTCTGTGCCGATATTGTTATGTCCGAGTCGTACAGCTTCTTCCTGAGCTAAAGCAAGCACTTTTTGCGCCCGTTCCGTAAATCTCCCAAACATCATTGTTCATCATCCTCCCTTTGCTTCCTTTCTAATTGAAGCCTTTCACGAATTAATGTTGCCCTGCGAATATCCCGTTCATTCGGCCGTAGAACTCCTCCTGAATATTGTTGCAGAAATCCGGGCTGAATTAAAATCATAAGCTCATTTAAAACACTGCGTGGAACATTTTGAATAATTCCTAGGTCAATTCCTAAGCGCACATCTGATAAACATTGAATTGCTTCTTTCGATGGAATAATCCTGCTGTATTTGAGAGTGCCGTAGGAACGATATACACGGTCTTCTAGATGATGCGGATTCGTTTTATATAAAGCATCTCTTGCAGCCCGTTCTTGAGCAATTAATTGCCCGACAACACCTATTAAATCATCGACAATATCATCTTCTGATTTGCCTAGCGTAATTTGGTTCGAAATTTGGAATATATTACCTATCGCTTCACTTCCTTCTCCGTACCGACCTCTCACAACCAATCCTAATTGATTGATAGCAGGTATAATTTGGTTAATCTGCTGTGTTAAGACAAGTCCTGGAAGGTGCATCATCACGGAAGCCCGCAAGCCGGTACCGACATTTGTTGGACAGCTAGTTAAGTAGCCCCTATGTTCATCAAATGCATAATCTACTTTTTCCTCAATCCAATCGTCAAGATTCATTGCCATTTTCAACGCTTCTTTTAGCTGAAGGCCCGGGAACAAACATTGAATTCTAATATGATCCTCCTCGTTTATCATAATGCTCACTTCTTCGTTTTCAGATAAAAGGCACCCTCCAAGTGCTGATTCTTCCATTAAATAAGGACTAATCAAATGCTTCTCTACAAGTACGCGTTTTTGAATAGGCTGAAGTTCATTCATTTTCAGCAGCACGAATGTCCCTAAACCGTCAAACACTCTTTGTGAAAATGATTCTTCAAATGTATTTAAAACAGCCAAGGCTTCTTCATTCGACATAATGGTAGGGAAGCTGATATTTTCTATATTTCGCGCCAATCTGACTCGGCTGCTCAGCACAATATCGGAATCAGGTCCTTCTTGATTCATCCAAGGGCTCATGGCTGAACGAATAAATTTTTGAAAGGACATGTCATACTCCCCTTTCGTTCCGTCCATTTATCTTCGCTTCAATGGACCGAATTTCATCCCGAACTTGAGCTGCTCTTTCGAATTCCTCTTTCGCAATTAATTCTTGCAGTTCCTGTTTAAGCATTTTCAGGCGCTTTTTCAAATGAATACTTCCACCGGTCCGTTTCGGTACTTTACCGCCGTGAGTTGTATTCCCGCCATGAACACGTTTTAAAATCGGAGTAATTTGGTGATAAAATGTTTTGTAACAATGGGAGCACCCGAATTTACCAATTTTCGTAAATTGATCAAACGTCATATTACATTTCTCACATTGAATGACCTGATTTTTCTTGAAAACATTTTGCCCTTGGCTGCTAATGGCGCTGTCCATATTTAATAATCCGGACAATAAGTTGTTTATAGAAAAGCCTGGATTCATATTGAATATGAATACATCACTTTTTTCCTGTGCACATTTTTCACATATATGCACTTCAGTCTTTTCGCCGTTGATAATTTTTGTAAAGTGGAAAGTAGCGGGCCTTTCATGACATTCTTGACAAATCATCGTCCATCACATCCTCACTTATATTTTAACGAGGTGAGCATCGCCTTCATCATCCTTGCCCTCAATTCGTCTCGATCAGGCAAATCAATATATAAAACAGACCGATCAATTACGCTCAACATAATTTTCGCTTCTCTTTCTGAAATAACCTCTTCATCAGCCAATCTCAAAATAATATCCTCCGCCGACGATTGTGACAGCCTTTTACCAATGGCATTTAAAATTTGATTGATCAGCTGGATACGGTCATTGATTCGAATTTTCATAATTCGGATATAACCGCCTCCACCCCTTTTGCTTTCGACAATGTAACCCCGTTCAATTGTAAAACGAGTGTTGATCACGTAATTGATTTGCGATGGAACACATTGAAATTTATCCGCAATTTCACTTCTTTTAATTTCAACAATTTCTTTTCCGCTAGAATCTAATACATGCTTTAAATATTGCTCGATAATATCAGATATATTCCGCACCTCGAAAAACACCTCCTTCAACTTTTTGATTGGAATTGCAAAACGCTCAAGAAATGTGCAATATCCTTGAGGGATAGGAGGCAAGATGTTTACGTAATGCTTATTTCCTAAACGATAACAACTAGTCACTTGACTTTGACTATATTTGACCTTAATTATAATATAAATTTTTTTTTGTGTCATTTCAACAAAAAAGCTCACTAATAATATTGCCATTTACAATATGGAAAAAACCCGCTCTTTAAAAAACTTTTTTAACTTCTTGAAATTTCAATAATTCGTTTATGATTTCAGGCATTTCATCTTTTGGAAGGCCAATTTCAAGTAAATATGAACGCTTCGCATGTTTAGTTTCTTTTGGCTTTGACAATGTAAAATGAATTTTATAAACAGAAATATTTAATTGTTCAAGTTTCCGAGTAAATTCCACCAAATCATCTTCTGGAAGACTAACTTGTATCCATTTTTTGCTTGACTTCTCAGCAAAAAAAGCCTCCACCTTATTGAGAAAGATCAAACTCAACAATACAATCAAGGTAGAAAAAATCGCCAACGGATACATTCCTGCCCCAACAACAAGGCCAAGTCCTGCAACAACCCAAATCGAGGCTGCCGTCGTTAATCCTCTTACCGTAACCCCTCTCACTAATATCGTTCCAGCACCTAAAAAACCAATGCCGCTAATGACATAAGAAGGAATTCTTGCTGGGTCAAAACGAATATTTTCATAACGATCCATATATTCTTCAAAGCCATAAAGAGACAGCAGCATCATCATGCAGGAGCCGACACCAACTAACAAATGCGTGCGAAAGCCTGCTGGATGCCGTTTAAATTCTCGTTCAAGGCCAATAAATCCACTTAAAATGACTGCTAAAACAATGCGAATCAACATAATTTGCCATTCCTCAGGCATTATCATTCCTCCTTACCATCCAAATGACTTTTTCTGTTTTGGCCATATATGAATTTTGAAATGATACAGTATTATACTTTCCCATTATATGCGATGAACAGTGCTCAATATTCAATTGTTCTTGAGTATGAGACTAAGAATGATATGAAACAAAAAAGCACTTTTAGAGCTGGCTTTAAAATCAAACGAAGCTTTCACTGCTCATATGCTTCAAGAATGGAACAGTTTATGCTTCTGAAGTAGCGATCAATTAATTATACTCCGATTGAAGGTTTTAAAGAAAGCGAGCTTGATTGCAATAGATGCGGAGGATCTTCAGAAGAAGCGAGCTCTTAGTTGTTCGTAAATTTGTCGTTTTTGTTCGTTCTGTTTTAAGCTGTTTTGTCTGTTTGTTGTAAATTTCCATTTACAAGAGGATAAAAGAGGCTTGAGCTTCTCAAACCGCATTGCAGCGAATAATCGTTTCGTCCATACTTTTTTACATGAGCATTTTGTACATTTTTCAACCCAAGAGCCATAAGGTTTTCTAAAGCATAAAAAAGGACTTCACCCCTTATTTGTAGAATTTTGAAGTGACCAAACCACAAAAATCCACAAGGAGGAAGTCACTTTGTATATTCTACAAGAAAGTCTATTTTCCTTTGAAGAATTGCAAATTTTAGAGTCAAAAGAGAAATTACCGATCTTTTTTAGTGCTCTAGATTTGCGTCCTTATGCTAAACAATTGAAAAGTTCTTCACCCCAAGGGGCTGAAGGACATTCCAAAGAAGGGATATTAAGGGCTCTTATCGCTGCCCCATTAGAAGGTATTGATACTTTTACTTCTCTTCACAATCGATTGAAAAATGACCTGCGTTTTCGTTACCAATGTGGTTTAGATATTAGCAGGCCTGCACCATCCATCTCTACTCTTAGCCGAGTATTTTCTTCACTAACCAAAACTGGACTCGTGAAAAGAATCTTTCAAGATCTCGTCCAGTTAGCTCAAGAGGAAGGAGTAATTGATGGAAAACATCAGGCTATCGACAGTGCCGCCATTGATGCTTACGAAAAGAAGCAGCCTAAGAAGCGAAGTGAACAAACAGGCAACGCCAATTGGGGGGCAAAGTTTGATTCCTTCGGTAATAAAATTACTTGGTTTGGCTATAAGATGCATCTTTCCGTTGACACCAAAAGTGAATTACCAATGGCGATTGAAGTAACCCCTGCTCATATCAACGATGGGGATGTCGCACCACAATTAATTGAACAAGTAAAGAGTTGTACAAACTCTAACCTGAATCCGTGACAAAACATCTTTACAATGGTCGCAAACCGTTGATACGATAAGGGAAAACGACGTTGACGATTCTTCATCAAGTAGGTGATGTGATGAAAGATTTCCCGATTCGGTTTGTATTGACAGATGAAGCGATTACCCCAAGTGCTGGGCTTGCTCTCGTTGGCTACTTACTCCATCGAACGAAACTGGATAAACGGGTAAACGCACTTCGGCTTCCAACGGTTCGTCGAGAAGTGCACATTTCCCATAGCGATGTCATTCGCTCGATGATTGGCTTGCTTGCCACAGGAAAAACGGATTTCGATCATATCGAAGCGTATCGTCAGGACGATATCTTTTCGGCATCGATGGGGATTCAGCACGTGCCTTCCTCTCCAACCTTGCGACAACGACTCGATCAGCTCGCTTGTCTTCCGATGACCGAAACGATTCTTTGGGAGGAGTCCATACGTCTGTTGATTCAACGACATGCCACTTTGTCCCCTTGTTGGACCAAAGGAAAGACGACATGGCTTCCCCTTGATATAGATGGTTCCCCATTTGACAACTCCGATACGAAAAAAGAAGGAGTCAGTCGAACGTATAAAGGATTTGACGGTTTTACACCGTTGTTTGCGTATGCAGGGAAGGAAGGGTATCTCGTTCATGCCGAGTTGCGTCCAGGGAAACAACATGTGCAAGACAACATGCCCTCGTTTTTAGTCACCGCTATCCGTCGAGCTCGTCAACTGACTTCATCTCGTCTGCTTGTTCGCATGGATGCAGGAAACGATGCAGAAGCGAATGTGCACGTATGCCTAAAGGAAGACGTGGACTTTGTCATCAAGCGAAACTTACGCCGAGAATCGACAGCGCTTTGGTTCCAGATCGCTTCGCAAAAGGGCAAACGTGTCGATGATGGACAAAGCGAAGGAGTACAAACCTATGAGCTATGCCTTCCACAGAAGGCAGCGATCGATGGAAACACGTATACGTACGTTCAAGTCACCCAAGTGACGGAACGGACGATGGAACGCAATGGACAGCTGATGCTCGTTCCTGATTATGAAGTGGAAAGCTATTGGGTGCGGCTCAAAGGATACGAGCATGTTCGAATGAGCGATGTGCTCGCGTTGTATCATGACCATGCGACATGCGAACAGTTTCATAGCGAACTGAAGAGCGACTTAGATTTAGAGCGGCTTCCATCTGGGAAGATGAAAACGAATGCGCTCGTGTTGGTCATGGGAGCCTTCGTTTACAATCTTCTTCGTCTGATTGGACAAGATCTATTAAGCGATCCGAGACATCCGTTGCACCACAAAGTGAAACGCCGCCGCATCAAGACGATTATTCAGACGGTGATCACGATGGCAGGGCGACTCGTCCGTCGATCACGACAGATCTGGATGAAACTGACGCGAAGGAGTGGCTATAGCGAGCCCCTACTGAACGTCTATCAGAAATGGAGAGAGGCAAGATAACGAACGAATGTTCGAGCGCTGATGTCCAACGTCACTCCCTGTGCTTTTTTGTCTATTTTTTTGGTTCGTATACCTAAAAAAGAGATTTGTTCCATTTTCGGAAATAGAGATGACATAGGTCATAAGCATAAAAAGGGTTTTATGGATTATCAATCCATCAAAATTACAACAAAATCAAAGTCGATTTCAATTCATCACGGATTCAGGTCATCAGAAACAAATAAGGAATCGCAAAATGGTAAAAACAGCCCTAAATACTAATGTACGAGGAGTTTGGCAATGGTTTTCGTTTACCTTTTTTTCTTTGTTATCGGAATCATTTTCGGGTCTTTTTTTAATGTTGTCGGTCTTCGCATCCCGAAAAAACGCTCAATCGTTCAGCCGAGGTCGCACTGCCCGCATTGTGGCCATTTCTTATCCTGGTATGAATTAATACCCATCTTTTCATACTTGCTTCAAAAAGGAAAATGCCGCAGCTGCCGTGTTCCGATTTCGGCTATTTACCCAGTGATGGAGCTGATCACAGGTTTACTATTTGTTTTTAGTTTTTACAAAATTGGATTTAGCAAGGAGCTTTTAGTAGCACTACCCTTTGTTTCACTTCTTATCATTATTACGGTGAGTGATTTATCTTACAAATTGATTCCGAATCGAATTTTAATCTTTTTCTTCGTTCTATTTATTTTCCTGCGGATCTGGATTCCGCTTCATCCTTGGTATGATTCGATAATTGGAATGACTGTCGGTTTTATCCTTCTTTATATCATTGCCATTGTAAGCAATGGCGGAATGGGAGGCGGAGATATTAAACTATTTGCTGTTTTAGGATATGCTTTAGGTCTTAAAGGAGTGTTATTAGCTTTTTTCCTGTCTACCTTGATTGGTGCATTATTCGGTCTATTTGGCATCATCGCGAAACAATTAAGCCGTAAATCGGCGATACCATTCGGACCTTTCATAAGCATTGGAGCCGTGCTTTCATATTTTTATGAAACGGAAATTTTCCATTGGTATATTCAGTTAATCATATAATGGACAAAAGAGAACAGGTCTGACTTTTCTTTTCTTTTGATATGAAGCCAAAGTATTTTTAACAGAGCCTAGCGAGCTAAACGGCCTTTTTCAAAATCTTTACAATGGTGATAATGTCATCCATAACAACGATAAATGTTAATTAATCGGTTACACGCTCTCTTTTCTTGTTGAATATATAAACACTCAAAGCTTGCAGAAGGAATATATACGCTAAATATATGGCAATGGAAAATAATATGTTATAT
The DNA here is from genome assembly GCF_038000355.1 of Aeribacillus sp. FSL M8-0235. NCBI lineage: Bacteria > Bacillati > Bacillota > Bacilli > Caryophanales > Bacillaceae > Aeribacillus > Aeribacillus sp. FSL M8-0235. The sequence continues at coordinate 103,588 of NZ_JBBOBW010000001.1, read as the reverse complement.
CCCTTATCAATTCCCGAAGACGGCAAATGGAAATAAGAAGAAATATCTAAATGATTGAATATAACGTAATCAAAAACAGCAAATTTACGCAGAAATGCAAAAACCGCAATTTTGGCAATCTCCACAACAAAAAGTATGGTAAAAATAAACATATACTTTTTGAATAGAACAGCCAAAAACATAGATCATGTTACATAAAAAATTGCGGTATAGGACTTCGCAATAAGTAATAACAATGCATGATAAAAAATATCATGATGAAATCCATAAAGTATGATAACGATTATGCTAGTCGATAATACAATGATTCCGTTGCAAATAAATACGAACAAATAAGAAGCGTATATTTTATGTAAAATCATTTTACGGGTGCTTTTATTTTTTTCAAAAACTCCATCTTTCATGATTGAAGCAGCAGAGCAAAAAATATAATATAGCAAGGCAATTAGGGCAATGATATCGACAGAGAAGCTTTGGAAAATCAATGACTCCGATTCTTCCGATAAAGCATCCTGTACAGACTTCATATTCTCATTGCTAAGTATGAAATATTGCAGTCCGCATCCTATCATGATTGCAGCAAGTATAACATAAATTGGTTTGTGATGAGAAAAATACATTTTTATTTCATTACCCATTTTCCTATCCTCTCATATATTCAAGAATGAAGAAAATTTTATCCAAGTTCCTCTGAATCGTTTTTTATAGTGAATTGAAATTAATGAATAAAACTAGAGCATTTATTACGATTAAAAACATACACAATAATAGCGCCTTTTTGGAATCGATGATATTTTTTTGATTCATCACCACTTTTTGTGATTTTGGCAAAAAAGAAGAAAACACTTACGAAAACCTGGCAATAATGTTAGCTACCAGACAAACATAAGGAGGTTTCGTAAGTGCTTTCTATATCACTAGAATTGCCAGAGTTTGAAGTGATTAAACAACTTTCTTTCTCCAATCAATATTTTGTTCATGTTCAAAAAAAGTGTCATGAGGAACGTTGTCCTTATTGTGGATTTATGACTTCTTATGTCCATGACAGGAGGACAAGAAAGGTTCGTGATCTTCCTATTCTCAATCATTCTGTGTGTTTATTTGTGCTGGTCAAACGATATCAATGCCAAAATTGTCAATCGGTATTCTCGGAGCCTTATGAGTCGATTCAACCTAATAAACACCAAACGAATAGGTATCGTGAATACTTGTTTGAATTATGTCAGGATACAACTATACAAGATGTAAGTCGAAAACAAAAGATTCCGTATTCGACCTTAGAGAGAATTTACTACTCGGTCGCTCAAGAAAAAGCTGCCCTTCATCAAAAACAAATTCATGAAGCTTTAGATAAGGATGAACTGGTTTTAAGTTTAGATGAGGTGTCTGTACGAAAAGGTCATCGATACGAAACCGTTTTGACAGAGGCGAAATTAGGCTGTGTCATCGGAATGCATAAAGACCGAGATTGTGATTCCACCATTCAACTATTCCATCAGAATGTCCTTTCCTCCCAAACGGTTCAAACCATCGTTTTGGACATGTGGGAGCCTTATCATAAAGCGATTCAATCCGTCTTTCCTTTAGCGACGATCGTCATTGATAAATACCATGTTGTTCAAAAAGTCACACAAGCCTTAGACAAAGTTAGAAAAGGATTTGCAAAACTAAAAAAAGCAAGGTTCCTCCTGTTGAAAGGATATGAATCACTACAGGATCATCAGAAAGCACGCTTGGAAGAAATCTTAGAAGAGTACCCAGAACTTGCTTGTGCTTACTATTTAAAGGAACTATTTCGAGATTTCTATAAGTTGACCGATTACGATGATGCCCATGATCTTTTAGACCTATAGTTCATGTACATGCCGGGCGCACATAAAAAAAAACCTTAGGAATCTCCCTAAGGTTCAGCGGATTATTGGAATTGGTTGTATAAATAAATATTTGGATGGAGCCTAGCGGGATCGAACCGCTGACCTCCTGCGTGCAAAGCAGGCGCTCTCCCAGCTGAGCTAAGGCCCCTTTAAATTCCTGGTCGGGAAGACAGGATTCGAACCTGCGACCCCATGGTCCCAAACCATGTGCTCTACCAAGCTGAGCTACTTCCCGTATATGGCGCGCCCGAGAGGAGTCGAACCCCTAACCTTTTGATCCGTAGTCAAACGCTCTATCCAATTGAGCTACGGGCGCCAATATGGTGCCGAGGACCGGACTTGAACCGGTACGGTAGTCACCTACCGCAGGATTTTAAGTCCTGTGCGTCTGCCAATTCCGCCACCCCGGCAGAGAAAAGCGGAAGACGGGATTCGAACCCGCGACCCCCACCTTGGCAAGGTGGTGTTCTACCACTGAACTACTTCCGCATATGATGCGGGTGGAGGGACTTGAACCCCCACGCCATAAAGGCGCTAGATCCTGATTCTAGTGCGTCTGCCAATTCCGCCACACCCGCGTCAAAATGGTGAGCCATGGAGGATTCGAACCTCCGACCCTCTGATTAAAAGTCAGATGCTCTACCGACTGAGCTAATGGCTCATAAAAAATTTTTTTCTCCTAATCCATTTTTCATTTGTCAGATGTCCCTTCCTCTGCCAGTCTTTTCGAGGATGCTGGATGCGTCGGGACAACTCGTCGCCTATTCGATGAAGCCTTGCTCGTTGCTCTACCGACTGAGCTAATGGCTCATAAAAAATTTTTTTCTTCTAATCCATTTTTCATTTGTCAGATGTCCCTTCCTCTGCCAGTCTTTTCGAGGATGTTGGATGCGTCGGGACAACTCGTCGCTTATTCGATGAAGCCTTGCTCGTTGCTCTACCGACTGAGCTAATGGCTCATAAAAAAACTTATTCTTCTAATTCATTTTAAATTTGTCAGATGTCCCTTCCTCTGCCAGTCTTTTCGAGGATACTGGATGCGTCGGGACAACTCGTCGCTTATTCGATGAAGCCTTGCTCGTTGCTCTACCGACTGAGCTAATGGCTCATGATCAAAAATATTTTTTCAGCTGTCTCTTCTGTCTTAACTATTTGGAGGACGATCAATGACATCAGGGCAAAACAACCTGTCACAAATTTGATGAAGCATTGCTTGTATAACAACTGATTGAAAGACATATTCATAATAAAACAACTAAAATGATGCCGGCGAGAGGAATCGAACCCCCAACCTACTGATTACAAGTCAGTTGCTCTGCCAATTGAGCTACACCGGCATAATAACAACTTCAATACTCAGTTTTTGCCTTTGCTTAAATTGTTATTCCAATGAAAGTAAGCTTGCTTAAGAAGAATCTCAATGTAGTACGCTGAAGTATAATCAAAGAAGACAGAACATGCTCTCCAATTGAGCTGCACGAGCATGCAAGATGGTGGAGGATGACGGGATCGAACCGCCGACCCCTTGCTTGTAAGGCAAGTGCTCTCCCAGCTGAGCTAATCCTCCTAAAAACAATTAAATAAAGGCAGCCTGGCAGCGTCCTACTCTCACAAGGGACAAACCCTCACTACCATCGGCGCTGAAGAGCTTAACTTCCGTGTTCGGGATGGGAACGGGTGTGACCTCTTCGCCATTGCCACCAAGCAGCCTTTTCTGTTTTCCTTCCTGTTGTCAAATGACATCGGAATGTCATTCTTTCAAAACTAGATAACGGTTCCTTCACGAATAGATGCTCTTACTTGGTTAAGTCCTCGATCGATTAGTATCCGTCAGCTCCACGTGTCACCACGCTTCCACCTCGGACCTATCTACCTCGTCATCTTCAAGGGATCTTACTCGCTTTTAGCGATGGGAAATCTCATCTTGAGGGGGGCTTCACGCTTAGATGCTTTCAGCGCTTATCCCTTCCGCACATAGCTACCCAGCGATGCCCCTGGCGGGACAACTGGTACACCAGCGGTGCGTCCATCCCGGTCCTCTCGTACTAAGGACAGCTCCTCTCAAATTTCCTGCGCCCGCGACGGATAGGGACCGAACTGTCTCACGACGTTCTGAACCCAGCTCGCGTACCGCTTTAATGGGCGAACAGCCCAACCCTTGGGACCGACTACAGCCCCAGGATGCGATGAGCCGACATCGAGGTGCCAAACCTCCCCGTCGATGTGGACTCTTGGGGGAGATCAGCCTGTTATCCCCGGGGTAGCTTTTATCCGTTGAGCGATGGCCCTTCCATGCGGAACCACCGGATCACTAAGCCCGACTTTCGTCCCTGCTCGACTTGTAGGTCTCGCAGTCAAGCTCCCTTCTGCCTTTGCACTCTCCGAATGATTTCCAACCATTCTGAGGGAACCTTTGGGCGCCTCCGTTACCTTTTAGGAGGCGACCGCCCCAGTCAAACTGCCCACCTGACACTGTCTCCCGCCCCGATCAGGGGCGCGGGTTAGAATGTCAGTACAGCCAGGGTAGTATCCCACCGTCGCCTCAGCGCAAGCTGGCGCTCACGCGTCTCTGGCTCCTACCTATCCTGTACAAGCTGTACCCACATTCAATATCAGGCTGCAGTAAAGCTCCACGGGGTCTTTCCGTCCTGTCGCGGGTAACCTGCATCTTCACAGGTACTATAATTTCACCGAGTCTCTCGTTGAGACAGTGCCCAGATCGTTACGCCTTTCGTGCGGGTCGGAACTTACCCGACAAGGAATTTCGCTACCTTAGGACCGTTATAGTTACGGCCGCCGTTTACTGGGGCTTCGGTTCGCACCTTCAGCTACAGCTTAAGCGCTCCCCTTAACCTTCCAGCACCGGGCAGGCGTCAGCCCCTATACTTCACCTTACGGTTTCGCAGAGACCTGTGTTTTTGCTAAACAGTCGCCTGGGCCTTTTCACTGCGGCTCATCATGGCTTATCACCTTGATGAGCACCCCTTCTCCCGAAGTTACGGGGTCATTTTGCCGAGTTCCTTAACGAGAGTTCTCTCGCTCACCTTAGGATTCTCTCCTCGCCTACCTGTGTCGGTTTGCGGTACGGGCACCTCTCACCTCGCTAGAGGCTTTTCTTGGCAGTGTGGAATCGGGAACTTCGGTACTTCCTTTCCCTCGCCATCACAGCTCAGCCTTCCGGCAAGCGGATTTGCCTGCTTGCCAGCCTAACTGCTTGGACGCGCACATCCAGCCGCGCGCTTGCCCTATCCTCCTGCGTCCCCCCATTGCTCAAACGGTGAGGAGGTGGTACAGGAATATCAACCTGTTGTCCATCACCTACGCCTTTCGGCCTCGGCTTAGGTCCCGACTAACCCTGAGCGGACGAGCCTTCCTCAGGAAACCTTAGGCTTTCGGCGGAGGGGATTCTCACCCCTCTTTCGCTACTCATACCGGCATTCTCACTTCTAAGCGCTCCACCGGTCCTTCCGGTCCGGCTTCGATGCCCTTAGAACGCTCTCCTACCGCTGACACCAACGGTGTCAACCCGCAGCTTCGGTGATACGTTTAGCCCCGGTACATTTTCGGCGCAGAGCCACTCGACCAGTGAGCTATTACGCACTCTTTAAATGGTGGCTGCTTCTAAGCCAACATCCTGGTTGTCTAAGCAGCTCCACATCCTTTTCCACTTAACGTATACTTTGGGACCTTAGCTGGCGGTCTGGGCTGTTTCCCTTTTGACCACGGATCTTATCACTCGCAGTCTGACTCCCAAGGATAAGTCATTGGCATTCGGAGTTTGACTGAATTCGGTAACCCGATGGGGGCCCCTCGTCCAATCAGTGCTCTACCTCCAAGACTCTTCCCTTGAGGCTAGCCCTAAAGCTATTTCGGAGAGAACCAGCTATCTCCAAGTTCGATTGGCATTTCACCCCTACCCACACCTCATCCCCGCACTTTTCAACGTGCGTGGGTTCGGGCCTCCAGCAAGTGTTACCTTGCCTTCACCCTGGACATGGGTAGATCACCTGGTTTCGGGTCTGCGACCTCGTACTATTTCGCCCTCTTCAGACTCGCTTTCGCTGCGGCTCCGCCTTTCGGCTTAACCTTGCACGAAATCGCAACTCGCCGGTTCATTCTACAAAAGGCACGCCATCACCCGTTAACGGGCTCTGACTACTTGTAGGCACACGGTTTCAGGTTCTCTTTCACTCCCCTCCCGGGGTGCTTTTCACCTTTCCCTCACGGTACTGGTTCACTATCGGTCACTAGGGAGTATTTAGCCTTGGGAGATGGTCCTCCCTGCTTCCGACGGGATTTCACGTGTCCCGCCGTACTCAGGATCCACTCGGGAGGGAACGGAGTTTCGACTACAGGGTTGTTACCTTCTCTGACGGGCCTTTCCAGACCTCTTCGTCTACCCCGTTCCTTTGTCACTCCTTAATCGAGTGTCCTACAACCCCAAGAGGCACGCCTCTTGGTTTGGGCTGTTCCCGTTTCGCTCGCCGCTACTCAGGGAATCGCTGTTGCTTTCTCTTCCTCCGGGTACTTAGATGTTTCAGTTCCCCGGGTTGCCCTCCATACCCTATGGATTCAGGTATGGATACTGCCCCATTACGGGCAGTGGGTTCCCCCATTCGGACATCTCCGGATCGACGCTTACTTACAGCTCCCCGAAGCATTTCGGTGTTTGTCCCGTCCTTCATCGGCTCCTAGTGCCAAGGCATCCACCGTGCGCCCTTTCTAACTTAACCGTTTCTTCCTAACATGAGCGATCTATTCGTGAATGTCTTTCCGTTATCCAGTTTTCAAAGAACAATCAAGAAGGATATGATCCTTCAAAACTAAACAAAACGGAAAAGCGCACCCTATTTCAATGTATATATCCTTAGAAAGGAGGTGATCCAGCCGCACCTTCCGATACGGCTACCTTGTTACGACTTCACCCCAATCATTTGTCCCACCTTCGGCGGCTGGCTCCCGTAAGGGTTACCCCACCGACTTCGGGTGTTACAAACTCTCGTGGTGTGACGGGCGGTGTGTACAAGACCCGGGAACGTATTCACCGCGGCATGCTGATCCGCGATTACTAGCGATTCCGGCTTCATGCAGGCGAGTTGCAGCCTGCAATCCGAACTGAGAGTGGTTTTTTGGGATTCGCTCCACCTCGCGGTTTCGCTGCCCTTTGTACCACCCATTGTAGCACGTGTGTAGCCCAGGTCATAAGGGGCATGATGATTTGACGTCATCCCCACCTTCCTCCGACTTTTAGCCGGCAGTCACCTTAGAGTGCCCAACTGAATGCTGGCAACTAAGGTCAAGGGTTGCGCTCGTTGCGGGACTTAACCCAACATCTCACGACACGAGCTGACGACAACCATGCACCACCTGTCACCCTGTCCCCGAAAGGGGAACGCCCTATCTCTAGGGTTGTCAGGGGATGTCAAGACCTGGTAAGGTTCTTCGCGTTGCTTCGAATTAAACCACATGCTCCACCGCTTGTGCGGGTCCCCGTCAATTCCTTTGAGTTTCAGCCTTGCGGCCGTACTCCCCAGGCGGAGTGCTTAATGCGTTTGCTGCAGCACTAAAGGGTGGATACCCTCTAACACTTAGCACTCATCGTTTACGGCGTGGACTACCAGGGTATCTAATCCTGTTCGCTCCCCACGCTTTCGCGCCTCAGCGTCAGTTACAGGCCAGAGAGCCGCCTTCGCCACTGGTGTTCCTCCACATCTCTACGCATTTCACCGCTACACGTGGAATTCCGCTCCCCTCTCCTGCACTCAAGTTCCCCAGTTTCCAATGGCCGCTCGCGGTTGAGCCGCGAGATTTCACATCAGACTTAAGGAACCGCCTGCGCGCGCTTTACGCCCAATAATTCCGGACAACGCTTGCCACCTACGTATTACCGCGGCTGCTGGCACGTAGTTAGCCGTGGCTTCCTCGTCAGGTACCGTCAAGGTACCGCCCTGTTCGAACGGTACTTGTTCTTCCCTGACAACAGAGCTTTACGATCCGAAGACCTTCTTCGCTCACGCGGCGTTGCTCCGTCAGACTTTCGTCCATTGCGGAAGATTCCCTACTGCTGCCTCCCGTAGGAGTCTGGGCCGTGTCTCAGTCCCAGTGTGGCCGGTCACCCTCTCAGGTCGGCTACGCATCGTCGCCTTGGTGAGCCGTTACCTCACCAACTAGCTAATGCGCCGCGGGCCCATCCTGCAGTGACAGCTAAAAGCCGCCTTTCAACCGAAAACCATGCGGTTTTCGGTGTTATCCGGTATTAGCTCCGGTTTCCCGAAGTTATCCCAGTCTGCAGGGCAGGTTGCCCACGTGTTACTCACCCGTCCGCCGCTAACCTAAAGGAGCAAGCTCCCTTCGGTCCGCTCGACTTGCATGTATTAGGCACGCCGCCAGCGTTCGTCCTGAGCCAGGATCAAACTCTCCAAAAAAAGTTTGTCACCAAATGCTCTTGTCAGAATCAACAGGCACGCTTTTCGTTTTGTTCAGTTTTCAAAGATCATGTTGAAAAAAAGACGACTTTTTTATAATATCCTTAAATTTTTACTTTGTCAACAGATTTTTTTATCATTGTATCATTGGTCATCAATAAGGACGGGTATTAATATAACACCATTTTCATAACAAATCAATAGTTTTGCATAAAAAAATTTGTTTTATATAAAAAAATTATTCAATTTCCAGCAGGAAGACAAAAGGGAGACAGCCGTCTCCCTTTTGCAAATCATCATTTGTTTCTCATCTGCGGGAATAAAAGAACATCGCGAATAGACGGAGAATTGGTTAAAAGCATGACTAATCTGTCAATGCCAATGCCAAGCCCACCTGTTGGAGGCATGCCATATTCAAGAGCTTCAATGAAATCTTCGTCCATCATATGCGCCTCGTCATTTCCCTGCTCTCTTTCTTTTAATTGAGCTTCAAAGCGTTCACGTTGATCAATAGGATCGTTTAATTCCGTAAAGGCATTTGCATGCTCGCGGCCGACAATAAACAATTCAAAGCGATCTGTGAATCTTGGATCCGCTTCATTCTTTTTGGCGAGCGGAGAAATTTCAACAGGGTGACCGTAAATAAATGTCGGCTGAATTAGTTTATCCTCGACTTTTTGCTCGAAGAACTCATTGACAATATGGCCGTATTGCATATTTTCGTTAATTTCTACTCCGTGTTCTTCAGCTAATGCCCGCGCTTCTTCGGCAGATGTGACATTCCAAAAATCAACATTTGTATATTCTTTAATCGCATCTACCATGTGAAGTCTCTTCCATTTTGGTTTCAAGTCCACTTTATATTCATCGTATTGGATTGTCGTTGTACCTAATACTTCTTGTGCAATATGAGCAATCATGTTTTCTGTCAATTCCATAATATCATGGAAATCTGCATATGCCTCGTACAGTTCAAGCATGGTGAATTCAGGATTATGTCTTGTTGAAACGCCTTCGTTGCGGAAAACGCGGCCGATTTCATAAACTTTTTCTAAACCGCCGACAATCAGCCTTTTCAAATGAAGCTCAATAGCAATTCTCATGTACAAAGGCATATCCAAAGCATTATGATGAGTGATAAACGGGCGTGCTGCCGCTCCTCCAGCAATGGAGTGCATCATTGGTGTTTCTACTTCCAAATACCCGTGACTGTCTAAATAACGGCGCATGGATTGGATGATTTTGCTTCTTGTTATAAATGTGTTTTTGCTGTCAGGGTTCATAATAAGATCTAAATAGCGCTGGCGGTAGCGCTGTTCAATATCTTTAAGGCCATGGTATTTATCAGGAAGAGGGCGCAAAGCTTTCGTGAGCAGCACAAATTCCGTTGCTTTTACCGAGAGCTCGCCTACTTTTGTTTTAAAAACCGTTCCCTTCACGCCAATAAGATCACCTAAGTCAGCCATATCAAAAATTTCATACTGATCCTCGCCGACGCTGTCCTTCCGAACATAAATTTGAATTTGGCCCGACAAATCTTGGATATGGGCGAAACCTGCTTTCCCTTTTCCACGTTTTGTCATAATTCTGCCAGCTATAGAAACAAAAATATTTTTTTCCTCAAGTTCTTCCTTTGTAAACTCGCCGTACTGCTCTTTTAGTTCAATCGCCTGATGCGAGCGTTCAAATTTTTTTCCGAAAGGGTCGATTCCTTTATCTTTTAATGCATGAAGCTTTTCCCTGCGAACCTGCAATTGATCATTCAACTCTTCTTGGTTATGCAAACCTTCTTTGCTCATACGTATCCACTCCAATAATCTTAAAATTTAACATAGAAAACTGCCAGATTACTGGCAGCCGTCAAAGTATAAGAGAAAGCAGATTGTCTTTATGCGGATTGACGCTCTTTCTCTTCCACTTCACTTGCAAAACGTTCAAGAAGGGAGACCAGTTCTTCTTTTGTTTCACAGTTATTAATAGCATTTCTCACTTTTGCATTGCCTCGAATACCTTTTAAATACCAAGCGGCATGTTTACGCATCTCTCTAACAGCGATGTGCTCACCTTTTAAATTGATTAAACGTTCTAAATGCAGTTTGCATACATCAATCTTTTCTCGAACTGTCGGCTCTTCAATTAATTCTCCCGTTTCTAAATATTTAACAGTGCGATAGATCATCCATGGGTTGCCTAATGCAGCACGGCCGATCATAACCCCGTCTGCACCCGTCTCGTCCAGCATTCTCTTTGCATCTTGAGGGGTTTTGACATCCCCGTTGCCAATCACCGGAATATTCACAGCCTGCTTAACTTCTCTAATAATGTCCCAGTTGGCTTCTCCCTCATACATTTGAACACGGGTTCGTCCATGCAATGCAACAGCCTTGCCCCCTGCCCGCTCAACGGCTTGGGCATTTTCCACCGCATAAATATGTTCTTCATCCCAACCCATGCGCATTTTGACAGTTACCGGTTTTTTCACTGCATCCACAACAGCGGCAACCATGTCATAAATTTTATTGGGATCAAGAAGCCATTTTGCTCCGGCATCACATTTCGTAATTTTCGGTACAGGACAGCCCATGTTAATATCGATGATATCTGCTGTTGTATTGTTATCGACAAATTTTGCCGCTTCCACTAATGTTTCTTTTTCACCGCCAAAAATTTGCAAGCTTAATGGTTTTTCCCGTTCATCAATATAGAGCATGTCCATTGTTTTCGCATTTTTATATAAAATGGCTTTATCGCTGACCATTTCAGCACAAACTAAACCCGCTCCAAATTCTTTGACCGTCAGCCGAAAAGCCGAATTGCATACGCCGGCCATCGGAGCAAGCACAACACGGTTTTTCAATTGAATATCTCCTATTTTAAACAATTTCACCTGCCTCCTTTATTTTTCAGTATCCTCAGGCATCAGCTCGTTCACGCTTACATTCAGCTTAGCAGCAATAATCTCTACTAATTCCTTGCTGGGAAGTCTGTTGCCCCTTTCAACTTCACCAAGAACCGATACAGAAACGCCTAAGTCTTTTGCAAGGCTTTCTTGTGTATAGCCTTTTAGCTTTCTAAAAGCGCGAATCCTTCTTCCCCATTTTTCTGCTTCCATATTCGCACTCCTTTTTTATCTTTTAATTGATCTATTAAAACCAGTAAAGAACGATGCTGATTAGGCCATTGTACATCTCGATCAATTTCAAACAAAGGAATCAATACGAAAGATCGTTCAAACATTCTCGGATGAGGTATGGTAAGCTGTTCTGTTTCAATATTTTCGTTATTATATAATAAAATGTCAAGGTCTATCGTTCTAGGCCCCCATTTAACTTCCCTTGATCTTCCTAAATCATATTCGATTTTTTGCGTAAATGCCAGCAGCTCATACGGCGTGAAATTCGTCGCGATTTTAATGACCATGTTCAAAAACAATTCTTGGTCAATATAACCAACCGGATCGGTTTCATAAATAGAAGACATTTTGATAACCTCAACATCTGGATGCCTGTTCAATTGATTGATGCTTTCTTCCAAATAATATTCCCGATCGCCGATATTCGATCCTAAAGAAATATATGCATAGTTTTTCATGTTCTTCCCCTTTTGATTTCTACTGCTACAGACTTGTAATGACCCGGGATTGGCGGATCCGGCTTTACCACTTTTACTGTGCAATACAAAACAGTCGAAAACTCTTTTAACAGTTCAGATGCTAAATTTTCTGCAACGGCTTCAATAAGCTTATAGGGCTTGCCTTCCACAATTTCCTTGCAAACCGTGTACACTTTCGCATAATTCACTGTATCATCTAGTTCATCCGTTTTTCCTGCTTGCTTTAGATCCATCTCTAAAATAACATCAACTCGAAATCGCTGTCCAAGTTTATTCTCTTCAGGATAAACGCCATGATAGCCCCAAAACTCCATTCCCGTTACATAGATCTTATCAATCGTGATCGCGCCCCTTTCCGAGCATCGCATCCATCATTTTCACCATCCGCGCAATCGGTTTAACGTCATGTACCCGAACGAATTGACAGCCCTTTTGCACTCCTAAGCATACGGTAGCCGCTGTGCCTTCCATACGCTCCTCTACCGGTAGATCGAGAACTCGTCCGATAAATCTTTTTCTCGACGTACCCAGCAAAACAGGGAAACCAAGGTTTGTAAATTCCTCCAGATGACGCATGACGTAGAGATTATCTTCAAAAGTTTTGGCAAAACCGATTCCTGGATCAAGGATGATTTGTTCGTCCCGAACGCCTGCTTTTTTGGCGATCTCGACACTTTCCATTAAATCGGAAATCATGTCTTTAATCAGATCGTTATACTCTTCTTTTTCTCGATTGTGCATTAGAATGATTGGGACGTTATATTCTGCTGCCACGCGAGCGATGTCCGGCTCCTTTTTCGCCCCCCAAACATCATTGATGATGGTTGCTCCAGCTTCCACCGCTTTTTTTGCCACATTCGCTTTGTACGTATCAATGGAAATAGGAACATGAATTTCTTTTGATAATTTTTCAATGACTGGAAGAACTCTGGCCAGCTCCTCCTCTTCTGAAACGGGTTCATGGCCCGGACGGGTTGATTCACCCCCGACATCAATGATATCGGCGCCATTTTCCACCATTTCTTTTGCATGCTTTAAAGCTTTCTCGATATCATTAAATTTTCCGCCGTCCGAAAAAGAATCAGGCGTAACGTTTAATATTCCCATTACTTGGGTTTTATCTTCGTAGTGTAATTGATACGGTCCGCACTGTAATATTTTTTCTTTCTCTATTACACCCATTGTTCATCACCCACTTCGAATTCAGATCTTGTCAAAATATGCTGCCGCACCTTCTTATAAATGGTGATTAATCGATTGGTCAAAATTCCCTGTTCACCTGCAAATGCAGTCTGACCAATATGTGTAATTGGGACAATCTCCTGCAAGGAATTTGTGATAAAAGCTTCTTGTGCAGATAACAGATGATCCAATGGATACAATCCTTCTTCATAAGGAATGCGATGTTTTTCAAGGATGGTTAACACGAACTGTCTAGTAATTCCGTTTAATATTCCTGTGCTGACAGCCGGTGTATAGACGGTGTTGTTTTTTACCCAAAAAATGTTGGAAACAATCCCTTCTGCGACATATCCTGAATGTGTTAAAAATATACCTTCCGTTTTCGGATTATCTCCAATTTCTCTCTTTGCCAGCACATTATTTAAAAAATGGTGCGATTTTATGCGAAATGATCCTTCCGGCGTGTTTCGCCGAACCGAAAGAATGACCCCCTGTTTTGTCAATCTTTCCGGCAAATTTAACTCTTTTATAAAAAAGATTAACACCGGATTTTTATAAGGAGCCGCCGACAACCCCAGCTCCTCTGCACCCGCTGAAACATTTATCCGGATATATGCATTATTTAAATGATTTAATTCAAGCAGTCTTTTAATAATTTGTTCTGCTTCCGAGTAAGAAAGAGAAAAATCTATGCCAAGCTCGCGAACCGCTGCATTTAAGCGATCGATATGATCATACAGTAAAAATGGATGACCGTTATAAGTCCTTAATGTTTCAAAAGCGCCGATTCCGTATAAAAATCCATGATCGAACGGAGAAATATGCAGCTCATCCTGCTTTTTATATTCACCATTTACATATAAGTACACTTTTATACACTCTTTTCTTCCGTACGATAATAGGAAAGGAAATGCTTTAACATCAGTTTTCCATGTTCAGTCATAATTGATTCCGGATGAAACTGCACGCCTTCAACCTGCAAAGATTTATGGCGGATTCCCATAATCTCTCCGTCATTCGTCCATGCTGAAATTTCAAAGCAATCCGGAAGCGTTTCTTTTTTGACAATTAAAGAGTGGTACCTTGTAGCGGTGAACGGGTTGTCTAAGCCGTCGAAAATAGTTTTTCCGTCATGATAAATTTGCGATGTTTTCCCGTGCATTAATTTGTCTGCGCGAACAACATCCCCACCGAACACTTGAGCTATTGATTGATGACCTAAGCATACGCCAAAAATCGGAATTTTCCCTGCGAAATACTTAATTGCCTCCATGCTGATCCCCGCCTCATTCGGCGTACACGGACCGGGAGAAATCATCAAATAGGCTGGATTGAGCTGTTCAATTTCCTCAATCGTAATTTCATCATTTCGTCTGACAACAAGCTCTTCGCCGAGCTCACCAAGGTATTGGACTAAATTGTACGTAAAAGAATCATAGTTATCAATCATTAAAATCATCTCTTCTCACCTCTAACTAACTTATTCTCATCTTCGCTCAAATCTTTTGCTTTCCATAACGCTTTTGCTTTTTTCAAACACTCTTTATATTCATATTCTGCAACAGAATCAATGACGATTCCAGCACCTGCTTGCACATAACCCCAACCGTTTTTAGCCAGTAGCGTCCGTATTACAATATTAAATTCTAAATCTCCATTAAAGCCGAGCCAGCCGATCGAACCAGTATATAACCCTCTTCTAGTCGGCTCCAGCTCTTCAATTATTTCCATTGTTCGAACCTTCGGCGCTCCCGTGATTGTGCCGCCCGGAAATACAGCACGCATAATGTCGTAAAATCCTTTTCCTTCTTGCAGCTCGCCGCGAACATTTGACACGATATGAATGACATGTGAATATTTCTCAATAGCCATCAGTTCGTTAACTTCAACACTGCCATATTTACATACCCGCCCTAGATCATTTCGTTCTAAATCTACAAGCATGATATGTTCTGCACGTTCTTTTTCATTGGTGATTAATTCCTCAGAAAGCTGGCGGTCTTCTTCATCGCTTCTTCCTCTTGATCTCGTTCCAGCAATCGGACGGGTATTCAGTACATTTCCCCTCTTTTTTATGAGCAGCTCTGGAGATCCACTGGCAATTTGAAACTCAGGAGTATGAATATAGGCCATATATGGGGATGGGTTAATTTTCCGTAATGCTTTATAAATTTCAAACGGATGCGTCGAAAGCGGTTTTGCTTGTCTGACGGATAAGTTGACTTGAAATACATCACCGCTTGCAATATAATCCTTTACTCTTTCAACAGCTTTTTTAAACGGCTGTTCCATAAACATTATCGGCTCATAGCTGAGATCAGCTGAATTCGTATAGCTAAAAATCGTTTCCTCACTTTGCTTACACCATAAAGCTTTCATTTCTTCCAGCCGCTTTTGTGCAGCATCTTTTTCCCCATGTTTATGATACGTTATCAGCCAAAGTGTTTTTTCAGTATGATCAAAAACGGCGATATCTTGAAAAACGATAAAATAAATGTCGGGCACGTGTAAATCGTCCACAGCTATATTGGGTAATTTTTCGAAATAACGAACTGCATCATAGCTAATAAAGCCGATAGCGCCTCCTTGAAAGTCGGGAAGGGAAGGATCGCTTTCACATTTAAACTGTTTCATCCATCCTTCAAAGAGCAAGAGCGGATTTCCTTCCTTTACTTCTTTTTTGTTCCCGCTATAGATCGTAATTGCCCCGTTTTTTCCTTGTATGACGGCAAAAGGGTTTAAACCAGCTATGCTGTAGCGGCCGCCTCTTCCGCTTTCGAGAAGAGCGTAATGTTGTTGTTGTTTTGCCAGCGTTTCAAAGCGATTGAAAAATCGTTCTTTTTCAAAAGGTATTTGGACTGCCAGCAGTTTTCTCACAGATTCCATCGTTCACTCTCCTTCACCCATAAACTTATTTTACAACAAGAAGGAGAGCTTGGCATCAACAGTATTATTTTTCCCCTTCACATAAAATCCAAAAGGCTGCCGACAAATTTCGTCGACAGCCTTTAAACTATTATTCATTCTATTATTC
This sequence comes from Aeribacillus sp. FSL M8-0235, assembly GCF_038000355.1. Lineage (NCBI taxonomy): Bacteria > Bacillati > Bacillota > Bacilli > Caryophanales > Bacillaceae > Aeribacillus > Aeribacillus sp. FSL M8-0235. Next base: position 87,461 of record NZ_JBBOBW010000001.1, on the reverse strand, counting down.
TTCGTCAAACTTATATAATGGAGTACTTAAATATCTTTCTCCATTACTTGGGATGACTGCTAGTACCTTTTTGCCTTTTCCTAGCTCTTTCGCCACTTTCAATGCAGAGAAAATGGCAGCACCTGAAGAAATTCCGCCTAATACTCCTTCTTCTCTCGCAGCTTTTCTAGCGGTTTCAAAAGCTTGCTCAGTTGTAACAGTAATGACTTCATCATAAATCTCTGTATTTAAAATATCCGGAACAAATCCTGCTCCAATACCTTGAATTTTATGCGGACCTGGTTTTCCGCCCGATAATACAGGTGAATCAGCCGGCTCAACAGCATAAATTTTTATGTTCGGATATTTTTCTCTTAATACTTGACCTGCACCAGTAATCGTACCTCCAGTACCGATTCCGGCGACAAATGCATCCAATTGATCGCCCATTTGCTCAACGATTTCCGGGCCAGTTGTTAAACGGTGAATTTCTACATTTGCACGGTTTTTAAATTGCTGCGGCATGAAATAGCCGTGTTTTTCCGCAAGCTCTTCTGCTTTTTTAATAGCCCCTTTCATGCCTTCTGGACCAGGAGTTAAAACAAGCTCTGCTCCATATGCACGCAATAAATTGCGGCGCTCTAAACTCATTGTTTCTGGCATAACTAAAATAGCATGTAAACCTTTTGCAGCTGCCACCATTGCTAAACCGATCCCTGTGTTTCCGCTTGTCGGTTCGATAATTGTGTCTCCTGGTTTTAATTTGCCTTCTTTTTCTGCCGCTTCAATCATTGCTAATGCAATACGGTCCTTTACACTTGATCCAGGGTTAAAAAATTCAAGCTTTAAATAAACGTCTGCACTGTCCTCTTCTACAATTTTTCCTAATTTTACAACAGGAGTCTTTCCAATTAGATCTAATATAGAGTTTGCAACAACTGCCATCTTATACACCTCTATTTCCGAGTAATTATATTGGTTTTATTGAAAATAATATACCAATAAATTTATGAATTGTCAATCTTTTTCTTCATTTTTCATAAAACCATGTTACGCCGATGTCATCCCACAGCTGCTTTGCTGATACATTTCCTTCCATCTGTTCCAAAGCGATTTGCCTGCGAATCTGATCCTTTACTTCGTCAAACTCCAGCTGTTCTCCTTTTATTTTCTCATGCAAAAATATAATCGCATATCCTCTTTCCAGCGGTATTGGGTCCGACCACTCATTGACCTTCATTGTTTTAGCTTGTTCAATATATTCCGGCGGTACATCGCTGGAACCTTCGGAAACATAACCGAGGTCTCCGCCTTCCTTCGCTGTCAACTGATCCTTGGACCGTTCAGCTGCAATCCCTTCAAAGCTTGATCCGCCTTTTAATTCATTTATAATTTGTTGGACTTCTTTTTTTGAATCAACCACGATATGGGAAAGATGATACGTGTCATTCATAATATATTGATGTTTATTTTCTTCATAAAATTTCTTCAATTCATTCTCACTAATGTTGACATCTTTCGTTAAAAGCTCTTCTAATAAAATACTATAGCGAATTTGTTTTCTCAGTTCTTTGTCGTTAAACACGCTATCGCCGTATGATTGAGACGATATTTTATACATTTGTATTTCACGTTCAACTGTTTTTTCATCTACATCAATATGATTCTTTTTTGCAAGCTCGTCCACAACTTGAATATTGATCATTTCCTCAAGTGTTGTTTTCCCAAATCGTTTTTCCAGTTCATTTAACCATTCCTGCCTCGTAATGCGGCTATTGCCGATTTTGGCAACAATTTCATCATTTTTCTCTTTTTGCGCTTCTCTTGTATAAGCACTTACCAAAAAGGCAATCGTCACGCAGTTCGTTAATACAAGACTGAAAATTATGACCAAAAGCGCTTTTTTACTCATTCCTCCAGCTCCCTGCCATAATCTATTTTCTAGATGCCGCTTCTTTTAATTCCTGCAACTCTTCTTTTGAAAACACATATACCTCATTACAGAAATGGCATTGAGCTTCAGCTTTTTCATCCTCATCGATGATTTGTTGAATTTCCTCTTCTCCCAGGCTAATAATGGCATTTGCAAACCTATCTTTAGAACAGCTGCAGTGGAAGCTGACAGGCATTCGATCGATCACTTTCATATTCCCTTCGCCCAGGACACCTTCCAATATTTCCTCAGGAGTCAGCCCTTTTTGAATTTGCTTAGAGATCGGCTCTATTGTTTGTAACCGCGTCTCAATTTCCGTAATGATTGATTCTTCAGTTCCCGGCATGAGCTGAATAATAAATCCGCCAGCAGCCAGAACAGAGTTATCAGGGTTGACTAAAACTCCCACTCCTACTGAAGACGGGACTTGCTCTGACGTCACTAAATAATAGGCAAAATCTTCTCCCAGCTCGCCGGAAATAATAGGGACTTTACCGGAAAAATGCTCCCTTAATCCTAAATCCTTAACAATCGACAATGTACCGTTTTTCCCGACTGCGCGGGCTACATCCAGTTTGCCATGTTTATTTAATTCAAAATGGGTCTTAGGATTGGATACATAACCTCTCACTTGACCTTTTGAATTACTGTCAATAACAATGGCTCCTATTGGACCGCCGCCTTCTATTTTTATCGTCAGCTTCTCATCACCTTTTAGCATCGAACTCATCATCACGCCTGCTGTCATTGCTCTTCCAAGAGCAGCGGTAGCAGTCGGCCATGTTTGGTGGCGGCGTTGAGCTTCACTCACTGTATCAGTCGTCTTCACTGCATATGCACGCACTCCTCCGCCATAGGCCAAAGATTTGACTAAATAATCGTTCATTTGTTTCCTACTCCCTTCCGAGATTTCGTTCGTAAATTAACCGCAAGCCTGTTAATGTTAACAATGGATCAACGATTTCGATCATGTCAGATTCATTGGCGATTAACCCAGCTAGACCGCCTGTTGCAATAACTTTCGGTTCTTTTTTAGCTTGCGCTTTCATCCTTCTGACAATTCCTTCTACTTGGCCAACATAGCCGAATAAAATTCCTGATTGCATGGCGGCTACTGTATTTTTCCCAATAATATGATCGGGTTTGGCGATTTCGATTCTAGGAAGCTTCGCGGCTTTTGAGTATAAAGCTTCGGTGGAAATGTTAATCCCTGGTGCAATGGCACCGCCTTCATATTGTCCTTTTTCATTAATGTAGCAATAAGTTGTTGCTGTGCCGAAATCAACAATAATAAGCGGACAGCCATATAAATGAACACCGGCAACTGCATTGACGATCCTGTCCGCCCCAACTTCACGCGGATTATCATACTTTATATTAAGGCCTGTTTTAATTCCTGGGCCGACAATAAGCGGATCTACATGAAAATATTTCTCGCACATTTTTTCCATGGCATACATAATCGGTGGAACGACAGAAGAAATAATGATTCCCGTTATGTCCGAAAATTTTAATCCTACGTATTCAAACAATGATTTAAACATCATTCCGTATTCATCTTCGGTTTTATGTCGATTGGTTTCAATTCGCCAATGGTAAAGCAATTGTTCTTTTTCGTATACTCCAATCACGGTGTTTGTATTCCCAACATCTAAAGCTAAAATCATGTCCATCACCTTTTCCCTTCGTTCAAACATTCCCTCATCATCATATCACATATTGATCGCAGTAGGCTGCTATCGGGCACGAAGGCAATAGAAAACCGCCAACTTTGTATAGTTGACGGCTTTATTACTTATTCTTCTTTAAGCTCCGGTTTGATAGAGGGAGCCTCATCTTTCTTTGTCTGAATATTGACTTTTACAGCTTCATCTTTTTGGTTGTTCTCTTCTTTTTTCACATTTTCTGAAGCTGCTTTTTGTTCAGACTTATCAGGCAATGAACCGTGTTCCACCAGATGTTTAATTTGTTCTGCATCAAGTGTTTCCACTTCTAATAACGTTTTTGCAATTAGTTCAAGTTTATCGCGATTTTCTGTCAAAATTCGTTTTGCTTTTTCATAACATTCTTTAATGATGCGCTGAATTTCTAAGTCAATTTCATAAGCAATCGCATCACTATAATTTTGCTCACTTTGGATGTCACGCCCTAAAAAGACCTGGCCTTGAGAGCTTCCAAATTGCAATGGACCCAATTTTTCTGACATTCCAAATTCTGTAACCATTCTGCGCGCAATATTTGTCGCACGCTGGAAGTCGTTGTGGGCACCGGTGCTAACTTCACCGAAAACAATTTCTTCCGCAACCCGACCGCCAAGCAATCCTGTTATTTTGTCAAGGAGCTCAGGTTTTGTCATGAAATAGCGGTCTTCTTTTGGCAGCATGACAGCATATCCTCCAGCTTGACCCCGAGGAACAATCGTTACTTTATGCACCATTTCCGCCTCATCTAAAACGAGACCGATAACGGTATGTCCGCCTTCATGATAGGCAACAATACGGCGCTCCTTTTCCGAAATAACCCTGCTTTTTTTCGCAGGTCCTGCAATTACACGATCGGTTGCCTCATCTATATCCGCCATATCGATTTTCTTTTTATTTTGGCGAGCAGCAACGAGAGCAGCCTCATTCAATAGGTTTTCCAAGTCAGCTCCAGAAAAGCCCGGCGTTCTCATCGCAATGTTCCGCAAATTCACCGATTCGTCCAACGGTTTATTGCGTGCATGTACTTTGAGCACTGCTTCGCGCCCCTTCACATCCGGACGATCAACCGTAATTTGACGGTCAAATCGACCAGGGCGGAGAAGGGCTGGGTCTAAAATATCCGGACGGTTTGTCGCCGCAATAATAATGATTCCTTCGTTGGAGCTAAATCCATCCATCTCAACGAGAAGCTGATTTAACGTTTGTTCACGTTCATCGTGACCGCCGCCTAATCCCGCTCCTCTTTGGCGTCCAACAGCATCAATTTCATCAATAAAAATGATACATGGGGCATTTTTCTTAGCCGTCTCAAACAAATCTCGAACACGAGAAGCACCTACACCGACAAACATCTCAACAAAATCAGATCCGCTTATGGAGAAAAACGGCACACCTGCTTCTCCAGCCACCGCGCGGGCCAGCAATGTTTTACCAGTTCCCGGAGGGCCTACTAAAAGGACTCCTTTCGGTATGCGCGCTCCAAGTTCAGAAAACTTGCGGGGATCCTTTAAAAATTCAACAACTTCCACTAGTTCAGCCTTTTCCTCATCGGCTCCTGCAACATCTTTAAATTTTACTTTTTTCTTGTCGTCGTTATACAGCTTTGCCTTGCTCTTCCCGAAGTTCATAACTCGGCTTCCGCCGCCTTGAGCCTGATTGAGCACAAAGAAGAACAAAATAAAGATTATAATAAATGGGATGAGGGATGTGAAAAATTGCACCCATCCGTTTGTATCATCTGCTGGGGACCATTTAACTTCCGTTTGATTTTTTGAAGCAGCCGTATTGATGAGGTTTAATGCGTCATCGCCTGATAAATAGGTGATAAAGTATTGATTTTCTTCATATCCCTTCAGCTGTCCTCTGACTTCATATACTCCTCTTACTGGTTTTAACGTTATATTTTCAACATCTCCGTTTTCCAAATTGGAGATGAAGGTACTATATGTCATTTGTTCAGTTTTTTGGTTACCGCCCTGAAAAAAATTCACAACGCCGATAACCACTAAAAAAATCAGCAAATAAAATATGGTGTTTCGGAAAATCCGATTCATTCCTTACCTCCTCCCACAATGAAACAAACTATATTCAATAGTATCATAGAAAATCATCCCAGCACAACTGATACGCTATCCTTTCAACGATCATTATTTATTTTGATAAACTTCAGGCTTTAATATCCCTATAAACGGAAGATTGCGGTATTTTTCCGCATAGTCCAGACCATAACCGACAACGAACGCATCCGGAACTTCAAAACATACATAATCTGCCTCAATATTTGCCTTTCGCCCGCTCGGTTTGTCCAAAAGGGTTACAATTTTAACGGATGCTGCTTTCCGGTACCGGAAAAGATCGACTAAATAGCTTAATGTCAATCCGCTATCGATTATATCTTCAATGATTAAAAGATCCCGGCCTTCGACGGAAGTGTCTAAATCCTTAATTATTTTCACCTCACCCGATGAAACGGTTTTGTTTCCATAACTGGAAACGTCCATAAAATCAATTTCCAAATATGTATTAATATGCTTTATTAAATCCGCCATAAACGGCATAGCGCCTTTTAAAACCCCGATAGCGAGGGGAAACTTATTTTTATATTCCTCCGTTAATATCGCCCCTAATTCTTTCACTTTTTCTTTGATTTCTTCTTCTGAAATTAAGACTTTTTCAATATCCTCGATCATTTTCTTTCCTCCTGATGAGATCACTGCTCTTTATATTGTAATACAATATAAGATTCATTGGTAATGCTAATTTCCTCTAAATTTGATTTTTTTACAAGCGGAATCCATATGATTTGGCCGTTGCCATTTTCAACGATTGGGAGAAGGTTGCGCTCTTCCCTCGGTATTTTTTTATCAATAAAAATATCTTTTACCTTTTTCGTGCCGTTCATGCCTTTAATTGTCATTTTGTCTCCTTTTTTTCTGCTCCGAATAATTAAAGGCGGAACGTACCATTTTTTTGGAAGATAGAAAACGTCATCACCTTTATACGAAGGAATCCCAAAAAAGGTTTCAGTAAAAAATATTTTCCCGTTCGGCAAATGTAATTTTCCCGGTACCGGTACCGTGTAGCAGAAAGATTCACTATTTGGCGATTGAAACGTAAAGGTGCATTCATCATAAGATTTTATGACTTTGAGCCCCATAGGCAAATGAAGCATCCCCGAAGGGTGCGCTTTCATCAAAAATTCGTTTACATTTTCAATATGAACAGCCGAGAAGGAGCCGCTTTTTATCAGATCATTCAATATTTGATAAACCGCTCTCCTTTTGATCGGATCAGGAAGCTTTTTATATTCTTGTTTATGAATAGTAACGGAAGAATTCGTTTTTCTTATCACTACTTTATTTAATTTTTCCTTCGTTAATTCCTCCAAAAATCGCTCATCATCCAAAAAGACCTCACTGAAATATTGAAAATGTTCATGCAGCCTTTTGTTCTCCTTTTTCAAAAACGGCAAAACATATTTGCGAAACCTGTTCCGTGTATACGTATCTTTTTCATTGCTTGGATCAAATCGGGGCGCCAGCTGAAATTCTTCACAATACTTTAAAATTTCATCCTTTGTTGCGGCTAAAAAGGGGCGTATGATTCTCCCTCTGCCGAAAGGCCGTATGACAGGAATTCCCGCTAGTCCCTTCCCTATTGTTCCGCGAACAAGATTCATTAAAATCGTTTCAATTTGGTCATCTCCATGATGAGCTAGAGCCAAAGCATCCGCCTGAAGCTGATCCATCAACTCTAAGAAAAATTGGTAGCGGCATTCTCTAGCAGCCTGCTGGGCATTCAACCGGTGTTTCTCAGCATAACGGGCCGCATTGATTTGCTTAGCGTAACAAGGTATGTTTAATTCCCGGCAAAAATTGATGACAAATTCCATCTCTTTTTGTGATTCTATGCCTCGGAACATATGATCAACATGTGCTGCTATAACAGTGATGCCATATTGATCTTTAAATGTATTTAAAAAATGTAGAAGTGCCAGTGAATCCGGGCCGCCGGACACACCTACTATGACCGTACTATTTTTTTGGAGCAATTGATGTTTTTCAATAAACGCACATACATTTTGAATCAAAGACCGTCACATCCAATATTTCTCTAGTTATCTTTATCCTATCATTATTTGCCTGCCTTCTGCAAAGACAAAGCCTTTTGCATTTTACTGTTATTTTCCTAAAAGGGAAGCAGTTCAGATCGGACATTTTTTGAAATAGTCGGGGCACTCGCGGAAGCATGAGAAGGGGGAAAAGCACTGCCGCTTTAAACAAGCAGCAGCCATTTACAGAAGTGTCGCAAAAATATATAAAGAATATAGAAATGCCAGGCAAACCATGATCACCAATGTTTCGATCAGCCCTTTGCTTTTCTTTTTCTTTCTTTTTCGATTGTTAGCTGTCCTTTTCGGTTTAGATTGTGCTTGTACATTTCTCTTTCTTTGCAAATTAGCGTTTGAAACATGATGCAAAAGATCCTGCTTCATTTCCAAAGCGGATGAATAGGAGCCAAATAAAGCTTTCGTCAACACTTGTTTTCTTTCGTTTAAAAAAGGATGGGAGTTAATGATTTGCATCAATTGCTCCTTACTGTTTCCTTTTTTTGAAAAGCGTTTTTGAAAAACAGCATTGATAATAATCATACCGACTGCAAAAAGATCATATTTCGGTTCAGCTTTTCTCGTCCCCAATTCCCAGTATCCCCTGTCAAAAAACTCTGTAAATTCTTTAATGGATCTTCCGTTTATCGTTGTGCCACCTACATCAATACAGCGAATTTTGGGAGGAGGTCCTGTAACAATTAGATTGTCAGGCTTTAAATCACCAAAAACCCAGCCTGACTGATGAAGCTCCTCCAAATTGGACAAAAGCTGCAAGATTAGCACGTCAATCCAAATCGCACCATTATTTTTAATAAACTGGATAAAATGTTCACCTTTAACATACTCCATAACATAAAACGGAAGCATCTTTCCGCTAGCTGTGTTAAACCAATCGTCCACATCGATCAAAGAAGGCCCAAGGCACGAACCTTGGACCTTGGCCAGTCTCTTTAACACGTTTACTTCTGAAGTGATTCCCATGCTATTTTCACTTATTTTTAATGCTGCATACCCTTTACTGGATTCAATAAGGTAAACCGACCCTGTTGCTCCGCACCCCAGCATTTTTAATATCCGATACGTGTTTCCATGCCATTTTCCTTTAATAATGGTACCGGGAAGAACTTTACATGCTTTGTTCATCGAGGTATTCATCATCGAGCATTCCCCTCAATGAGCGTTTTTGTTTAAAATGTTGTATAGCTCCTTTTATCGCCGGACCAGTTGGTGTCAATCCTTCTGTCGTTAATTTCGGAAAAATGGTTGATAAAGAATCCAGTTTCGGAGTCCAATCCAATAAAATTTCTGTTTCTGATCTTTTCCCAGGAAATATAAACAGCGAATATTGATTATTGCCTATTCTTGAATTTAGGCTAATGGATAAATCAAAAAGCGCTTCTTTTACCGTTGGAAGCTTTGGCCCCATGCTTGCACTCGTATCTACGAGAATTAAAATTTCTAAATTGACCGTTTCACCAAGCTCTTCCACAACCTCCATAACTTCACCACGCTGTTCAGGCGGCAGCTCTTCAATAGAAGTTGATTTTCCTAAAATATGCTTTAATTCACGATTAACAACTCCCTGCAATGTTTGTGTCATCGCTTTTCTAGTGACCATCTGTACTGTTTGTGAAAGCTGATGGGCATAAACTACCTGGCTCACTCCTCCCCCTGCCTCAGCAATTCCTTCTATTTCCTGCATTGCATCTTGATCTATCACATTCTCTTCTAAAATCCCAATTACGTTGACAGTAATCCCATGCTCCTTAGCTAAAGCCGCCATAGCAATTGGATCTTCACCATGATTTGAGCATCCGTCAGTTAACAACAAAATTTGTTTTAATGTCCCTTTTCTCATTTTTCCTCCTCCTGGTCAATGATTTATTACCATCCTCACCAGAAGGAAAACGTTTTATACTAAGCATGGCAGAAAATCAGCTTATCTTTTTCGATTTATAAAAATTTGAAACAGGGATCGCCGCCCATTTCGGTGTATTATGATTAATTCGAGCCACCACAACCGTCATATCGTCATCGATTGCCCCCGATCTGGAGCGGATCACCTCCTCCATAATTAAATCGGCTATTTCTTGTGGATCATCAGTCTCTATTTCTTTTATTTTTCTTTTCATCCATAAATCATAATTTTCTACATGCCTTGGTCCCTCAAATATTCCGTCACTCATCATAATTAATAAATCTCCTGCTTTTAGCTGTTCGTCTACAATGTCCACCTCAAAATCATCGATAATGCCGATCGGCAAATTACTAGACTCGATTTTGATAATTTTATTTCCTCGTTTAATAAAACTCGGAGTAGATCCGATTTTCATAAATTTGCAATTGGCGCTTTGTAAATCAATGATAGACAAATCTAATGTTGCATAAATTTCATCTGTCGTTCTCAGCGACAATATAGAGTTGATGGTTTTGATAGCAATTTTTTCATCAATGCCTGATTGAAGAATTTTTTCCAACAATTTAATCGTTTCATTGCTTTCAAAATGAGCCCTTTCCCCGTTCCCCATTCCATCGCTAATGGCTATGGCAAATTTTCCGACGCCCAATTCAATCATGGAATGGCTGTCGCCTGAAACAAGACCTCCTCCTTTTGCAGCATGAGCAACACCCGTTTCCACTTTGTATGCTTTTGCAGAACCGAACACAACGTGGCAAAATCCATTTGGATAACCTGCACATTCTTCATTTTTCACGATGATCATTTCGTTTAATATATCGGAAAGCATCGGAGCAATAATTTTTTCACATTCTCCATGGCCGCCGCAATACGGAATGCTCATTTCTATATCGACGTTCCCTTTTTCAAGGCTGTATATATCAATATGGCCAATTTCTAAACCGAAGTTTTGAAGAGCATAGAAAATTTGCTCTTCCTGCAGAAAATGATGTTCCCGTTCCTTTTTCATTTCCCGAGAAAAGTCGGACATTACTTGAGCAACTCCTAGCAGCTGTTCAGCTACCAATCTTCTGCTTTCTTGCACTTGCTTTTTTAATTTCCGATTCGCTTCTAAAAAGTGCATTTCCTGCTCAATCGTCCCGACCACTAGATTAGCCTTCGAACAATGCCTGTGAAGCTTTTTCTGCAATCTGCGATTATTTGCATACGTCTTTTCTTTCGTTTCATTCATCACTTGCTTCATTAATTGATATGTCTGGTCAAAATTGTTGACCCAGCATTTCTCCTTCTTAAAACAAGTTTGGCATGTCTGTCCGGTGATCTTGCTTAAAAATAAATCCGTTTCTCTTTCTATATCCTCTCCATCCTCCGGGTAAAAAGTCGAAAAGCTCTCAGATAATGCCCGAAAAACGTTAGAAAATTGATCAACCCGCCGAGCAGTTATATCACGTATATTTCGAACATACTTTTGCTGCTCCAAAACATGCTCGTTTGTTCCAGGAATATGCTTTGCCAACTGTTCTGTAAAGCTTTTCGGGGTCAGTAAAAACAGCAAAACCGCGGCGCCCGATTCCCATAAGGTTGTCCAAACATCAGCCGATCCTTCTCCATATAGCGTGATTAAAAGTGAGCCAATGATCAGGCCAACTGACGCTCCTGCTTTTTGTCCTTCCTTTAGCAGACCTCCCAATAAACCTGAAAATGCAAGTAGGCTCATATGATACAAATTGGAAACATTCGCCAGGCTAAGCACCAAACCTGTTACAGCACCAACTGTACATCCGATGCCTGCACCTCCGGTAAAAGCGAGCAATAGGACAATATATCGTGAAAGAACGTGTTCTGCCTGTATATTTTGGTAACTGATTCCAACTAAGCCCGTCATGACGGACGCAAGCAAAATCATCAAGCAGATAATCTCTTCGACTCGTAAAGTTTGTTTATATTTCCGCACTGAAAGAAGCGGGATGCTCTGCAAAAAAATCAACGTCAGGATGATCGACAGACCTGCCTCAACCCCTGTCATTAAAAGATCGTACGTGCTGATAAATCCTGCAGTTAACTTTGAATATAAAAGGCGGCTGGCAGCAAGTCCCGAAAAAATCGTAAAAGGCAATATTTTTATTTCATCTGTTTTAATGAAAAAACTAGTCATTTTATGAAGCAAAAGAAATATACATATAGAAGAAAGCACTAACAAACATAATTCCAATGAGATGGTGAATGCCCCTGCAATTAGTGATAGTGCAGCAAGCAATGCCTTGTCCCTTTTTAAAAGCCATACAGCTCCAAAAAAAGGAAGGGCGAACGGAATAATTTCAGATAAAATAAAAGCTCTCCCCAGCAAAAACCCGACCAATACATAAACAAACCCTTTGTGAAACAGAAAAGAATGCAAATGCAGCCCCGCTCTTTTCCAAGATCTCCATAGAAGTGATTGTGTTCTTTCCAATTGGACATTGGCAAAAGGTATCAGAAATCTTCTCTCAACTTTTTCCATTATAGCGACACTCCTCCTACTACCGTAATTGATAGTCATTATACAAGCTTTTCATAAAGGAATTTGTCAAAAGGAGGAAATTGTTTATAAGAATATTTCGACGATTTCTGTTATAGACGACAAATCTTTTAAAAGGAACAGAGCAGCCCATTGAGACATTGAGTCGCGTCATTTCAAAGAGATGATTGTAACAGCGTGTTGGTCCGTTTTAAAAGCGAAAGCCGAAAAACATGAGTCGGAACTTGTTGAAATCGGTGAAAAATTAAATTTATCTATCCTATATAAATACAAAATTTTAAACTTTTCCATAAAAAAAGACTCTTTCTTTTAAAGAAAGAGCCTCTTCTCATGACCCGTACGGGATTCGAACCCGTGTTACCGCCGTGAAAGGGCGGTGTCTTAACCACTTGACCAACGGGCCAATATTCAATTGGTAGCGGCGGAGGGAATCGAACCCCCGACCTCACGGGTATGAACCGTACGCTCTAGCCAGCTGAGCTACGCCGCCAAATCAACTGCATCTTTATGTTCATGTAAAATACGCACATGTTCTATAATACATATGAACATGAGAGCCGTCAACAATAAAATAAAAAAATAATTTTCGGACAATTTAAATACACCACCTGAATCTTCAGGTGGCGGTCTGCGATCATCTATAACATTAACAGCAGCAAGTTACCCCCTTCTTGCTCCTCTCCCTCCTCGTCTTGATTCAGTGTGACGCCGAAGTGAAGCAAGACGGTCCTCGCTCTCTTTTAAAAAGCGGCTCATTTTTTGCTCAAAACTTTCTTTGGAACGATGATCATGTTTTTTTGGACGATCTTTTGCCTTTTTGATGGACAATCCGATTTTTCCGTCTTCTTCTACATTAATAACCTTGACTTCAACCTCATCGCCGACTTTTAAATGATCATGAATGTCTTTCACGTAATTGTCAGCAACTTCACTAATATGAACAAGTCCTGTTGAGCCTCCTGGCAGCTCCACAAATGCTCCAAAATTCGTAATGCCAGTTACTTTACCTTGTAACTTGCTGCCAACTTCAATTGACATAAAAAAAATGCTCCTCCTTAAATCATAAAAAAATTAAAAATAATTTATTTAATTATACAAAAATAAAAAAACGGGGTCAATATTACTGTTCATTCCCCGGAATATTAAAAATGACTTCTCCTTCATCAGATAAAAAATAATCTTTTCTTGCAAGCTTTGTGATATATTCTTCATCCTTCAGCTTGATGATTTCTGCCTTCAAATCTTTTTCCTCATCTTTTAAATTCTCCAGTTTTGTTTCAAGCTGTTTTTTTTCTTCAAGCTTCTTATTGATAGCAATTGATTGAGAAACGAGCGTTGACGCCATAATCGCAATACAAGTAACAGCCATTATACCAAATGCAGCTAACCGTCGAATTAGCCCTCGTTTTCTTCTTTGTCTCATCTCAGCTTTAACTTCTTGTCCAGGTTCATTTGTTTGCTGCAGCATAGCTACATTCAACTCTCGTTTCTCTCTCATTCCTGCAATCCCTCCTAAATTTAGCGGAACCGACGATACAGCTTACGTAACATATTCTTTATATTTATGAATATTCCTTCTATGATTTGTTTCGAATGCAGCATCTTTTGCTTTATTGGTTGAGGAGCTTTTCCCCAAAGTATGTTCAATCCCCATAGTAATGGCGCTAATAATATTTTACATAACTTGAATAAGAGTTGTGAAGACCATTTGATAACCTTCCATAAAAATAGTAAAAGAGACATAGAACATGCTATCGCCATATGAACTATCCATTTAATAGGATTGATAAGAAGCAGTAAAACGATTTTTACAAAAAATTGGTATATAGAAACAGCGATTTTTATCATAATCCGCAAACATGCCATGTATCCGTTCCGTAGGAGGCTTTGATAGGCGGCAAAACCGCATAAAAGTGCTAAAAATACATAAAATCTTAATTCCCCTTGATTTACATACAATAGAACATAAAAAGTTAAAAGTCCTTGAACCGCCCAAAATACTAAATCGTTTAAAAAAACAACCCACCTTTTTCGATCCCATCTTTTTAAAAAAAAATTGTAAGTATCAAGTGCGGCGCCTAGAAAACTGCCCATGCCGATCATCGCAATCATGGTGTAAAATTGAGTGGTAAGGGTCATTTAAACAACTTGCTAAAAATGCCTTTAGCCTTCTCCGAGCTGAAATCATCTAAATAAGAAACTTCATAAATTTTTCCTTTTATGGATACGACGCCTTTATCGACATCCAAGTTTTTCATTTGTAAATGTTCTCCCCGAACCGCGAGCGGACCCATTACCGTCTCAAGCAAAAATTCCTCATTATCAAAGCTTTCCACCTGCTTCACGCCAGAAATATCTAACAGCTTCCGGTCCTTCATGACTACATTATGCTCCTGCACGGTTTCTTTATGTGAATGGTTACCGCCATAATACTGGCTCATTATCATCCCCCCGCACTCTAATTAATGGATGCTTTCCTTTTACATTTTTATGTAAGATGTGCAGGGTTTAGAACAAGCCTTGTTGTTTCCTTGTACAATACAGGGAGCGTTTTATAAATCTGTCCTTTGTTCTTCCTTCAAAATGGTATAAAGATTTTTTGCCTCTTCCTTCTTTACTGTTTCATTTATAGATTCGATTTTTATTGTCACTACCTTATGTCCAAATTGAATGGACAGCTCGTCGCCAACCTTCACATTGGAGCTCGCTTTTGCTGGATGCCCGTTGATTGTCACTCTTCCTTGATCTGCCACTTCCTTGGCAAGCGTGCGTCTTTTCACCAGCCTCGATACTTTTAAAAATTTATCTAATCTCATGTCCGATCCCTCTCTTTCATTTTAGCCTCTTCCCAATATTGATCCATTTCTGCCAAAGACATACTTTTTAAATTTTTCCCAGCATCACGGGCCTTTTGTTCTATAAACCGAAATCTCCGCGAAAACTTTTCGTTTGTCATGACTAATGCTTCTTCAGGCTCAATTTCGTAAAATCTTCCAACATTAATAAGAGCAAACAGAATATCGCCGAACTCTTCTTTTGCTTTTTCCGTTCCGCCATCTCCATTATCGATTTCCTTTTTAAACTCCTGCAGTTCTTCTGACACCTTCTCCCAAGCATCCAGTACATCCGGCCAATCGAAACCGATTTTCGCCGCCTTTCTTTGATATTGATAAGCTTTTGACAGAGCTGGGAGCGCCTTTGAAACAGAATCTAACAGTGATTCGCTCTCATTCCTGTTTTCAGATTTTTTTGCTTCCTCCCAGCTCTTTACAGCTTCTTCTGCATTTTGTGCCTCGACATTGCCAAAAACATGGGGATGGCGGCGGATCATTTTATCTGTTAACATGCGAATCACATCATCAATGGTAAAAAATCCTTCGTCATCTCCAATTTGGGCATGAAGCACCACCTGAAGCAAAACGTCTCCGAGCTCTTCAATCATATGATCAATATCATTTTCATCAATAGCTTCAATCAGCTCGTAGCATTCTTCAATTAAGTACCGCTTTAATGATTGATGGGTTTGCTTTCGATCCCACGGACAGCCGTTTGGCCCGCGAAGTGTTCGAATGACGTTTCGCAACGCTGAAAAGCGATGATACAGCAATTGTTCATCCTTGACCGGCGGGATGTATAACGATGTTAAATTGCTCAGTTCTACACATCTATCCATTTCATATAATCGAACTTTTTTAATGTCCTCGTATTTGCTCCCTGCAGCCGTTACGAGGTAAACTTCATAATCGAACGGCAAGTCTTCCATTAACGTCAATTTCACATCCGATGCAATCATCTTGTCATAAACTTGGCAAATAATCAAATGCTGCCGAAAGGAAAGCTCTTCCCGCTTCATATCCTGCGCATCAATGAATTGCAAGCCTTCGACAGGATCGATGCGCAGAGCTTGAAACATTGCATCCAAAAACGATTGTCCGCCCTGTATCGACACATTTACTTTTCCTTGCTCCATTTCCTTCAGCAAAAGCTGAACGGTTTTTTCTGCAACAAGCGGATGTCCAGGTACCGCATATACGATATGCTGATATTTTTCTGCTTCCTCCAATAGTTTTTTTGCAATTTCCGCATAAACATCTTCAAATTGATCAAACATTTCATAAACGGAATCGAAAGACTGAAACGAGCCAATTTCGTCTTTAATTTCACTTAAAACAGGATGATCCTCTGTTCTTACAAATAGCGGCAGACTGGAGGTCAAAATTTTAAAAACCCCTAGCGGCAGCTGATCGACATCCCCCGCACCCAGGCCAACAATCGTAATTTGCTTATCCATTTTCCTTCCTCTCTTTCCATGCACTGATCAAACAAACCAGTTTATTTTTAAAAGGCAAGCTCTCTATTTCCTTCCCTGTAAAAATGGCTGATTGGATGATGAAAAACATATACACAGCCGCTCCGAAAACGACAGCTGTCAATGATTGAATGGAAGCGCTCATACGCGTTTCGTCTGATATAAAAAAATCAAATAGAAAAAAGTAAAGCTTGATCGATAAAAACATGACAACAGCAGAGCCAATCATTTTCCATACAGCCTTGAAAGAAGCTAACTTATATTTTTTCCGATTTAAAACCGCTAGATTCAACAAGCACACGACTCCATATCCGCAAACAGTCGCCAATGCCGCCCCGTATGTATGGAAAAACGGAATGAAGCATTCATTGAGTAAGATTTTCACGGCTACTCCGGCTAAAACAGATAAAGCCGGCCAGACGGTTTCATTGACTCCTTGCAAAATGCCGGCAGACGTTATCGCAACCGAGCTAAATAAAATCGAAATGCTGAACACCGATAATACGCCCGCCCCTTTTGTATCGGCAAACAGCATGAAATCAACTTGCTCGATGATGGAAATTAAACCTGCCGTAGCCCCGATGGCGACAATCAAACAAATTTTAAAAGATAAGGCGACATGCTGCTGAATATATTGAAATGCTTTATGCCGAAACGATGAAATAAGCGGAACAAGAGACAATGCAAGAGATGTAGCTGCAACCGTTCCTACCTGCAATAGCGGTTGTCCCCGATCATATATGCCTTTTGCTATTTTCGCTGCTTCAGGATCTGCACCGCTGTTGACCATCAGTTTATACAGCTGAAATGAATCTGCCAATTGCATAAAAATCATCAGCATGCTCGTCAAACAAAAGGTCACAGTATAAATCAGCAATTTGGTTAAGATCTTTTTCACAGATACAGCCGCTTCTTTCGATGATCGGGAAAGCGGTAACGGCACTCTTTTTTTCCAATATACAAGCAAAAGCATAAACGCCCCGATATACCCAATGAGGGAGCTAAAAATGGCGCCGGCAGCTGTTTCATAAAGATCGAATCCTTTATAAACGAAATAGCAAGTGATCGATAAAAAAGCACCGACCCGTATAGCTTGTTCAACGATTTGCGACAAAGATACCGGCAGCATTTCATGGCAGCTTTGAAAAACGCCTCTTAGCATTGAAATAAATGGAAAAAACAGAAACGAACATGCAGCCGCTTTTAATAAAAGCGCCAGTTTCGGATCACCCATCCAACGGGCAAGCTTGTCAGCTCCTAAAAACAAGCTCGTGAACGAAAACAGACTGATCAAAGCAAAAAAAGAAAAACAGACGACCAATATTTTCCGGATATTTTTAAAATTGCTGCCATCGCTATACTCATTCAGCAGCTTTGACAGAATAACCGGAAATCCCGTTGTCGATAAAACCATGACAATTGCTAAAAACGGATATATTTGCTGATAAATATAAAAACCGATATCCCCTACAATATTTTGATAAGGAACTCGGTAGATAGCACTTAATCCTTTCGTAATGATTCCAGCAGCCGTCAATAAAACCGCACCTTGCAAAAATTTGTTCGTTCTTGCTTGAGGCACATTTTGAATCACACGTTTACTCCTTCCAAAATTCATGCTTCATCTTTTTCCAGCATATTATAACATAATCTCGTCCACATTCGGCCGAAAGAGAATCTTTAGAGCGCTCGGCTAAACTTCACGGCTTTTAAGTTCAAATTCCGGCATAAGTTCCGTAATTGAACTACCACTAGGCTAAAGCCGTAGTGGATTCTTAGGTAGAAGGTTCTAATGAACCTTAATTTACTAAGCTATCCCCGTAGTCCCTACGGTTAGAAGCCTTATGGCTTCATTTTTGATATTGATACTTGCGTTAATATCTCGGTCATGATGGGTATGACAATTAGGACACTCCCATTCACGCAACGCAAGATTTTTAACGTCTTTGTTTTGGTAGCCACAACACGAACAAAGCTGACTAGATGGAAAATTTTTCGCCACCGTTACAACTTGCTTTCCGTACCATTTCGCTTTGTACTCTAACATCGTTCTAAATTGTGACCATGATACTTCACTAATCGCTTTGGCTAATTTATGGTTTTTCAACATATTAGATACCTGCAAATCTTCAATACCAATTGCATCGTGGTTTTTGATGATTTCGGTAGAGATTTTATGCAAGTAATCATTTCTAGTGTTTGTGATTTTTTCATGAATACGAGCCACTTTAATACGCTGCTTATTCCAATTTGAACCACCTTTCTTACGTCTTGAAAGAATACGTTGTGCTTTCGCTAGCTTATCTTCTAATTTACGAAACCATTTGGGATTGGTATATGTTATTCCGTCTGAAAGAATAGCAAAGTCCTTTAAACCAACATCTATGCCAACTGCCGAGTCAGTTTTAGGCAACTCTTGTACTTCTGTTTCAGTAAGGATTGAAACAAAATATTTACCAGTTGGATTACGTCTAACAGTCGCACTAAGAATACGACCTTCTACTTCTCGACTTTTGGCAAACTTAACAAGACCAAGTTTAGGTAGCTTAATTTTGTTATCTATAATGGCAATGTTTCCGTTTGTATATTTAGTCGTGTAAGATTGAACCTTATTCTTTTTGGACTTGAAGCGAGGTGCATCGTTTTGCTTCTTAAAGAAGCGAGAATAAGCATCAGCAAGGTTTTTGAGTGAAGATTGAATTGCAATACTGTCGACTTCTTTTAACCACACTAATTCCTTTTTTATTTGTGTTAATTGAGAAGAACAAGCGTTATAAGTCAATCCTTTACCTGTTTCTTTGTAAGCATCATTCCATTTTGCTAAAAAATGATTAAATACAAATCGACAGCAACCAAATGTTTTATTAATTAATATTTCTTGTTCTTTGTTTGGATAGATTCTAAATTTATATGCCTTATTTACCATCATTGATTTTCACCTCCTTTTAATATATACTATAAGTATATATGTAGTATTAGTATATGTCAATAGTATATACTTAAAAGGAGTGAAACCAATGGAACGTATAGCAAAGTTGATTAAATTTCCTGTCGATTTAGTAGTGCGGATTGAAGAATACAGGGAAAAACGCAATATCCCAACCTTTGCAGGTGCTGTTTATGAGCTAATACGCAAAGGCTTGGATAAGGAATGAAATATGTTTCCGAAATTAGGGCTTACATCCCCTAGCCTAAAGGCATAGGGGTTTTACGCCCATCATATAAAAAAATCCTAACACATACCCCATTTTTAACCTTCGTGGTTATCGCAAACCTAGAGACACCTTTCCTGAAAGGTTTATTTTCTGCTCCTTGCCACGCTCAATAAAATTTAACAGCGATGAAATGCCTGCTATCCTGTTGACTATTGTGAAGGGAATTGGCTGTCCGCCCTTCGAAGTGATGAGCTTTCTTGGCAAATTCATCGGCAGGATTTTAGAAAAATTCCCCAAAATAAGAAGGTGAATTAGAGGAACAAAAGGTTTTAGTCTGTTCCTAAAGAGGAAAAACAAAACTTCAACAAACCGTGTCGAAATATCATATAGATGAACTTTGAAAATGATGGAAATAAATCCATCCAACACAATCATGTTTTACGTTGTAGCTTTCCATCCGAAAGATGTTTTAAACAGGTAGCGCCGTCGTTCGTTAAATACGTGAAGAGTGGAAATAATCGAGTAGGAGGGAGCGATTAACTCCCGTCCTCTCACACCACCGTACGTACGGTTCCGTATACGGCGGTTCAATTAAGATAATTGACGCAAGTCTTTATAACTTCCGTGAATAGCTGTTCTCTTTATGCCAGTGGTCACTCCACCCTCCAAGAGATCTCCCACGGGATTCACCGCTTCCTCCCTCAAGTGAGGTACTACGTTTTCTGTGTTCATCATGACTCACTGAATGCCAAGGGCTATTCTCTCTTAATTGTTCGGTCCTTCTTAGTTGTTCTAGACCAACTAATACTATGACCTCTGCTGACTTCTGACTGTTCAGCTATCTATCACTAGATAGGTTACCAAGGTTACTTGGCGTGCCAGCCAGACCTCCCCGGGTAAGAGTGTAATCTTTCCTTCCATCCATCTGCTTCATTTACTCTGTATCACCTTCGGCAGAAAGGGCTTTGTTTTGTCTTGCAAACTCACCCAGTGATACCTAGCCTCATATGAAGTTCGT
Source organism: Aeribacillus sp. FSL M8-0235 (assembly GCF_038000355.1). Lineage (NCBI taxonomy): Bacteria > Bacillati > Bacillota > Bacilli > Caryophanales > Bacillaceae > Aeribacillus > Aeribacillus sp. FSL M8-0235. The sequence continues at coordinate 66,817 of NZ_JBBOBW010000001.1, read as the reverse complement.
GTTCCGAGAGACCCAAAGTTTGCCGCTCGCTTCCTTCAGATTCCGCGTCACCACGGACACCCTTGCGTTAAGCTAACTGCTACTTCTGCCTTCGCAGCTCGGGACTTTCACCCTATAGATTACACCCATGCCGGGCGCACAAGAAGAGACCACAGAAACTGTTGTGAATTCTGTGGTCTCTTTTATTAACGTGGTGTTGGAGACAGTCTGCTTGTGGAAGAAGTAAAAAAGTAATTATTCCCTTTATTGTTCCATTTGTCTTGCCAAAAAACTAGCGGCTGTCTCAACTGCCTTACTTTCTACTTCTGTTAAAGGCTGCTCTTTCGAAAATATGACAACAGCCCCGATAGGATCACCGTTTGCAATGATCGGTCCAATGCAATAAGATTTTACTTGTTCTGTTACACCATCAGCGATTTCAATTTCTTCTTCTTCTGAAATGAAAACCGATTGCCGTTCATCCATCACCCGTTCCAGCAGCTCGCTTATATTTTTATTCAAATACTCTTTTTTCGAAACTCCGGAAACAGCAATAATAGCATCACGATCACATATGAGAACGGGGCTGTTTAAGCTATCGAATAACGCTTCAGCATATTCTTTCGCAAAATCACTCAATTCACTGATTGGGGAGTATTTTTTCAGTATTACTTCACCATCTCGGTCAACGAAAATTTCTAATGGGTCGCCTTCACGGATACGCAATGTTCTTCGAATTTCTTTAGGAATGACTACACGGCCTAAATCATCAATCCGTCGAACGATACCAGTTGCTTTCATCTTATGCTGCCTCACTTTCATCTAAAGATTAGTAAAGTAGCGATTGCCCTTTTTCCATTTTTGGAACAATCACCATCGTTGAAATTAGTATCCTTCACTAACCACGTAATATACATGATGAAAGCGAATTTTTTCCAAACACTGCTTAAAAACCCATTGCCAGCATTTCCATTTTAACCCTGTTTCAATATTAGCCGGCAGAAACTTCTTCTTTCTTTGCGTCTTTTAAGCCTGCCAACAGCTTCATTAAAATAGACAGCCATTTTTCAGTTTCTAAATTATGAATTTGCAATGTTAATTTCAGCCTTTTCCCTTCCATGCCAAACCCGACTATGCGACCGAATTCATCCGTTAGCTCGAACAATTTTTGTCCGTCAAAGGAGCTGCTTGCTTCCTCTGAAATAAGAATCGTGATAAGATCTTTCGTTTGTTTAATGACTTCGACTTTTTCTTGCCGTGCATATAACTTTAGCTTCGCTACTTTAAACAAAAAGTCTACTTCCTTTGGATACTCGCCAAATCTGTCCAATAATTCTTCATGCAGTTCCTGTAAATCATCAAACGTTTCGATGCCTCTAAACCTTTTGTACATGTCAATCTTTTGTTTTCCATCATCAATGTAAGACTGCGGAATGTAGGCATCTAATTCAAGCTCAATTTCAACTTCCCTTTTTGTCTCTTTTGGCCGTTCACCTTTCCGTTGTTCGATCGCTTCCTTCAGCATTTGGGAATATAAATCAAAACCTACCGAATCAATGAAGCCATGCTGTTGAGGACCTAACAAATTACCGGCTCCCCGAATGGCCAAATCACGCATCGCAATTTTAAAACCTGAACCTAATTCAGTAAATTCTTTAATGGCCTGCAATCGTTTTTCAGCAACTTCTGATAAAACTTTGTCCTTCCGGTAAGTAAAATATGCGTAAGCGACACGATTGGAACGACCGACACGCCCGCGCAATTGATAGAGCTGAGAAAGCCCCATTTTATCGGCGTCATAAACAATCAATGTATTTACATTCGGAATGTCCACACCTGTTTCAATAATAGTTGTGCTGACAAGCACGTCATATTGGCCATCCAAAAAGTTTAATATTACCGATTCAAGCTCATTTTCAGACATTTTTCCATGTGCAAAGGTTACTCTTGCATCTGGAACAAGCATAGAGATTTCATTGGCTTTCCGGTCGATATCCTCAACCCGGTTATATAAAACGTATACTTGACCTCCTCGCGCTAATTCACGTTCGATCGCTTCTTTCACAAGCATTGGGTTATATTCCGCTACATATGTTTGAACAGGAAAGCGATTTTCTGGAGGAGTTTCAATAATTGATAGATCACGCACGCCGATCATGGACATGTGGAGTGTTCTTGGAATCGGAGTTGCCGTTAAAGTTAACACATCAATGTTTGCTTTCATTTGTTTTATTTTTTCTTTATGTGTAACTCCAAATCGCTGCTCCTCATCAATAATCAACAAGCCTAAATCTTTAAATTGAACATCTTTGGAAAGCAAACGATGTGTTCCAATGACTAAATCGATCGTTCCATTTTTCAAGCCTTTAATCGTTTCATTCTGCTCTTTTCTCGTCCGGAAGCGGCTTAATACACCAATGTTAATTGGGTAATCTTGAAAACGATCCCTGATCGTTTCGTAATGCTGCTGCGCTAAAATGGTTGTCGGAACAAGAAAGGCAACTTGTTTTTGATCCATAATCGCTTTGAAGGCAGCCCGAATCGCCACCTCGGTTTTCCCATATCCGACATCTCCGCAAAGAAGTCGATCCATCGGCCGCTCCCGTTCCATATCCTTTTTCACCTCTTGAATGGAACGAAGCTGATCTTCTGTTTCTTTATAAGGGAATGTTGCTTCAAACTCCCTTTGCATTTCCGAATCAGGGCTGAACGCATAGCCTTTGCTTGCTTCCCGCTCAGCATACAGTTTAATTAAATCGTCAGCAATATCTTGAACAGACGATTCCACTTTTTTCTTGACTCTTTTCCATTCGTTTCCGCCTAATTTGTAAATTTTCGGCTCTTTTCCTTCTGTGCCCACATATTTTTGAACTTGATCAATTTGTTCAACTGGAACATACAGTTTGTCATTTCCTTGGTAACGAATGTGCAGATAGTCTTTGTGTATACCGTTAATTTCTAAAGTTTCAATTCCAAGATATTTTCCAATCCCATGATTAACATGTACGACATAATCTCCCACTTCAAGCTCAGAATAGCTTTTAATTCTTTCTGCATTTGAAAGCTTCTGCCTTTGCTGTCTTCGTTTAACCCTCTTTTTGAAAAGTTCTTCTTCCGTTATGACCGCAAGTCGTCCTAAAGGAAGTTCAAAGCCTGTCTGTAAATCTCCTTTTAAAATGTGCAGCCCCTTTGACAGAATGTGGTTTGAATCAGAAATGACCGCTTCAATCTCATAGTCTCTAAGCACCCGTTCAAGTCTTTTGGTCCGTTCATCATTTGCACCGAGAAAAACTACGGTGTAATTTGCCTTGATCCAGCGATCAACTTCTGATTTCAACAAGTGCATTTGTCCATGGAAATTTTGCATCTGCTTGCAAGACACGTTCATCAAATTTTGCGGGTTTGTATAGGGGACGTGCCGCAAAAACAGTGATAAATAAACAATTGGATAAGATGTGTCACGTATAAGCTGGTAGTATTTATGGGACACTTTCGCATCATGGACAATTTTCCCTTGTTCCAGTAAAGAAGTAAACCATTCTCCTTCTTCATTCTCAAGATGATCAACCATTTCATGCACACGGCTTACTTCATCAATGACAATAACTGTATCCGCAGGGAAATAATCTAGCAAACTAGCAGGTTTGTCATAAAAGAATGAAAAATATTTAAAGAACTCCTGATCCTTCTGCCTATTTTGCAATTTTTCCAGATCATAGCGGATATTTTCTATAAATAAATTTTTGTGCTCATCTTTTTTCAATTTCTTTAAGCTGTTTGATAAAGCCGTTTCTAACTGCTTCATTCCTTTTTCATAATGGCTGTCCGTTAAAATGATTTCCTCTGCCGGTCCGATTGTCACTTCTTGAATCATTTCAATCGATCTTTGGTCTTCAAGACTGAACGTTCGGATTGAATCTACTTCCGTATCAAATAGTTCGATGCGAATAGGATGTTCCTCCGTTAAAGGATAAATATCAATAATTCCACCGCGCACGCTGAATTCCCCAGGAGCAGACACCATGGAAACACGTTCATATCCCATTGAGTGAAGATGCGGAAGGTTCTCGTTTAATTCAAATGTTCCTCCAACAGAAATAGAAAGCTGATGGCTTTTCCATAACTCTTTCAGTGGGAGCATTCGTCTTAATGCAGCAACAGGGGCTACAACGATGCTTTTTTCACCTTTACATAAACGATTCAACACTTCCATCCTTTGTGCTTTTAGCTCTGGACTTGCGACTGCGATCTCAGATGCGATCAATTCATTTACAGGATACAAATAGACGGAATCGCCTAGTAAATTATTTAAATCTTCATAAATGATCTGAGCTTGATAAAGGTTATGAGTCACAACCAGCATCGGTTGTTTGATATCTTTGTAAAAAGCGGAAATAAATACAGACCTTGCTGAGCCAGAAAGTCCGGCTACCATTTGTTCTTTCAAACCTTCTTTTATACCGTCTACAACTGCTTGAAAGTCGTTTTGCGCATAAAAAAATTGATACAGGCTTTCCAATCTCCAGCCTCCTCTCGACAAATATAAAAATGCTTTGGAAATTTTGAAATCAAGTTTCCAAAGCTTTTACTGTATAAAATTTTCATATTGATGAAAATCGGGATTTCGCTCTAGCGCCTCCTGACAATCTTCACAAATACTTTTGACATGAATATCACCGTTTGGAAGATACTCGATCATTTCTTTCCGCTCTTCATTCGTTAAATGATGAAATCCTAAATCGACGCTAAAAACAGATTTTTCAATGCTACCAATTTTGACGCCGCAATGGCGGCAATAATAATGAAGCGGCATCCTCCAACCTCCTGCACTTGTGGAATGAAAGGTTTTATGATTATTATGAACGGCAGGAGCCATTTTTATACGTTTGTTAATTGTATTCGTTCATGACTTCTAAGAATGGCGTGTGTATCCATTTTTCACATGCACTAGCCGATCGATCAACGGAATGTTGAATATGGTGCATTTCTTCTTCTGTAAATTTTCCTAATACATAGTCGACGATATCCATCGCGTGTTTCGGACGGCCAATCCCAATTCGAATCCGTTTAAAATCTTCCGAACCTAAATGCTGAATGATAGATTTCATTCCGTTGTGACCACCAGCACTCCCTTTCATTCTAAGGCGAATCTTGCCTACAGGCAAATCTAAATCGTCATATATTACAACCAACTGTTCAGTTGGGACATTGTAATAATTCAGTAAAGGACGAATGCATTCACCCGATAAATTCATAAATGTAAGCGGTTTTATCAATAATATCTTTTCATTTGAAAAATGACCGATACCGTATATCCCGTTAAATTTGCTTTCATTTAAAGATATGTTTAAACGCTTTGATAATTCATCAATTACCATAAACCCAACGTTATGTCTAGTTTGTTCATATTTTTTTCCAGGATTGCCAAGCCCTGCTATTACTTTCATGAAATGTCCCCCAATTTTTTATGATAGTGAGATGACAATTAATAGCATAAAAGACGTAACCAAAATAGGTTACGCCTAATTTATTCTTCTACAGCTCCGTCTTCCTTCTCTTCACTTTTTTGCTCATCAGCCGTATCCAAGTCTTCATTTTCCGGCGGCAGGATGGTTGCCACAACCGTTTCAGGCTCATCTAAAATTTTAAACTGTCCATCTGTTTGAATATCTTGTACATGGATTGTATCATCTATTTCTAAGTTTGTTACATCGACTTCAATCGTCGAAGGAATATGAGCAGGTTTCGCTCTCACTTCCACCTCATGTGTTGTCTGCTGCAGCACACCGCCCTCTCTTACTCCTTTTGCTTCTCCAATTAAGACAATTGGTACTTCGATATCTACTTCATCATCCATATCGACAACATAAAAATCCGCATGTATAATCGTGTTTTTCATTGGGTCATGCTGCAGTTCGTACAGGAGGGCTTGATGGTTTTCGCCGTCAAGCTGAATGTTCAACATCGCATTGCGCCCTTGTTCGCGCAAAATTTTTAACAATTCCGATTCGCTCACTAAAATCGCTTTGTTCTCTTGTTTTTTTCCGTAAATTACGGCAGGAATTTGTCCTTGCTTTCTAGCTTTTCTTCTTGACGAATTGGTAAATGATTTTCTTTCTTTTGCATGTATGACTGCTGTCATGGTAATCCCCTTTCTTTCAGACTTTTTTTCTAATAACTCAATTCGAAAAAAGCCTTCTTACTACTATTGGTTTCCCATCATCACAAAGTCTAAACATGCTAATGAAAGAAATAATCAACTCACAACTCGCAAAGAAGATCCCTATAATATTATAATCTGCTAAAATCGTTTAAAAGTCAAAGACAAAATATTAGTCAAAAAGCACGCTGACCGATTGTTTTTCATGAACACGGATGATCGCTTCACTTAGCAATGGAGCGACAGAAAGCTGAATCAGCTTTTCAATTTTTTTCTCTTCCGGCAAAGCGATTGAATTCGTTACGACTAACTCTTTAATCTTCGAGTTTTGAATTCGTTCTATCGCAGGTCCAGACAACACCGGGTGTGTACAGCAGGCATAAACTTCCCTTGCTCCATGCTCTACTAGAGCATTTGCCGCAAGCGTAATCGTTCCTGCTGTATCGATGATATCATCAATTAAAATGGCTGTTTTGCCTTCGACATTCCCAACAATGTTCATAACTTCAACCATATTTGGCTTAGGACGGCGCTTATCGATTATGGCAATTGGCGCCTTCAGCCGATCTGCCATTTTTCGTGTTCTCGTCACACCGCCATGATCAGGAGAAACAATGACAATATCATCAAAGCGTTTTTCCAAGAAATAATCTGCTAAAATCGGCACTCCCATTAAGTGATCGATAGGAATGTCAAAGAAACCTTGGATTTGCGGCGCATGCAAATCAAGAGTAATCATCCTTGTCGCGCCTGCAGTTTCCAATAAATTCGCAACAAGCTTAGCAGTAATAGGTTCTCTTGCACGTGCTTTCCGATCCTGCCGCGCATAACCATAGTATGGCATAACAATATTAATGGTTTTGGCAGATGCACGTTTAAGCGCATCAATCATAATGAGCAATTCCATTAAATGCTCATTGACTGGATCACTTGTCGATTGGATCACGTATACATCGCAGCCGCGAATGCTTTCTTCAATATTAATTTGAATCTCCCCGTCACTAAATCTCGTAACCGAACTTTTTCCCAAATCGACTCCTACTATATCCGCGATCTCCCTGGCAAGGGCTGCGTTTGAGTTTAAAGAAAAGATTTTTAAATTTTCGTCTTTATAACGATTTTTTGTCATTGTAAAGGGACCCTCCAAATTACGATTTTTTACCATTCATTTTTTCGATGACGTATCTCTCTTTATTCACTTGACGAGCCCTTGCGATCGATAATGCGCTGCCAGGGACGTCATCTGTAATAGTTGATCCGGCTGCTACATATGCTCCTTCGCCAATCGTAACCGGCGCAATAAGGTTTGAATTACATCCAATAAAGGCTCCGTCTTCGATTTTCGTTAAATATTTATTTTTCCCGTCATAGTTAACTGTTATCGAACCGCAGCCAAGATTCACCCCATTCCCAACTTCTGCATCTCCAATATAGCTTAAATGGGATGCTTTCGATTCTTTTCCAATTTTAGATTTTTTGACTTCGACAAAATTCCCAATTTTTACTCCATCGTCAATAACGGAGGCTGGGCGAATGTGTGCGAACGGACCGATGTTAACCTGATTTCCGATCTGACTGTCATGAACAACAGAATGACGGATGTTCGTATTATGGCCAATTTGGCAATCTTTAATTTCGGAGTTGGGACCGATTTCACATTCCTCTCCGATGACCGTTTTACCGATAATGACTGTACCCGGATAAATGACAGTATCTTGTCCGATCTCTGCATCTGCTGATATATATGTATTATCAGGATCGACAATTGTAACTCCGTTTTTCATATGCTTTTGATTGATTCGCCTTTTCATAATAAGCTCCGCTTGCGAAAGCGCTATGCGGTCGTTTACCCCTAACGTTTCTTCAAAAGAATCTGTTTGAAACGCTGAAATGATTTCGCCTTTTTCCTTCAAAATCTCAATTACATCCGGCAAATAATATTCGCCTTGCGCATTGTCATTATTGACATGCTTTAAAGCTTCAAATAAGGAAGCGTTATCAAAGCAATAAGTTCCCGTATTAATTTCTGTCACAAGACGTTCACTTTCTGTAGCATCTTTATGCTCAACTATTTTTTCAACCAGCCCTTCTTCATTGCGGATCACTCGTCCATATCCAGTCGGATCATCCGCTTCTGCTGTCAGAATGGTGGCTTTTGCTTTCGTTTCCAGATGATGCTTTAACAATTTTTCAAACGTCTCGCTGGTGATCAGCGGCGTATCGCCACAAACAACAATTGTCGTTCCTTCTTTCCCCTCAAGATATTGAGCCGCCTGCAAAACAGCGTGAGCAGTTCCAAGCTGCTGCTCCTGCAAAACATACAATGTCTGTTCGCCGAGCTCTGATTTTACTTTTTCCGCACCATGACCGACGACGGTAATGATTTCGTCAACTTGAAGCTTGGAAACATTGTCTATCACATGCTGTACCATAGGTTTACCGCAAACAGGATGCAGCACTTTATAGAGCTTTGATTTCATTCTTGTTCCTTGCCCGGCTGCTAAGATGACTGCAAAACATTTCTCCATTTATAGGCCTCCAATACCCTTTTTATCCATAAAAATCTTATCTTAAATAATGTTCTATTTCAAGAAATCTTGTGTGATTCCGTAAATTTCCGTTTCACTCTATTTTTCTCGAAAAAGGTACAGAAATAGGATAGGAATTTTATTAAAAATCTACGAGGAAGCCCTAAATTTTATGCTTCTTCCCTCTTCTCTAAAGGCCGGTTTTGATACTTTGACGAAAAAACAAGAAGGAAAAGAACACCTGATTGGAGGCCTTAACACAAAAAAAATTAATTTCAGCAGAACAATATTGCCTAAAGTTTTTTTGATTTATTCGATTGCTTCCTTTCGATGAACCAGATTTTCTGACAGTGGCTGAACGTAGAAGGTTATACTTGGATGCATTGTTGTTCAACGAAGTTGATTTACGATTTACAGCTCTGCATTTCTTCGTTTTTTCAAATGCCGATGTATGAACATTAATTTTTGAAACAAATACCATTTCCTATACAACCATCAGACTTGATGATCAATAGCTGCATAACAATTGAGTATGTAAGAAAAACAAAGGAGGCCATCTATTCTTTTGCAAACGTTTACTAAATCGTATTAGTGAACAGATCCTTTAAAAAAGAAAGGGTCTTAAGCTGAATGCTTTAAGCCCCTTCTTTTACATCATATTTTTATGAAGCCCCTGCTTCTTCATATTCAAAATCTTCCGTCTCACCTAAACGGTGATATTCAGCTAGAACAGCGTCTTGAATTTTACCGCGAGTATTTGAATTAATAGGATGTGCAATGTCTCGAAACTCTCCATCCGGTGTACGTTTACTAGGCATTGCTACAAAAAGGCCGTTATTTCCGTCAATTACACGTATATCGTGGACGACAAATTCATTATCCAATGTTATGGACGCAATCGCTCTCATCCGACCTTCTGTATTGACGCGGCGCAATCTTACATCTGTCACTTCCATCCTGTTCACCACCTTTTTCTTCGCAAAAACTTTAGTAACCATAATTCAACAATTCAACGGATTTTTAAATTTTCCTTCTTTTCACACAAAAAATTTTTGGGAAAAATAAAAAAATAAAAAAGGATCCGATTCGCAAAACGGATCCTGAACAATCAACCTTTTATTTAACTAAAGCAATCACTTCAATTTCAACGAGGACATCTTTCGGAAGTCTTGCAACTTCCACACATGACCGAGCAGGCTTATGCGTTTGAAAATATTCCCCATATACTTCATTAAAAGCAGCGAAATCGTTCATATCTTTTAAAAATGCGGTTACTTTGACGACAGTTTCCAACGAAGCGCCTGCTTCTTCCAATACACCCTTTAAATTCGCGAAAACTTGGTGAGTCTGTTCTTTAATATCTCCTTGTACCAAGTTTCCTTCAGGGGTTAAAGGAATTTGTCCAGAGCTATAAAACATGTTATTCACAATAATTCCTTGAGAGTATGGTCCGATTGCAGCCGGAGCCTTTTTTGTTGAAACGACTTTCATTTTGAAACACTCCCTTACGATTCATTATTTTTATGCTAGAGGAAATCGAAATAATTTCCTTTACTAACTTGTATGGATCGTTCCTTTTCATTCATATCGGAAAGTTTTAAAATGGAAATATATTCATTTACAAGCCGTTCATCCACGCTTTCTGATTCCACAAGAACCCCAATTCCTGAAACATTTGCGCCAAATTCAGACAGCATGCTGATCATGCCGTTGATCGTTCCTCCGGCCTTCATAAAGTCGTCAACAATTAACACATTCGATCCTTCTTTTAAGCTCCTCTTTGCAAGCGTCATAGTTTGGATTCTTTTCGAAGAGCCTGAAACATAATTAATGCTTACCATCGGCCCTTCTGTCACTTTATTGTCACGGCGAACGATGACAAAGGGAACATCCAAATAGCTGGCAACTGCATAAGCAATTGGGATTCCTTTCGTAGCTACAGTCATGACGACATCAATTGTACGATTCGCAAAAACCGAAGCAAATAAACGCCCGATTTGATTCATCATTTTTGGATTTCCCAGTAAATCTGTTAAATATAAATAACCTCCAGGCAAAAGCCGGCTGGGGTCTGAGACTTTCTCGCACAGTCTTTGAATAATTCCATTTGCTTCGTCCCTCGTCACCTTCGGAATAAATTTGACACCGCCAGCTGCGCCTGGGGTTGTGATTAAAGTTCCGATCCCTTGTTGCTCAAAGGTTTGCTTTATGATCACTAAATCCTCGCTAATGGAGGATTTAGCTGATTCGTACCGTTCAGAGAAAAAAGTTAATGGGATGAGCGCATGTGGATGATGAAGCAAATAGTGTGTCATATCGACAAGTCTCCCACTGCGTCTAAATTTCATAGACGAACCTCCAAATTCCGAATGTTTTTAAAGTAAATATAACTTAATATTCGCATTTAATCAAGGGCTATCCGATCCCCAAGCATTCTGACTGCATACACTTGATCGCAAAATCCCCTCAAGCCGTTATAAACACGATGAAGCCTCGACTCGTGTTGAACAAGTCCATATACTGTCGGTCCGCTTCCGCTCATTAAAACAGCATCAGCTCCAAAACGTTTCATTTGTTCTTTAATCAAAGCAACTTCCGGATACATCTTCATTGTGACCGACTCAAGGACATTTCCAAGCTTCGCACAGATTTCTTGATAATTTTGATCCTTTATCGCTTTGACCATTCCACTAACATCAGGATGCTCAATGTCATTTATCTTTAAATGTCGGTAAATTTCAGCAGTGGACACACCGATATCAGGCTTCGCCAACACGACCCAGCAATGCGGAGGAGGATCAATCAGCTCAATTTTTTCGCCTCTTCCGGTCGCCACAGCTGTGCCTCCGTAAACACAAAAAGAAACATCTGAACCAATTTCTGCTCCAAGTTTCGCAAGATCATCAAGGGAAAGATCCAAATTCCATAGTTTATTTAATCCCCTTAACGTTGCTGCTGCATCACTGCTCCCTCCTGCAAGGCCCGCAGCAACAGGGATGCACTTTGAAATCGTGATTGCCACACCCTTTTGAATCCCGAAACGGTCCTTTAAAAGCTGTGCCGCTTGGTAAGCTAAATTCCGATCATCATCTGGCACAAATCGATTATGCGATATGATACGTATTTTATTTTCATCAAGAAGCTTCAGCTCGATTCGATCAGCTAGATCTATGGTCGTCATGACCATATTCACTTCATGGTATCCGTCAGATCTTTTATGTAAAACATCTAAAGATAAATTAATTTTTGCCGGAGCTTTTTCCAATACTCGCAAATACATTCACCTACTTTTTCGTTCTGACAAAATGTATTCACATTGTACCATAAATAGGGATATAATAGCATAATTCGACAAAATCCGTCCATTGAAAACACAAAAAAATGCCGGCCCAAACTATGAGCCGGCCACCCGAATGTCTGCTTTTAAAAAGTTTTGCCGTTTTGCTTAGCCAATTGCTCTTCTGCAATCTCGATCGCCCGTTTTACCATGTTTCCGGCATCACGAGCCCGAATGGCTCCCCATCCTTCATTTTTGACCGTTTCATAAAAGCCCAATTCCTTAGCCAATTCATACTTAAAGCTTTCTGACATAATGCCTCGGCGTCTAGCCATTCTTTGACTCCCCCTTAAATAAAAACAGACATTCCCGCGGATTTTATCCGCTTACTGTTAGTTTCAAGCGAAAAGCTTGATTTATGCTTTTAAAAAAATGCCAGAGAAAAAAATAAAAGCAGCAAACAAATTTCGTTTACTGCCCGCCCATTGCAACATTGTTGTTTTCATCTATAAAAGTAATTTGGACTGTTTCCGTTAACACATCTGCATAGCTGTATGAAACGCGTTCAAAAGCATTTTCTTCCTGGTCAAGTTCAATCACAAAAACCGATGGATACGTCTCGGCTAAAACGCCTGAACGTTCAATTGTTTTTCTACGTCCGCCATTCGCTTTTAATGTTAATCGACGACCTAGATTAGAATCGAGAGCTTGTTTAATATCGGATAACGTTTTTGCCATTGGAACCACCTCACAAAGTTCATTATACACAGAATTGACTAATAAGTCAAATAAATTTTTTATTATAACAGCCTTTAAACATCTGTGTCAACGTTTTCTTTTCAACAAATTTCTCTAATACTTGTCATAGTTTTCCCGTTTTTGCAAAAATTATATGGATTTATCCAAAAAAAAAAGCAGTCCAAACGTTTATTCGTTTTGACCTGCTTCCTCAATATATCGGTTAAATGGTAAACCTGACCGCATGACGCCCTTTGTTTCAATGCCTCCTAATCCTTTTTCCCGCGACAAGGTGTTTCGAAGTACATCCCAAACATTAATTCGTTCAACAAAAGGAGTAAAGCTGATTTTAGAAACAATATACACAGGATCTAAAGCATGAATGTTCACTCTTGACGGTGAACTTGCAAAATTGGCCCCAGCTCTTATTAATGACTCAAAATGAGATTGGCATGCACCGGCAAAAATAATCAGCTGATCAAGCCCGGGAATTTTTTTCCGTGCCTTCCTGACCGTTTTAATAAAATCCTTCGAGTGTCGGTAAGCATTCAAATCCAATATTGTCCCTTTATGCTTCGAATAAGAATCATGTCCAGTAATGACTAGTATATCCGGCCGATATTTTTCTAAAAGCTCATCAATATGATCAGCCATTTCGTTTTCTTTTAAATGTATGCCGTGAACAGGAACACCAATTTTTTCGTATAAATTTAAGCATTTTTCCAAATAATTGGGGTCGCCATCTACATGTAATACTCTGCCTGGAATATGAAAACATTCATTTTGATATTCAAATTCGGACGAAGCGTAAAATTCTTGTTTTTCACGAGATAGATCATAATCTTGTTTCAGGAGGTAAAGCGTATTTTCTATTTTTTCCCTTTCTTGTTTTTCACGTATTTTTTGTTCTTCTTTATTCATGATGACTAAGTCGTCATACGGGGCATCAGCAATTAAACGGACGTCCTGTCCTGAAATAAGGGCAATCAGACGGCCAGTATGATCCTTTTTTATTTCTAAAATCCGAAAAAGCAAATCGCACTGATAAGACTTTCTGGCCACTATCATCCCCGGCTTTATTAGCATAATGTTCACTCCGAACGGGAATAGTTTTCTTTTCTTCTTTAACGTATGTCTTGCTTTTCAAAATGGTGATTTACCCTATTTAAATATTTCGTAAAGTTTGTCGCTCAATAAAGCAAATTCTTCAATGGTCAATGATTCCCCCCTGCGCTTTCCATCGATTCCTGCTGATGTCAAACATTCTTCAATTATGTTTTTATTCGCCTTCCCATTGGGTAAGTTGTTGAGTAAATTGTTCAATAACGTTTTTCTTCTTTGAGCAAAACTTGCTTTTACTACTTGAAAGAAAAATGCTTCATTTTTGACATGAATAAGCGGTTCTGGACGCAAATCGAGGCGAATGACAGACGAATCCACGTTTGGCTGAGGGATGAATACTGTCTTCGGCACCGACATAACCGTTTTCGCTTCAGTGTAATATTGGACGGCAATGGATAATGAGCCGTAATCTTTTGTTGACGGTTTGGCTGTCATTCGTTCTGCCACCTCTTTTTGAAGCATGACGACGATCGCTTTTAGTGGCAAACGGTTTTCCAAAAGCTTCATAATGATCGGCGTGGTGATATAGTATGGCAAATTGGCGACTACCATGACTTCACGGCAATTGTTCAATTTTTTTTCAATGATTTCGTGGAGATTTGTCTTTAATACATCTTGATAAATGATTTCGATATTTGAATATGGAGCTAAATTTTCTTCAAGAATCGGAAGCAGTCTGCCATCGACTTCAAAGGCAACAACTTTCTTAGCATTTTTTGCTAATTGTTCTGTTAATGCGCCGATCCCTGGGCCTATTTCGATGACTCCTGTTTCTTCTGTTACACCTGCACGCTCAATCATTCGATGCAATATGTTCGGTTCCACAATAAAGTTTTGCCCTAGGCTTTTTTTAAAAGAAAAGCTGTATTTTTCAAGAATTTGTTTCGTTCGGCTTAACGTTGCTATTTCTTTTTCCATATGCCTCTTCCTCCTTTAAGATCGCCTCAATTGCCTCCAAAAACGCTTCTTTCGTAATATGAAACATTGCCAAGCGTTTCATTAGCTGTTTTCCGTTAGCATAGCCGATTTTTAGCCGCTCTCCAAGCTTTTCCCTCCGCTTTTTTGCCGTTGGACCGCCAATTAAACCATAAAAAATCAAATCTAACATGGAAATGCTGCTTTTCCATTCGTTCATTTCCTCTCTCACCGAACGCAGCGCTTTCCGAATAGATTCTGCGCTGGCATGTTCAACGCCAATTCCTCTCCCGTTTTTTGCTCTGGCTTCATTGCGTGGCAAAAAGGCATGTTTGCATCCAGGAACATGTTCAGCTATTGTTTTGCGAATTTTTTCTCCCGGAGCGTCAGGATCCGTAAAAATAATAACTCCCCGCGTGTTTTGGGCAAGGCGTATTTGTTCAATAATCGATTGATTAATGGCAGAGCCGTTCGTTTCAATCGTATCGGCGTCCACTGCTCTTTTTATTGCCAGCGTATCATCTTTACCTTCAACGATAATAATTTCTTTTATTTTTTTTTTCATTTTTTCCTCCAAAACTTGAAACCTTTTTGTAATATTTGTCGTCAAATTGTATAAAAGGCTACTGATTTTCAATTATAACGTAAAAAAACAGAGGGTCGAAACCCTCTGTCAAAACAGCACTCGATAAAGTTAACGTAAAACCCTTATTTTGACCTTTTTTCGACCCCATTGATATGCTTGAGACTTATTTGGGAAAAATACGTCAATTTTATTTCCGGAAATTGCTGAACCAGTATCGGCGGCAACTGCATATCCGTATCCTTCAACATACACCTTTGATCCGAGCGGAATGACAGACGGATCAACTGCGATTACCTTTGCATTTGGATTTGAGCGCAAATTGTACCCCGTTGCTGTTGTGCCTGAACAGCCATTGCAGGATGCTGTATATGCAGTAGCCGTCACATAAAATTCTTTAGACTTGCTGCCAGTTCCTCTTGAAGCTAGTGCAGGCTGCGAAGAAGCTTTTGTCCCGACAACAACAATTTTATCTTTGCTTTCCTTCGTTGTTACAGTTTTTATAAGCTTACGGGAAATTTCTTTTCCATTTTCCAAAATGACTTCAAACTGTTTTTGGCGTGTTCCTTTTTCGCCTTCTTGAATCACTTTTTTCGTTCCTTCAGCTAAATTTTTATCTGTACGTTGAACGATTTTAAATACAATTGGTTCTTCCACTACATCGGTGACTTTTTCTACTCTGGTAATTTCTACATTTGTGTTTTTATTTAACACTGTTGTTAGCCCAGGCTTTACTTTATCCATTGGGTTCAATTTTACGTTATGTTCCTTTAAAAAGTCAGCGACAGTAGTCGAAGTAGACCAAATCTGTTGGTTTTTCCCACCAATATTTAAAGTGATAAGATGCGCTTTATTCACCTTTAGTTCCATGTTTTTTTCAATTTTTGCATCTAATGCTGGTAGAACTTCATCTTTTTCGGTAATGGAAATTTTTTGCTGCCTTAAAACATCTTCTACCGTATCAGCAGTTGTGAAAATCTTCCTTCGCTCATTGTCTACAATCAGCTGGACAGGTTTGGCATATTTTATCACTATATTCATGTTGTCTTGAATGTCCCGATGTTTCGCATGAGAAATATAATCATTAGCTTGTAATTTTATATCTAATTCTTTCAAAAGATCACTGACTTGGTCTGCATGGGTCCTTACTTCCTCTGTTTTCCCATCAATAGTGACTCTAACAGTATCTTTTGTTCCTTCATATCCCCCATACGTTGCTCCTGTGCCAATTAAACATACACCGACTGCAGAAAGGACATACTTTTTTCTCTTGGAAAGGTTGGATACCATATTTTTCATGTTTTCAATCACGAAAACGCCTCCTTCTCCTCCGTGAGATTATATAGAGTATTTTTAAACCTGTCAACCCTCCTGCACTTTTCTCGTTTTTTGTAACTATTATCTTGAAGTTTGAACAAAAAGTGAAGAAAGACTTCTCGACACGTTTATCCTATGAGGAAAAGAAGACGTGTAGAACTTTTTTGAATCATTCTTTTTTCAGACAAGCTTGAACAAGCTTCGACAGAAATCTTTATCATGAAATGCCGAATAATTTTTTTCCATTTCTGGTTGTAATTTTTGCTATTTCTTCAAAGGTGAGTCCTTTCAGCTCTGCAATTTTTTCTGCGATATATTTGACATAGCTTGGTTCATTCCGTTTGCCACGGAATGGATGAGGGGTTAAATAAGGACAATCGGTTTCAATTAATAATCGGTCCAATGGAATTTCCGCAGCTACTTCTTTTGGTTTTTTTGCATTTTTAAATGTAACAGGACCGCCGAACGAAATATAGAAATTCATGTCCATACATTGCTTGGCAACCTCTAAGCTTCCGGAAAAGCAATGCATGACTCCGCCTACTTCCTTCGCATTTTCCTCTTTTAATATTTGAACAATGTCTGCAGTTGCTTCTCTGTTATGAATAATGATCGGCAGCTGTACTTCCTTTGCTAATGCAATTTGCTTGCGAAACACTTCTTTTTGCACATCCTTAGGTGATTTATCCCAATGATAATCCAGGCCCATTTCACCTAGTGCGACAACTTTCGGATGGCTGGAAAGCTCTCTTAACCAATCTAAATCGTGATCCGTCATATCAATGGCATCAACCGGATGCCAGCCGACAGCTGCATATATAAAGTCATACCTTTCAGAAAGCTCTATAGCCTTTGGAATTGTTTCGCGGTCAAAGCCGACAACAACGATAGTTTCCACTTTTTCTTGAAGTGCCCGGTCAATTACTTCGTTTAAATCCTCCTCAAATTGCACCGCATTTAAATGTGCATGAGTATCAAACAGCATATTTTGACATCCTTTCCAATCATTTTTTCCCTTTTTCGATAAAAGGGAAAGAGGTGTTCCACGTGAAACACCCCAAAAAAACATTCTTCGACAAATTTATTTGATTTTCGTTCCATTCGGTAAATCTGAATCGACGGTAGCAAGCGACAAGGTTCCGTTTTCTTCCCCTGCCAAAATCATTCCTTGCGACAATTCTCCACGCAATTTTACCGGTTTTAAATTTATTGCACAAATAACTTTTTTGCCGATTAATTGTTCAGGCTGATAATATTTAGCAATTCCAGAAACAACTTGGCGTTTTTCAGATCCTAAATCCAACTGAAGTTTTAACAGCTTGTCTGCTTTTTCTACTCTCTCCGCTTGAATAACCTCCGCCACGCGTAAATCCACTTTCATAAAATCATCAATTGTAATTTCATTCTCATCATCTGCTGTTTCTTTTTTAGCCTCAGGTGCCGATCCTTTCATCTGCTCTTTTATATAGTTCACTTCCTGTTCGATATCTAAACGCGGAAACAGCGGCTCTCTTTTTTGCACCCGAACCTCTTCCAGCTGTCCAAACTTATGAATGGATTCCCAATTTTTCAAATGATCGTCCTCTACACCTATTTGCGCAAAAATTTTATCCGGTGTTTTTGTTAAAAATGGTTTTAATAAAACGGCTATATGTCGAAGCGACTCAGCCAAATGATACATGACGGATGCAAGCTGATTTCTTTTTGACTCGTCTTTTGCCAGTACCCAAGGCTCCGTCTCATCAATGTATTTATTTGTCCGGCCAATAAATTGCCATAGGGCTGTCAGCGCAACGGAAAACTCCATTTTATCCATGGCTTCTTCGTACTTTTTAACTGTTTCGGTTCTGAATGAGCGAAGAGCCTCATCGTAAGGGGTTTCATCCGCTTGTTCTTTTTTTACAATGCCGTCAAAATATTTATCGATCATGGCCACCGTTCGGTTTAGTAAGTTTCCTAAGTCATTAGCTAAATCATAGTTAATGCGCTCCACAAAGCCTTCAGGAGTAAATACTCCGTCCGCTCCAAACGGAACTTCACGCAGCAAATAATAGCGCAAAGCATCAAGCCCATAACGGTCAATCAATGTAACTGGATCCACAACATTTCCTTTTGATTTAGACATTTTTCCGTCCTTCATTAACAGCCATCCATGTCCAAACACTTTTTTAGGAAGAGGCAGATCAAGCGCCATGAGCATAATCGGCCAGTATATCGTGTGAAAGCGGACAATCTCTTTCCCTACTAAATGAACATCTGCAGGCCAATATTTTTTAAATTTTTCTTCATTCTCGGTTCCGTAGCCGAGCGCCGTAATATAGTTTGTCAATGCGTCAATCCAAACATAAATAACATGTTTTGGATTACCAGGAACTTTAATGCCCCAGTCAAAAGTCGTCCGGGATACCGCCAAATCTTCCAGCCCAGGCTTTATAAAGTTATTGATCATTTCGTTTTTTCTTGATTCCGGCTGAATAAACTCTGGATTTTCTTCATAAAATTGCAGAAGCCTGTCGACATATTTGCTCATTTTAAAGAAATAAGACTCTTCTTTTACCTTCTCAACAGGGCGGCCGCAATCAGGGCAATTTCCGTCCACTAGCTGTCTTTCTGTAAAAAACGATTCACAAGGCGTACAGTACCATCCTTCATACTCATCTAAATAAATATCTCCCTGCTTTACTAGACGGTCGAAAATTTTTTCTACTACCTTCTTATGTCGCTCTTCAGTCGTTCTTATAAAATCATCATAGGAAATATCTAATTTTTTCCATAATTCTTTAATCCCTGAAACAATATCATCAACATACTTTTTAGGAGATACTCCTTTTTCCTCCGCTTTTCGCTGGATTTTTTGCCCATGCTCGTCAGTTCCCGTTAAATACATGACATCATAACCGCGAAGGCGTTTATATCTCGACATGGCATCGCCGGCTACCGTTGTATACGCATGACCGATATGTAATTTATCGCTCGGATAGTAAATGGGCGTCGTTAAATAAAATGTTTTTTTTCTGTTTTCCACAATATTAATCCTCCTTTGCCACTACATTACAGAAAAGCTCTCGTCAGTTGGACGAGAGCGACAAAACCAAGCATTGATTACATATTCTATGATACCATCATAGCCTGTTTTATCAAGAAAATATACATAATCTTTCATCATCTTATAAGATTTACACAGTTATTTAAATTGAACAGTATTTCGAATCAAAAGGATTGACGTTTATTGGAAAAACTGTTATTCTATTAATTGACAATCGCAAATGTCGAATAATGGCGAAAAAGGGAGTATATAGGCGATAAATCTTTATTTTACAAATGGGAGGAGACAAATTTTATGAAATCTACTGGAATTGTTCGTAAAGTTGATGAGTTGGGACGCGTAGTTATTCCGATTGAATTGCGCAGAACATTAGGAATTGCTGAAAAAGATGCTTTAGAAATTTATGTGGATGACGACCGCATCATTTTGAAAAAATATAAACCTAGCATGACTTGTCAAGTAACTGGAGAAGTTTCTGATGATAACTTCCAGCTTGCAGGCGGAAAAATTGTTCTTAGCCGCGAAGGTGCAGAGCAAATTTTAAAAGAAATCCAAACCATTTTGGAATCTTCTAAATAAAAAGTTAAAAGTCCCTACTATTCAGGGACTTTTATTTCAAATGATACTCCTGATACACTTCCCGTTTTGGCAAATTTCGATCCAATGCGGCCAATTTGATCGCTTCTTTTGATGGATAGCCTTTTTCTATATAATGTTCAACATGTTCTTTAATCGTCCATTTACTCCACCATGTTTCTTTGTTATCATCGGGAGTATTTTCTTGACTGCCTTCAATGATTAAACAAAACTCCCCTTTGATTTCATGATTTTCCGCCCAATCTAATAGTTCATCAACTGTCCCCCTCACAAACTCCTCATACATTTTTGTTAACTCTCGAGCAACAGCTATTTTCCTATTGCCAAAAAATTCATGAATATCCTTTAACGTTTCAACGAGTCGATGAGGAGATTCATAAAGGATAATGGTTTCTTTCTTATTTTTTAATTGCTCCAATTGTTTTTTCTTTTCTTTTTTCTTGTGATGTAAAAATCCAAAAAAATAAAAAGGCTGAGGCGCAATTCCTGAAGCGATCAATGCCGTTAATGCAGCATTAGCCCCCGGAAGCGGTATAACCGGATAATGATGGTCTAAAACTAGCTGAACAAGCTCACTTCCTGGATCAGAAATGGTTGGCATGCCGGCATCGCTGACAAGTGCAACTTTTTTCCCCTCTTCAATCATTTTCATGATCTGTCTTCCACTCGAATTTTTATTATGTTCATGATAGCTGATGATGTTTGTATCAATATGATAATAATGACATAATTTTTTCGTTTGTCTCGTGTCCTCCGCTGCAATAACGTCACACTCTTTTAACACACGGATTGAACGGAACGTCATATCTTCTAAATTTCCGATCGGCGTCGGCACTAAATATAGTGCGCCCTTCTCTACATCTTCCGCATAGCTTTTTTGCTGCCACATCCCTATTCACCACCATAATGTATACATTCCGCTTTAGTCACATTTTATTTACCCGTACAATATTTTTTGAACTTCATCCGTATAATTGTTTTGATCATCGTAAACGATCAATGGGGGTAGAATTTTTAAATCAGGATTCCCATCTTTTATTCCTTCTACTAATAAAGTATTTGCTTCCTTTCCAAGCTTTGGATATACAAAGCGAATTCTTTTCGGTTCCACTCGATATTTTTTCATGAGTTCGATCATTTCTAAAAATCGTCCTGGACGATGGACAAAGGCAACTTTTCCCCCCGGCCTTACCAATTGGCTGCTTACACGTATAGCATCTTCAAGAGTGCATAATATTTCATGCCTTGCAATCGCAAAATATTCGTTTTTATTTAACTCTTCTTGTCCCGGCGTTTTGAAATAAGGGGGATTGCATGTTACAACATCGAACTTCCCATACCCAAGCTGTTTCGGCATGTCCAAAATGTCGCCGTGAATGATCTTTATTTGATGTTCAAGGTGATTATATTGGACAGATCTGACAGCCATATCAAACAGCCGCTTTTGTATTTCCACTCCTGTGATCGTTCCTTTTGTTCTTGTGTTTAATAAAAGTGGAATCACCCCGTTTCCTGTACAAAGGTCAATCAAATTCCCTTTTTGGATCGGGACATACACAAATTTTGCGAGAAGAACTGCATCGAGAGAAAATGCAAAAACTGAAGGACTTTGAATGATGCGCAAATCTTCCGCTAACAAATAATCCAGCCTTTCATCATCGTGCAAATATACCATGTAAATTTCCCTTTCTTGAGATTACTTACTCGTCCTAGTCATAAGAAAAGCCTCCTGAAAAGGAAGCTGCACTTACTTTTTATTTAAAAATGAGAGGCAGAACAGGCAATCTCCATCTTTCCTTACACTGCCATAATGCAGATTACAAATATGAAATCCTTCCTGATAAAGTCTTGCCAGGTTATCATACCCTTCGCCAATATCTATATGTCCAAGCTTTTTTTCCTTCTTCTTAGCGCTTTTCAATTCTTCTTGTTTCAAATTCATTTGATCAAAAGAAGACATTCGTTTGCGCAAGTGGTCGTTTTCCAATTTTAAATGTTGGTTTTCTTCAATTAATTCTCCTATATGCTGCTTTAATTCTCCTAATTGGCGGTACAAATAACCAATTTGTTCCTCCAGCAATGTCACAGCATCAAAAATTTCTTTTTTGTTCACTGGTTTTCCACCTCTAATCTGTGAACTCCATAGAAACAGCATCGTCTTGTATTAATTCTTCCCATGTGTATTCAACGACGCGATCGCGATTGATCAGTTCGACTTGCAGCACACGTTCTAAAATATTTAGTCCGACAACCTTTCCTGTTCCATTCGGAGTTTCTATAGTATCTCCAATATCCGGAAGTTGCTCTTTTGCTGTTTCATATTCATCATTCTCATATTTTAAACAGCACATTAATCTTCCGCATAACCCCGAAATCTTTGTAGGATTCAAAGACAAATTTTGATCTTTCGCCATCTTAATCGAAACAGGCTCAAAATCCCCTAAAAATGTGGAGCAGCATAGCATTCTTCCACAGGGGCCGATTCCGCCAAGCATTTTCGCTTCGTCTCGCACCCCGATTTGTCGAAGTTCAATTCTCGTTTTAAAAATAGAGGCCAAATCTTTTACAAGCTCGCGAAAATCAATACGCCCGTCAGCAGTAAAGTAAAAAATGACTTTGTTGCGGTCAAATGTATACTCTACATCGACAAGCTTCATCTCTAAACCGTGTTCTTCTACTTTTTTTAAACAAATATCCATCGCTTCTTTTGCTGCCCTGTTGTTTTCTTGGACAATCATCCGATCCTTTTCATCAGCTTTCCGAATGACTTTCTTTAATGGAAGCACAATATCATGCTCTTCCACTTGTTTTTTGCTGACTACTACTTTTCCATATTCAATCCCTCTGATTGTTTCAACAATGACATAATCATCAAGCTGTATATCAAAACCATTTGGATCAAAATAATAAATTTTTCCCGCCTTTTTAAAGCGAACTCCTACAACATCATACAAGCTTATCCCTCCTGCAATGTTAAAACCAAATCTTCCATAAGAAGCTGCGGATTAACATTGAAATTTAACCGTTTTTTTGCATTCAAAATGGAGACGATTTGGTGTAAAACAGTTCGTTGGCCAAGCTTTAGCCCTTGCTGTTTTAACATTGGCAATATATCTAAATAAACAACGTCATCTTCATTTCCGATTTGAATTGATAATAAATCTTTATATAAAAATAGGAGAAAATCCAGTCCCATTTCCATTTGCTCTTTATCTGCAAAAAAAGGCACCCAATGATTATGAATAAAAAGCAATGCATGGTCGGGACGGGAGTCCAATACTTCATATAATTTTATCACTTTGGTTCTTGCTTCCGCAAACCAATCGTCACGGCTAAGTGAAAATGCTTCTTCAATATTATTGGTAACTTGACTGACGAGGGCAGCTATATGACTTGGAGTTCCTTTTTTCTCAAGTTCCTGCTGAATCATTTTTGGGGGAATGGGTTGGAAGGTTAATATTTGGCATCTAGAAAGAATTGTCGGCAACACTCGATGAACTTGATTTGTTATTAATATTGCCATTGTTCCTTCCGTCGGTTCCTCCAAAAATTTCAATAAACTGTTGGCCGCATTGACAGTCATCTGGTCGCATCCAGATATGATATAAAGCTTCCGGTTCGATTCAACGCCCGTTTTTGCAAATTCCTTCTGCAATGCTTCTATTTGTTCTTTTTTGATTGATAAGCCATCAGGCTCTATAAAGTGAAGATCAGGATGATTTCCGCTCTCAACTCTCTTGCAGTTTGAACATTGTCCGCACGGTTTATAATTTTTCTCCAAATGCTCGCAAAAATAACTTTTTGCAGTTAAAAAAGCAGCATCCTTTTTTCCTGTGCCCTTTTTCCCTTGAAATAAATAGGCGTGGGCCAATCTATTTTTCTTAAAAGAATTTTGTATTATTTTCAATACTTTTGGCTGAAGTTTTTCGAGTTCTTCCCATGTTTTCATTTATTGTACCACTCACTTACGTATATAAATTCACGATCAGCCCTTTTATTTCCCCTATTTTCCCTAAAATGTTTACGGCATCTTTTTCTTTATTTAAAATTTCTTCGGTCAATTCCACCAGCTTTTGGTCAATTTGGGAAACGATTTTTAAATTCCGTCTGTTCCCATAAAAATCCCAGCTCTTTGATTCTTTGACACCCATTCCGAATTCAATCGTTTCACGAATAAGCCGCTTTACTAATCTTTTAAACTTAGACAAATCATGCATATTTCTCGATTTACTTAGACGTTCTCCGGCTTCCTCCAGTTCATTTAAAAGCTGTTTCCATTGTTCTTCATGGAGCTTGGATTCATGCTTTTCAACCATTTGAGAAAATATTTTAGATCTGTTTTGTGTTCCGTTCTGTTCAATTGTTTGTTTAGGCAGTATTGTTCTTAAATCTTCATTAACTTTCATTTGCTCTCACCTTTAAAATTGATGAAATTGTTCAACTGGAAGGACAAAAACAGTTGCACCGCCAACCTCAATTTCAAGCGGATAGGGAACGTAAGAGTCGGTATTCCCGCCTATCGGTGAAACTGGAGCAACAAGCTGTTGGCGAGATTGGCAGTTCGTTTTAATGATATCGAGCGCTTTTTGCACACGAATGTCTTCTGTTCCAATAATAAAAGTAGTGTTGCCGGACTTTAAAAATCCCCCGGTGCTTGCAAGCTTTGTCACACGAAAGTTATGTTCCGTCAGGGCTTTTAATAAGCGGTTGCTATCTTGATCCTGGACAACAGCCATAATCAATTTCATACGGAAAAGCCTCCTTATTAATAAAAACGGAAAAGCAGGACATCTTGCCAGGACATTTTGCAGCGAATATCAATTTTTCTTCATTATATCAAGCTTGAGAACGATATGACTACAATGTTTCCTTCCAAAATAAGTCCAATGCACTCTCCGCTTCAAAAAAAACTTTTTCTAAAGGCTGATCTGCATTGATCACTTTTATTCTATTCGGAAACATTTCAATGATTTTCTTGTATCCTTCATAAACCTTTTGATGGAAATCCAATTTTTCCAAGTCAAGTCGATTGATTTCTCGATTTTGATTGCTAGTTATTCTTGCTAATCCTTTTTCCGGCAAAATATCAAAAAACAGCGTAAGATTGGGCATCATGCCGGTTATTGCAAATTGATTTATTTCAAGCACCTCTTGAATCCCGAGACCTCTTGCATACCCTTGATAGGCTAAAGAACTGTCAACGAATCGATCGCAAAGTACAATTTTTCCTTTATGAAGAGCGGGAATTACTTTTTCGACTAAATGCTGTCTTCTCGCGGCAGCATAAAGAAGCGCCTCGGTCCTTGCATCCATCTCTGTATGTTCTTTATGAAGAATAATTTCCCGAATTTTCTCGCTGATGACAATACCGCCTGGCTCGCGCGTCACGACAACGTCTTTTCCTTCTTTTTCTAACTTTTTTTCAAGCTTTTTAATAATTGTCGTTTTCCCCGCTCCTTCAGGTCCTTCAAACGTAATAAAAATTCCTTTCATTAAGATCACCTTTTCCTGAAAATAGAAATAAGGCCTTCTGCTAATTTCTTTCCTCCTTGAAAATTAGCACGCAGCTCCATTAACCTTTTCAACGCTTCAATTTGATTTTTTGTAATTTTTTCTCCTCTCATCAAAAGCGGTATTCCCGGCGGATAAGGAATAATCATTTCAGCAGAGATCTCTCCTATCGCTTCTTCTAATGATACAAATGTTTTTGTACTGTTTTCCATTGCCTCGTAAGAAATAGATAGCTGGCTGATTTCGTCTATTTGTACTTCCTTCTGAAGACCCCATTCCATCTTGCTTGTTTGGGTATTTTTTAATATGTCATTGACTTTCGAAAAGTGTCCAGTATCTTGAAACTCTTTAGCAAACGGAAGCACAAACAAAACATTTAGAGGATCGGCAAGCTCAGGATAAATACGTGCTTTTTCAAAAAGCTCCATTAAATCATAACCTGACATGGCATTTTGTGAACGAATTGTCAGCTTTAAAGGATCAACAGCCACAAAAGGATCCTTCGAAGACACTATATCGATATAGTCAAGCTGTTGAAAGATCTCCACATATTTATTTAAAGTTTGATTCAATTCCTCTTCCTTCGTTAACATATCCTCGACATACGCTCTTGCTAAATCAAGTGAGGCCATAATCAAATAAGACGGACTGCTTGTTTGCAGCATATGTATATAATGGCTAATTTTTTCCTCATTCACCAATTTGCTGTTTACATGCAAAAATGCTCCCATTGTCATAGCAGGCAATGTTTTATGGGCAGATTGTACGACAACATCTGCACCAACCGAAACAGCTGATTTCGGAAACGAAGAACTTGCGATCAAATGAGCCCCATGAGCTTCATCGACTAATACCGGAACACGGCGGGAATGAGCAAATTGAATAAGTTCATTTAATTTTGTATATGTTAAACCGTAATAGGTAGGGCTTGTCAAAATGATCGCTTTTACTTGAGGATATTTTTGAAAAGCTTTCTTTACCGTTTCAACTGGTACATAAGAAGGCACTTGAAAACCTTCATCGAACTTGGGAGATAAAAAAACAGGCTTTGCACCGGCCAGCTCTAATCCATGCATCACTGATTTATGACTATTTCGTTGAACGAATACGACATCCCCCTTTTGGCAATTAGCAAGAATCATTGCCAAGTTTCCGACCGTTGAACCATTCACTAAAAAATATGTTGACGATACTCCATATAATTCTGCTGCAAGCTGCTGCGCCTCTTTAATGATCCCTTCTGGCGCATATAAATCATCTAAATTAGCAATCTCAGTCAAATCCAGCTGAAGCGTTTGGCGAAAATGCGGAAACTGATTTGGATCATAAAGAATCCCGTTTTTATGACCAGGTACATGAAACGAAAGAGGATTTAACTGACAATGTTGAATTAAAGCATTATACAACGGAGTACGAATTTTTCCCATCTGCTTTCATCGCCCTTTTCTATTTGCTGCATAATTTCATTATAACAAAAAGAAAAACTTGACCATCTGTTTATAGCCAAGTTAAGAATAAATTTTGGAAGCTGCCGCTTTTTTTAATTGTTCAACAAAATATTGATATTTCCGGTCACTCGTATCAGTCTGCACCATGTCCTTTTCACAATCTGTGCAAATAAAACTTGAATATAAATGAATGCCTTTCTCTTTTTGCTTATCACAGATCACACACGTTTCCCCAATTATTTCACTCTGTTGACTGTAAGTCATTCCTTCTCCACCTCCACCTTCATTATGTCCAAAATAAATATAATCTATGCAATTTTTGGAATTTTTTATTTATTTTCATATAAAAAAAGAGCAGCATCGATCGCCGCTCTTTTTCTTTTTGCCTGGCAGCGTCCTACTCTCGCAAGGGACAAACCCTCACTACCATCGGCGCTGAAGAGCTTAACTTCCGTGTTCGGGATGGGAACGGGTGTGACCTCTTCGCCATTGCCACCAAGCAAATTATTGTATTCATTATTCCATTCAGTTCGATGGACAACTATTATTATAACTTTTTGATCACAGTTGTCAACACTTTTTTGAATATCATTCTTTCAAAACTAGATAACGGTTCCTTCACGAATAGATGCTCCTACTTGGTTAAGTCCTCGATCGATTAGTATCCGTCAGCTCCACGTGTCACCACGCTTCCACCTCGGACCTATCTACCTCGTCATCTTCAAGGGATCTTACTCGCGTTTAGCGATGGGAAATCTCATCTTGAGGGGGGCTTCACGCTTAGATGCTTTCAGCGCTTATCCCTTCCGCACATAGCTACCCAGCGGTGCCCCTGGCGGGACAACTGGTACACCAGCGGTGCGTCCATCCCGGTCCTCTCGTACTAAGGACAGCTCCTCTCAAATTTCCTGCGCCCGCGACGGATAGGGACCGAACTGTCTCACGACGTTCTGAACCCAGCTCGCGTACCGCTTTAATGGGCGAACAGCCCAACCCTTGGGACCGACTACAGCCCCAGGATGCGATGAGCCGACATCGAGGTGCCAAACCTCCCCGTCGATGTGGACTCTTGGGGGAGATCAGCCTGTTATCCCCGGGGTAGCTTTTATCCGTTGAGCGATGGCCCTTCCATGCGGAACCACCGGATCACTAAGCCCGACTTTCGTCCCTGCTCGACTTGTAGGTCTCGCAGTCAAGCTCCCTTCTGCCTTTGCACTCTCCGAATGATTTCCAACCATTCTGAGGGAACCTTTGGGCGCCTCCGTTACCTTTTAGGAGGCGACCGCCCCAGTCAAACTGCCCACCTGACACTGTCTCCCGCCCCGATCAGGGGCGCGGGTTAGAATGTCAGTACAGCCAGGGTAGTATCCCACCGTCGCCTCAGCGCAAGCTGGCGCTCACGCGTCTCTGGCTCCTACCTATCCTGTACAAGCTGTACCCACATTCAATATCAGGCTGCAGTAAAGCTCCACGGGGTCTTTCCGTCCTGTCGCGGGTAACCTGCATCTTCACAGGTACTATAATTTCACCGAGTCTCTCGTTGAGACAGTGCCCAGATCGTTACGCCTTTCGTGCGGGTCGGAACTTACCCGACAAGGAATTTCGCTACCTTAGGACCGTTATAGTTACGGCCGCCGTTTACTGGGGCTTCGGTTCGCACCTTCAGCTACAGCTTAAGCGCTCCCCTTAACCTTCCAGCACCGGGCAGGCGTCAGCCCCTATACTTCACCTTACGGTTTCGCAGAGACCTGTGTTTTTGCTAAACAGTCGCCTGGGCCTTTTCACTGCGGCTCATCATGGCTTATCACCTTGATGAGCACCCCTTCTCCCGAAGTTACGGGGTCATTTTGCCGAGTTCCTTAACGAGAGTTCTCTCGCTCACCTTAGGATTCTCTCCTCGCCTACCTGTGTCGGTTTGCGGTACGGGCACCTCTCACCTCGCTAGAGGCTTTTCTTGGCAGTGTGGAATCGGGAACTTCGGTACTTCCTTTCCCTCGCCATCACAGCTCAGCCTTCCGGCAAGCGGATTTGCCTGCTTGCCAGCCTAACTGCTTGGACGCGCACATCCAGCCGCGCGCTTGCCCTATCCTCCTGCG
>NZ_JBBOBW010000001.1:17500-35000 GCF_038000355.1 Aeribacillus sp. FSL M8-0235 | reverse complement strand
GCACTCAAGTTCCCCAGTTTCCAATGGCCGCTCGCGGTTGAGCCGCGAGATTTCACATCAGACTTAAGGAACCGCCTGCGCGCGCTTTACGCCCAATAATTCCGGACAACGCTTGCCACCTACGTATTACCGCGGCTGCTGGCACGTAGTTAGCCGTGGCTTCCTCGTCAGGTACCGTCAAGGTACCGCCCTGTTCGAACGGCACTTGTTCTTCCCTGACAACAGAGCTTTACGATCCGAAGACCTTCTTCGCTCACGCGGCGTTGCTCCGTCAGACTTTCGTCCATTGCGGAAGATTCCCTACTGCTGCCTCCCGTAGGAGTCTGGGCCGTGTCTCAGTCCCAGTGTGGCCGGTCACCCTCTCAGGTCGGCTACGCATCGTCGCCTTGGTGAGCCGTTACCTCACCAACTAGCTAATGCGCCGCGGGCCCATCCTGCAGTGACAGCTAAAAGCCGCCTTTCAACCGAAAACCATGCGGTTTTCGGTGTTATCCGGTATTAGCTCCGGTTTCCCGAAGTTATCCCAGTCTGCAGGGCAGGTTGCCCACGTGTTACTCACCCGTCCGCCGCTAACCTAAAGGAGCAAGCTCCCTTCGGTCCGCTCGACTTGCATGTATTAGGCACGCCGCCAGCGTTCGTCCTGAGCCAGGATCAAACTCTCCAAAAAAAGTTTGTCACCAAATGCTCTTGTCAGAATCAACAGGCACGCTTTTCGTTTTGTTCAGTTTTCAAGGATCAATCAGGATTTCTATTTTATCAATCAAAAATTTATTTGTCAATGTTTTTTATTTTGTATCTTAGCGACGAATATTATTTTACCATGATTGTTTATAATGTCAACACTTTTTTTGAAAATAAAAACACCCGCCTGTATACAGGTGTTTTTCAAGGGATAATCACCATTTTAATAATTACTAAAGCAGCTAATCCGGGGAGCCCCAATAAACCAGCAATAGATGATGTAACAATATTAATGGGCACGTGCAGACCGAAACTCGTCCCAAAAGAATTAACAAAAAAAAGTAGCAAGGCCCCGATCACAATTTTTATAAAAATACTCCCTATCCATTTCACCGGTTTCAAAGAAGCACCGGCAAGAAGCAGAAGGAATAAAAGCCCTAAAATGCAAATGATCATAATATAAGGCTCCATTATATAAAACCCACCTTCCTGTTTATTTCGGCTTTACTTTAACAATATGAAAGATTTCATATTGTTTAGAACTAAGAAAACAACAAACAGGAATGTGGCTGCTTCCTTCTACCTACTATTCCATCTTGATATTTCTCTTTTTGGCTTCTTTTAAAAGAAATAAATATTTTGCTTCTGCTAATTTTAAACTGCTAAGCACCTCAGGTGAAGGATCAAAGCTTTTTTCCACTAAACGCTTTTGATACTCCCAATGTTCCTTCAGCTCAATTAAATCTTGAAGAAGCAGCTGATCGAATTCTCTTCTCAACCATTGCTTTCGCCGAATAAACATGTCTGGCAAACTCCTTTTCTCTTCAAATCTCTCGTCTTCCCTCAAGCGCTTTTGAAAGTGTGACTTCGTCCGCGTATTCTAAATCACCGCCAACAGGCAGCCCATGAGCAATTCTTGTGATTTTTATGCCTGTAGGCTTTAAAAGGCGAGAGATATACATTGCTGTCGCTTCTCCCTCAATGTTCGGATTTGTTGCTAAAATTACTTCTTGAATTTCATCATTTTGCAGACGTTTTAGCAAATCAGGGATATTAATATCTTCAGGACCAATCCCGTCCATTGGCGAAATGGCGCCATGCAGAACATGATATAGACCGTTATATTCTTTCATTTTTTCCATTGCAATGACGTCTTTCGGGTCTTGAACCACACATATTATGCTTCTGTCGCGGCGCTCATCTTTGCAAAGATAACATGGATCTTCATCTGTAATATGACCGCAAATCGAGCAATATGATAAATTTCGTTTTGCATTGACAAGCGCTTTCGCGAAATCCAATACTGTTTCTTCCTTCATATTTAAAACAAAAAAGGCCAGACGAACGGCCGTTTTCGGACCAATTCCTGGCAGCTTCATAAAGCTATCAATAAGTTTTGATATCGGTTCTGGATATTGCATCGAATAGATCCTCCTAGAACAACCCAGGCAAATTCATACCTTTAGTAAATCTTCCCATCGTTTCGCTTGTTAACTCATCCACTTTGCGAAGAGCATCGTTTGTTGCTGCCAATACCAAATCTTGAAGCATTTCAATATCTTCAGGATCTACAACATCTTCATTGATTTTCACTTCTAAAATTTCCTTATGTCCGTTTGCAACAACCGTGACCATACCGCCGCCAGCAGTTCCCTCCACTTTTTTTTCAGCAAGCTCCTCCTGAGCCTTTTGCATCTCCTTTTGCATTTTTTGCATTTGCTTCATCATTTTTTGCATATTTCCCATACCGCCACGCATCATCATATTATCTCCTCCATAAGCATTTATTTACTCTTTTATTTCAATCAGATCCGTGCCAACTAATTTTTTTGCTTCGGCAATAAGCGGATCTTCTTCTTCATGTTCCTGTTGATGTGCATCGTCTGATCGTTGATTGCGCAAATAATCCTCCCTTATTTTACCCCATTCTTTCTCCGGAACGCCAATCATCTCCATTTGACGTCCAATGAGTCCTTGTAAAATCGTTTGGAGGTTTGTTAATACATGATTTTGATTTTCCGCCACCATTTTACAATGGATTTCATATTTAAATTTTAGCACAAAAGCATATTCGCAAGCAGCAACTGGTTCACTTTCATTTAAAAGGGCTGCATGCGACACTTTATTTTGCTGCTTTAGCGTTGTTAACAGATCTCCCCATCGGCTTTTCACTAAATCCAAATCTTTTCGAGTAGCATTTCTCAAAATATCATAAATGCGGTCAACAGGCGTTTTATAACCGCTTTGAATTGTTTTTTGTACTTTTGCTTCTTGTTTAACAGGCGACTGTTCTTGAACTCCATGCTGAACTAATGAAGATATTGTGCGTTCAAGTTCCTGTATTCGATTAAGAAGTTCTTCATAATGAACTGAAGGCGGCTGCACACGCTCAGTTTGACATAATTTCACAATCGCTACTTCTACAAAAATACGGGGATGATTCGTCCATTTCATCTCCTGCTGGCTTTGGTTCAAAACTTCAATCGTCTCATAAATTTGTTCAATAGGAATTTGTTCGCACAATGAAACGAACGCATCGTCTATTGCGACTCGTTCCATTACTTCCTCTAAGTTTGGAGCCGATTTATATAATAACATGTCGCGATAGTAATAAATGAGATCTTCAATTAATTTTAAAGGATCTTTCCCTTGATCCAACCATTCGTGGATAGTTTTTAAAGCTTCCGTAACATTGTTCTCAAAAATAAATCGGACCAAATTTGCGAGCATCTTATGAGAAACCGATCCAGTTATAAATAATACATCCTCCAATGTGACTTTATCATCGCTAAAAGAGATGGCTTGGTCCAACAGACTCAGTGCATCTCGCATCCCACCATCAGCCGAGCTCGCAATAACCTTTAACGCTTCCTCTTCAACCTTGATCGATTGATTTTCCACAATTTCCTTCATGCGACGTACGATGGATTGAACAGAAATACGCCGGAAATCAAAGCGTTGACATCTCGAAATAATGGTAAGCGGAATTTTATGAGGTTCAGTTGTAGCCAAAATAAAAATCACATGTTTTGGAGGTTCTTCAAGCGTTTTTAATAAAGCATTAAATGCTCCGATTGAAAGCATATGAACTTCATCAATAATATATACTTTATATTTGACCGCCGCAGGTGCAAATTTGACTTTATCGCGAATATCGCGAATTTCATCTACTCCATTATTAGAAGCTGCATCAATTTCAATAACGTCCGAAATCGATCCTTCCGTGATTCCTTTACATGCAGGACACTCATTACAAGGCTCTGCAATTGGTGCTTGTTGGCAGTTGACAGCTTTCGCAAATATTTTTGCAGCGCTTGTTTTACCTGTTCCTCTAGGACCTGTGAAAAGATAAGCATGCGAAAATTTATTTTGTAAAAGGGCATTTTGCAATGTTTTCGTGACGTGTTCTTGTCCCACGACATCACGAAACTGCTGTGGCCTCCATGCTCGGTATAAAGCCTGATAACTCAAGTAACGCCCTCCCCTTTATACAGTAATCTTTCATTTATTATACCTGATTGTTTAAACGAATGTAAGTTTTCCATAAGAAGGATAAAAAACTTATGAAAAAAATAAAACCGATCTCTGTAAAAGCGTCTCCAGTTAAATAGACAGCACATGTAGACAGCCTGAGACCGATATTCATTAGGACTTTAAGCTGTTTCTCTTTTGAAGCCGTTGATAGTTATATTGCATAATGCATCCTTCATCTATTCGGACGTGCGGAAAAAGTATGGATGAGACTTGAAATGGGACGGCTTATTCTGTATGGTTTTAGCCGCTAAGGACACTTTTGTTTCAAGATCTTCTTGGGGAGTTTTAAAGTCTTCCTAATATTTTCTTCATTTCTTTCTGCTTAAAGTGTTTTCCCCATCATGCATCAATCCATATTTTAAACCAATGTCCTCATTACATTTTTTAAGCTTTACATCATACGCTGTTCATATTTCTCTCATCGAAAAAATCCCCTTATAGTTGACAGACTTTTCTTTTTCTGCCTACTATAAGGGGATCTTATTGTTTGATATGATAACTGCCGTGCACCTTCTGTCGATTAGCAACCCTAGGCGTTACTCAAGCAGTTAGCTCAGTTCAGGCAACCCTGCGGCACATGAGAGCTTCCACTTAATGCTGCTTCCTTCCGGACCTGACATGGTTCATGGATTCTCATTGCACAGGACCCAAACGTCAACACCACTTACTTGAGGCAGACCCTAAAATATACTAACCTCGAGAAGGAATTCGGCCTCGCTAGAGCGGATTGCGAGTACAGGGCACCGCTACCTCCCCGCTTAGCACGGCAAAGTTTAAACCGATTTTCACTTTGCGCCGTTTAAGGACGCAAATTTAGTATATATGTTTTTTCGAGAAAATGCAACGCTTCCCAATATGTTAAAAAATTCAATTGTTTTTATTTTTCATTTTCAACCGTTTTTTCTCTTCCCGCAACTTTTGAAAAAAACAGGTTAACATTTCACTGCATTGCTCCTGCTTCACGCCTGAAATTACTTCTGTTTGATGATTGAAACGAGGTTCATTTAATAAATTCATTAACGTTCCTGCACAACCAGCCTTCGGATCGAAAGCGCCGAAAACTACACGTTCAATTCTTGACATTACAATCGCTCCTGCACACATTGGACATGGCTCAAGCGTCACATATAGCGTCGAGTTCTCGAGTCTCCACGTTCGAAGCTTCCTGCACGCCTCATCAATTGCCAATATTTCCGCATGAGCGATTGACCTCTGCTCGGTTTCCCTCAAATTATGAGCTTTTGCAACCACTACATCATCTACAACAAGCACAGCACCAATCGGAACCTCGCCAATCTTTTCCGCCTTCTTCGCCTCTTCAATTGCTAAAGTCATATAATATTCGTCTTTAGTCATTTTTTGCTCCTCATCCTATCGATATAATTTCATCTTAAAAAAAGTGCGGGTTCCTTTCAACCTTTTCCAAAAGCATGTTTTCTGCGATGAAAACATAAAATTTACAAACAGTTTTTACAGGAGGTCATGATTTTGCTAATTCATGTTGTTCAATCTGGGCAAACGCTTTATTCCATTGCACAAACATATGGAACATCTATAACAGCCATCGTTGAAGCAAATGAAATTCCTAATCCTGATCAGCTTGTTGTAGGTCAAGCAATTGTTATTCCAATCATCGGACAATTTTACACCGTTCAACGGGGAGACAGCCTTTGGAGCATTTCAAGAAAATTTGGTACGTCTGTATTTGAGCTTGCAGCAGTAAATGGACTGAATATAAATCAATTATTGCCTATTGGCCTTCGATTATATATCCCAGAACGGCCTAAACGGCAAGCAGAATTTAATGTATATTTAGAACCGCTTGGTGCTCAAGTCAGCCAAAATCTCGAAGACAGCGCAAGAGAGACTGCCCCTTATTTAACCTACCTTACCCATTTTAGCTTTCAAGCACAACGTGACGGTTCTTTAAAAGAGCCACCGATTGGGAACTTGCAAACTATTGCTAATGAACAAAATTTAGTGTTTTCAATGGCTGTCACAAATTTGGAGAACAATCAATTTAGTGCAGAGTTAGGGCATATATTGCTGACAGACGATGATGTACAAACTAAATTTTTAAATAATATTATTGCCACAGCAAAAAAATATCAGTTTCGAGATATTCACTTTGATTTTGAATATTTGTTTCCTGCCGACCGGGAAGCCTATAATCAATTTTTGCGAAGGGCGAGAGACAGGATTCACAGTGAAGGGTGGTTCATTTCCTCTGCATTAGCCCCCAAAACAAGCGCAGAGCAAAAAGGACAATGGTACGAGGCCCACGACTATAAAGCACATGGAGAAATTGTGGATTGGGTCGTCATTATGACATATGAATGGGGGTACAGCGGCGGACCGCCAATGGCTGTTTCTCCTATCGGCCCAGTCCGTGATGTACTCGAATATGCCGTTACGGAGATTCCTCCACAGAAAATTATGATGGGACAAAATTTATACGGTTATGACTGGACTCTTCCCTTTGTGCAAGGCGGGCCTTACGCAAAAGCGATAAGTCCGCAGCAGGCGATTCAGCTTGCATCAAAATACAATGCAGAAATCAAATTTGATGAAGAAGCCCAAGCCCCTACTTTTCGATATACGGATGAAAACCAAAAGGTTCATGAAGTTTGGTTTGAAGATGCCCGTTCCATACAAGCCAAATTCGATCTTGTAAAAGAGCTGCATTTGCGAGGTGTCAGCTATTGGAAACTAGGAATTTCGTTTCCGCAAAATTGGCTGTTGATTATCGATAATTTTCAAGTCGTAAAAAAATAAATACTTCTTTATAAACAACTATTGATCAAATGATCTTAAATATGAGGAATTTCTGTTTTGTTTTTCAAAAAAATAAAAGAGGCGCCTAATAAGTTGCTTTTCAGCTTATAGACGCCCCTTTAACGTTTATATCGATGATTTTTGTTTTCCATGAGGATTAGCCATTTTGTTTTAAAAAATAAAAAATTCGTTACAGCCCGTAACGAATTTAGCCAATCTCCAATTTATGCGCACTCGGTAAATAATGGCGGAGGAGGAGGGATTCGAACCCCCGCGCGGTTTGACCCGCCTCTCGGTTTTCAAGACCGACCCCTTCAGCCAGACTTGGGTACTCCTCCATATGACATGGACTAATATAGCACAGTATAAAATGTATGTCAATAAACTCATAAAAGTTATCAAATAATTTTTTTCCTTAAACGCTTCTTTACAAAGAAGCTTATTTTTTTAAATGAGCATTTTGCATATTTTTTGACCCAAGAGCCATAAGGATTTCAAAGACATAAAAAAGGACTTCACCCCTAAAATGTAGAATTTTTGAAGTGATGAAACCACAAAAATTCAAAAGGAGGAAGTCACTTTGTATATTCTACAAGAAAGCCTATTTTCCTTTGAAGAACTGCAAAAATTAGAGTCAAAAGAGAAATTACCTATCTTTTTTAGCTCGCTTGATTTACGCCCTTATGCTAAACAGTTGAGAAGTTCTTCACCCCAAGGGGCTGACGGTCATTCCAGAGAAGGGATTCTAAGGGCTCTCATCGCTGCCCCACTCGAAGGCATCGACACCTTTACCGCCCTTCATCATCGATTGGATAAAGACCTTCGTTTCCGTTATCAATGCGGTTTATCGATTGATCGCCCCGCACCGTCTATCTCCACTCTCAGCCGGGTTTTTGCGGCACTTACCAAAAAAAAGCTGGCTGAAAAGATCTTCCTTGACTTGGTACAGTTAGCTCAGGAGGAAGGAATAATTGACGGCAGCCACCAGGCCATCGACAGTGCCGCCATTGATGCCTATGAAAAGAAACAGCCCAAAAAGCGTAGTGAACAAACGGGTAATGCCAATTGGGGCGCAAAATATGATTCCTTCGGCAATAAAATTACCTGGTTTGGCTATAAGATGCATCTTTCAGTCGATACCGCAAGCGAACTGCCAATAGCCATAAAAGTAACCCCTGCCCATGTGAACGATGGAGAAGTCGCACCAGAATTAATAGAGCAAGTGGCAGAGCGTACCAAATCCAAAATTGAATTTCTGATCATGGATGGCGGATATGACCAACTAAAAAACTATGAATCAGCCAAAAACATTGGAGCGCAAGCCATTATCCCGCTCAATTTGCGCAACGAAAAAGAGCCTCCTGAAGG
Source organism: Aeribacillus sp. FSL M8-0235 (assembly GCF_038000355.1). Classification (NCBI taxonomy): domain Bacteria; kingdom Bacillati; phylum Bacillota; class Bacilli; order Caryophanales; family Bacillaceae; genus Aeribacillus; species Aeribacillus sp. FSL M8-0235. Next base: position 26,642 of record NZ_JBBOBW010000001.1, on the reverse strand, counting down.
GATTTCTTCCAATGGAACTCCGCGTTGTTCCATGGGTTATGAAATGACTTATTGGGGAGCTGATAAGGACCAGCTCAAGTTCAGATGTCCTCACGCAACCGGCAAAGTGGATTGCCCATTAGGAATGGCAGCCTGTTCATCTTCCAACTATGGAATGGTGGTAAAAGTCGACATCAAAAAGGATGTGCGCCGATATTCCAATCCGCACCGTGATACAAAACGTTGGAAAGAGCTTTACAACGAGAGGACAAGTGTAGAACGCTGTAATTCAAGAATGAAAAGCTACCTTACGGCGAACTCCCTACATGTATGGGGAATTGAAAAAGTAAAGACCCATATTTACCTGAACGCTATTGTATTACTTGTTTCAGCGCTAGCGATGGCAAAGGAAAATAAAGGGAAGAAAGCCGCTTAAAAAAATTCAATGTGAAAAATTCTGTAGGTATGCCCGAAAACAAGATTATTGTAATATTTTGTAAAATAACATGCTGGTAGCTATTTGCCGAGTGCTTTATTTTTTATACTTTTATCCAAAAAATCTAATTTTGCAAAATGCTCAAATAGAAAAAATTAAAAAATTCGAAAAAAATCGATTGTATTTCATTCATCATGTTATAAACTTGTATTGCAAGTTAATTTAAAGCGCTCACAAATGGACACTAGTTTTTTCGGGACATGAACAAATGCATCTTTTCCCCGCAATCGGCTGCTATCTTTGCATTGATTTGCCGCGCTTTTAAAACAGCATGTATAAAAACAACTGAAGCCTAGTGCAAAACGTAAATCCCTTAAAAAATGAGAGTGAGAAGCTTGCGGATGACTAGAGGAGGACGGAGAAAAATATGTATGATTATGTAATTGTCGGTGGAGGAATAGTCGGCTTATCCACTGCATTGGCAATATATGAACAACACCCAAACGCAAAAGTGGCAATAATCGAAAAAGAAAATAAAGTTGCCTCCCATCAAACGGGTCATAACAGCGGGGTGATCCATTCCGGTATATATTACAAGCCCGGGAGCTATAAGGCGCAGCTTGCAAAAAAAGGTAATCAGGCAATGATCATGTTTTGCCAAAAATACGATATCCCTTATGAAGTCTGTGGCAAAGTAATCGTTGCCAGCAATGAACATGAGCGGGAGGAGCTTGAGAAGCTGTTCCAACGCGGATTAAAAAACGGCCTCAATATCCGGAAAATTTCAAAGGAGGAGCTTCATGAATTTGAACCTTATGTGAATGGAATAGAAGCCATTCATGTTCCATCAACAGGTATTGTAAATTTCCGTCTTGTTAGTGAACGGATGGCAGATTTAATCCTCGAAAAGGGCGGGGAGATCTTTTTAAACGAAAAAGTAGAAGTGATTCATGAAAAAAAACAAGAAGTTATCGTTGAAACAGCAAACAAAACCTTTCAAAGCCGATTTTTTATAAATTGTGCAGGACTTAACAGCGATCGTATTGCTAAAATAGCAAATCTGTATACGGATGTGAAAATTGTTCCATTCCGTGGAGAATATTATATGTTAAATCCGCAAAAATCATATTTACTCAAGTTTGACAGAGTACACTAAAGAAAAGCCCGAAAATACTGGTGTTTTGGACTTTACCCACAACACGTACCACTACACTTGTTAGTGGCACGTGTTTTTTTCTAATACTCTAGGAGGCGCTTGTGTGACAAGTGCTTCAAATGCTAGATTTGCTTGACCTTGTAATTCTGTACGAACGATTTGCTCTTCACCATTCACGCGTATTTTCGAGGCCTTCACCTGGCTTACATCATGCAAAATATCCTTTACACTTGTTTGGCATCCTATTTCTTTTAGCTTATAGGCCAAAAAGGATTCCATGACAAGCGCAAGGAAACAAACCATGATATGGCCTCGAATACGAGATTCCACTCGATGGTACATCGGGCGAAGTTCTAGATTCGACTTCAGGTTACGAAAGGCTTGTTCCACTCTCCACAATTCTTTATAGGCAAGTGCTGCCTCTTCATCCGTTAATGACGAGTTGGTCCGAATGGCGTACTTTCCGTCAAACTTTTCGTCATTGGATACCTTCTCTTCATCAATTTTGGCCGATGCTTTTTCTATCGTTAAAAACTTGGAATACGCACGGTTTTTGACGAGTCCAGATGGACCGAGTTCATCAAGCTTCGATTGAAGGTTTTCTAACACGACTTGACGACTCGCTCGATCACGTTCTTCAGCGTCCGGATTGTAACAGAGTACATACGTTTCGCCATCGATTTTCTTTGACTTCACTTTTAGATTCGGGAGAACCTTCTTATATGGCCCACGGATGGATAATAGCTCTTGGGCTTTCTTCGACTTTCGTAATTTGACACCCACAATATATTCCATGCCCAGTTCACGAATTTGATCTAAGTTGGCTTCACTAACCATTCCGCGGTCTCCCACTAGAATGACTTTCTGAATAGGATAGCGCTTCTTCAGGTCTCCAACCACCATGCCAAATGTCTTCGTATCATGCATGTTTCCAGGGAAGACTTGATGCCCAATCGGAATCCCTGTTTTGGTCATTAATAAGCCAATCACGACTTGTTTTCGATCTCCACGATGATCTTTGGAGTAACCATAGTGAGCCAGCAGTTCGTCTGCTTCCTCTCCTTCGAAATAGGTGCTTGTCGTGTCGTAAAACACGATATCTACTTCTAATGAGGTTAAATCGGTTAAATGTCCATAAAGTTGTTCCTCAATTTTTTCTTTTTGTTCACTTAAGAAATCTAATGCACGATAGTAGTGATGGAGTTGAATGTCTGAAAGACCTTCTGCATAAATCGTGTCGATCCATTGTTTGAAGATATAATGCTTACTATTGGGATCCATGAGACGGTTTAACACCATAGCAAAAATGGCTTCGTCATACTGAGAAGCAGCCTCGGAATCATCCATGATTTTACGTAATAGCCGACCAAGCCCTAACTTTTCCCATACCTTTCGGAACAGATAAACCGGCCCAAACTCTTTTGTCCAAAGCACGGAGACAGAAGAGGAAGAGCCTTGCCCGTGAATTCGGTCAAAGTAACGCTCTGAAAATTTGGCTAATCCCTCGATTATGTTATCGACAGAGCCATTCTCTAATAAATGTTCTAACCTCCCTAGATTACAAAGCGTTTGTTGCCGAACTTTATTGTCTACACGAAATGTACGACATATTTGTAGATATTGACGAACAGAACCATTTTTATTTTTTTGCTTATTAATTCGAATATACATAGCACTAATAGTATAACATATATTACATATTATTGGATATACAAAAGTTATCCACATAACACTACATAATGATTATATTTTCGATAAAAAAAGTGGATAACTATTGGTATAATCACCTTTAGTTATCCACATGTAGTGAAATGGTGTCAAACTTGAGATTTAGTTAAAAACTTAATCTATCCTGTACCAAATCCTAATTTTCCATTTTTAGGCGTTCACTTTACTAGAATGATTGACGGATCTATAGATATAGGTCCAAATGCTGTTTTAAGCTTGAAAAGAGAAGGGTATAAAAAAAGCGACGCAAATATGAAAGATTTGTTTGAAGTATTAACGTTCCCCGGTTTTTGGAAATTAGCAGGTCAATATATGAAAGAAGGACTCGAAGAAATGATTCGATCGATGTCAAAGAAAAAGTTTGTCGAAAATGTTCAAAAACTCATGCCCGATATTACAGAAGAAGATTTGCTGCCTGGACCATCTGGTGTCCGAGCTCAAGCTTTAAGTAAAGACGGGGCTTTAATCGATGATTTTTATATTGTACCAACGAAACGGTCCATTCATGTGCTGAACGCTCCATCTCCTGCAGCGACAGCATCCATTGAAATAGGAAGAACAATTGCCAAACAAATGATACAACGGCAGCCTATATAAAATACATTTGTACATAAAAGGGGGATATGGAAGAACCCCTCCTACCCCCTTTCATTTTTTCTATTCAGTAAGAATTACTTTTTACTAATTACTGTTTTATTTCCCATATATGGACGCAGCACTTCCGGAATGACGACAGATCCGTCTTCTTGCTGGTAATTTTCCAAAATGGCTGCTACTGTACGACCTATTGCAAGCCCAGAACCATTTAACGTATGCACATGCTCAGGCTTTGCTTTCGGATCCCGTCGGAACCGTATATTCGCCCGGCGAGCCTGAAACGCTTCAAAGTTGCTGCAAGAAGAAATTTCACGATATGTTTGATAGCTTGGAAGCCATACTTCAAGATCATATTTTTTTGCTGCCGTAAAGCCTAAATCAGCTGTACACATGCTCATAACTCGATATGGAAGTCCTAACAGCTTCAATACGTTTTCAGCATGACTTGTTAATTTTTCTAATTCCTCATAAGAATCTTCAGGCTTTACAATTTTCACAAGCTCCACTTTGTTAAATTGATGCTGGCGAATAAGGCCGCGCGTATCTCTTCCGGCCGCCCCTGCCTCAGAACGGAAGCAAGCGCTGTACGCTACATAATTGATTGGAAGCTGCTTCTCCTGTAAAATTTCATCACGGTGCAAATTTGTGACAGGAACTTCCGCTGTTGGTATTAAGAAATAATCCTCACCTTGAATTTTAAAAGCGTCTTCCTCAAACTTCGGAAGCTGTCCTGTTCCGATCATGCTTGTACGGTTCACTATATACGGAGGCAAAACTTCCTCATAGCCATGTTCTTCAACGTGCAAATCTATCATAAAACTGATAAGCGCCCTTTCTAATCTTGCGCCCAAACCTTTATAAAATACAAAGCGGCTGCCGGTCACCTTGCCGGCTCTTTCAAAATCGAGAATTCCTAATTGGTCGGCAATTTCCCAATGAGGTTTTGGTTCAAAACGAAAGGTCGGGATTTCTCCCCATTTGCGGACTTCTACATTATCTTCCTCTGAATCGCCGACTGGAACGCTCTCATGTGGAATGTTTGGAATCGACAAAATCAAGGTTTCTAACTTTTCTTCAATCTCTTTTAATTCCTCATCAAGTGTTTTGATGCGTTCTCCTACTTGACGCATTTCTTGAATTAAATGATCTGTGTCTTTCTTTTCTCTTTTCAATTCGGCGATTTTAGAAGATACTTCATTTCTTTTGCTTTTTAATTCTTCCGTCGTAACAATTAGTTCACGACGCTTTTTATCCAAGTCAACAAATTGATCAAAATCAGTTAAATCCTCTCCACGGTGTTCAAGCTTCTTTTTTATTTCTTCAAAATTTGACCGTAAAAATTTCATATCAAGCATCATGGACACTCCTTTCGCTTTTATATTCAAAATAAAAACTCCCGTCCAAAAAGGGACGAGAGTATACCCGCGTTGCCACCCTGCTTGAAGGCATCAGCCTTCCACTTACAAAGGTAACGGTTTTTGCCGTAAATGCTTACTAACAAAAACTTGCATTCAGCATTTCACTCAAGGACGGATTCACAAGCGTTTTTCACTGGTTTCCACCAACCACCAGCTCTCTTAAGAAAAACAACTTGCTACTAGTTCCTCTCATTGCTTTAGATCTATTTATATTCATAAATTTACTATAAGTTTAGGGTTTGTTCAACTTTTTTATGCATGAACTTTCTCGTTTGATTCCTTCACCATATTTAAAAAATATTGCACAAATCGATGATCATCCGTCAATTCCGGATGGAATGAACATCCAAGAATGTGGCCTTGTCGAACAGCAACAATTCGATCCTCATGTTTTGCTAAAATTTCAACATTTTCTCCTGCTTCTACAATATGCGGAGCGCGAATAAACACACCTATAAAATCGTCCCCAACTCCTGCAATGGTTAATTCCGCTTCAAAACTTTCACGCTGGCGGCCGAAAGAATTCCGTTCAACGACCACATCCAATACACCAAGGTGCGGCTCATCTTGTCCAACAATTTGCTTCGCCAGCAAAATAAGACCAGCACATGTACCGAAAACAGGTTTTCCTCCCTTTATAAATTCTTTCAAAGGGTCCATCAACCCATACTTTTCAATCAATCTTCTCATTGTCGTGCTTTCGCCGCCTGGTAAAATAAGTCCATCGATATTTTGCAATTGTTCGGATTTTTTAATTTTTACGCCTTCTGCACCACAAGCTTCGATTGACTGAATATGCTCCCTCACAGCACCTTGGAGTGCCAAAACTCCTACTTTCATTTTGTATTCTCCTTTACCAACCACGTTCTTGCATACGATGTTCCGGAAGCAATGAAGAAATATCGATCCCTTTCATCGCAGTTCCAAGATCTTTCGATAAATGAGCGATTAATTCATAATCCTCATAGTGTGTGGTCGCTTCCACAATTGCCCGGGCATACTTTCCTGGATTTTCAGATTTAAAAATACCTGAGCCGACAAACACACCATCTGCACCAAGCTGCATCATCAACGCTGCGTCAGCAGGTGTTGCAACGCCGCCAGCAGCAAAATTCACGACAGGGAGTCGTCCTTCCTTTTTAATTTGTAGCAGCACTTCATACGGGGCTCCTAAATTTTTTGCTTCCGTCATTAGCTCATCTTCGCTCATACCGACAATTTTCCGAACCTGTGCATTCACTTTCCGCATGTGACGAACTGCTTCTACAATGTTGCCAGTTCCCGGTTCGCCCTTCGTTCTGAGCATGGAAGCACCTTCTCCAATTCGGCGAGCTGCTTCTCCTAAATCACGGCAGCCACAAACAAATGGAACCGTAAATTCCCGCTTATTTATATGAAACTCTTCATCAGCCGGTGTCAACACTTCACTTTCATCAATATAATCAACACCGAGCGCTTCTAATACTCGAGCTTCTACAATATGTCCAATACGGCATTTTGCCATTACTGGAATCGTAACCGCGTTCATGACCTCTTCAATAATCGTCGGATCAGCCATGCGGGCAACCCCGCCTGCCGCACGAATGTCAGCAGGAACTCTTTCCAGCGCCATGACGGCAACCGCACCTGCTTCTTCAGCAATTTTGGCCTGTTCTGCATTGACCACATCCATGATGACGCCGCCTTTTTGCATTTCGGCCATTCCCCTTTTTACTCGATCAGTACCTGTAATTGCCATTTCTATAGTTCCTCCTTAATGATACATTCAAATGCATACGTCTATTTTATCCTAATTTTTATAAAATTCCTATCAAATTTCAAGGATTTCTTTTATTTTAAATATAGTAAAAACCCCCAACAAAATGTTAGGAGTTATGCATTAAAACCAGCTTTTTACCATGTTTGCTGCTCCGTTCCATACATCACCAAAAAAACTACCAATGCCTCTCATTGATAATACAAACCAGTTAGCTTTTTCGACTTTTGTTTTTGTCACTACATCAACTTTCGCTTCGGATTCACCTGTTACAAATCCGTAATCCTGGCTGTTCCCTTTATATTCTACGGACATATACCCGACCTTGGCGCCCTTTTTAATTGGTGCAGTCAGCTCTCCGTTCGCAGTTAAAAGCTTTTTATCTAAAACATATTTCGGCTCATACTGGTCTTTTTCCCCACGTTTAATAGGGAGCTTTAAAGAATCTTTTGTTTCTATTTCTACTTTTTTCTCTTTTCCTTTTACAACAGATACAGTTGATTTATTTTTTATTTGATATTGCGCAGGAAATAATTCCTCAATGGAAAAATTGCTGAAAACATAGTCCATTAGTTTTCTAGTTTCACTAAAACGATGTACGTAATTGTTGCTCCCTTTACCTTTCGCATTCATAACAACTGTGATGATTCGCATTCCGTTCCGTTCGGCTGTTCCCGTAAAGCAGGAGCCCGCAAAATCGGTATATCCTGTTTTTAACCCGTCTACACCTTCTGTACCATAAACTAATCCAGGCAGCATCCAGTTCCAGTTTTCCATTTTAATCTCATCATCCGTACCTTCTCGAAAAGCTTTTCTCGTAATTTTGGCCGTTTCTAAAATCTCAGGATACTCCTTTAAAAGATGGTACGCAAGGCTGGCAACGTCTCTCGCAGACATTACATTTTCTTCTTCCTCACCTGTTCCTTCCGGATGCATCCCCATTAAGTCTCTATTGTTTAAACCTGTCGCATTTACAAACTTCGTATGCTTCAAGCCTAGTTCTTTCGCTTTTTCATTCATCATTTTCACAAAATTTGTTTCCGATCCACCGATCACTTCTGCCACTGCAATCGCCGCACCATTTGCAGAATAAATGGCCATTGCTTCATATAACTCTTTTATTGTATAACTTCCATCTTTTCTTAAAGGGACATTGGATAAACTGCGATTTTGGGAAATTTTGTAAACATAATCACTTGGACGATATGTTTGATCCCAAGAAACTTTCTTTTCATGGATCGCTTCCAGCAGCAAGTATTCAGTCATCATTTTTGTCATACTTGCAACTCCAAGAGTTTTATCAATATTTTTTCCGTACACAATTTTCCCTGTAGAGGCTTCAACGGCAATGGCTGCAGAGGCATTGATGCCCAATGGGTCATTTTCTTCAGCATTTATTTTGGGAGACAAAGGGGAAAATGCCGTCATCAATAAAAACGTGATGACGAGAGCCGAGATGAATTTTTTCGTGAAGTGCACCATGATTACCTCCATTTATTTGAAAATATCTATTTTAAAAAATAATTAATAGTTAACACAACAAAATTGATTTTAACATACATCTTATAAAAAAAATAGACAGAGTCTCTACTCTGTCTAAAAGTCGTAATTTTTTAAATAAGACTATTGAACTGTCAGTTGTTAAGAAATGGAATAATTAGGAGCCTCTTTTGTAATTTGAACATCATGCGGATGGCTTTCTCTTAATCCTGCACCAGTCATCCGGATAAATTGTGAATGCTCACGGAGCTCATATAAATTTTTTGCTCCGCAATATCCCATACCTGATCTCACACCGCCGACAAGTTGGTAAATTGTCTCTGCCAACGGTCCTTTATATGGGATGCGGCCTTCAATTCCTTCTGGAACAAATTTTTTGTTGTCTTCTTGGAAATAACGGTCTTTGCTACCTTTTTCCATCGCTGCAACTGAACCCATGCCGCGATATACTTTAAATCGACGCCCTTGGTAAATTTCTGTTTCTCCCGGGCTTTCAGATGTACCTGCAAGCAAACTTCCTAACATGACGGCATGTCCACCTGCAGCCAATGCTTTTACAATATCTCCTGAAT
>NZ_JBBOBW010000001.1:0-12500 GCF_038000355.1 Aeribacillus sp. FSL M8-0235 | reverse complement strand
GTTGTTACCTTCTCTGACGGGCCTTTCCAGACCTCTTCGTCTACCCCGTTCCTTTGTCACTCCTTAATCGAGTGTCCTACAACCCCAAGAGGCACGCCTCTTGGTTTGGGCTGTTCCCGTTTCGCTCGCCGCTACTCAGGGAATCGCTGTTGCTTTCTCTTCCTCCGGGTACTTAGATGTTTCAGTTCCCCGGGTTGCCCTCCATACCCTATGGATTCAGGTATGGATACTGCCCCATTACGGACAGTGGGTTCCCCCATTCGGACATCTCCGGATCGACGCTTACTTACAGCTCCCCGAAGCATTTCGGTGTTTGTCCCGTCCTTCATCGGCTCCTAGTGCCAAGGCATCCACCGTGCGCCCTTTCTAACTTAACCGTTTCTTCCTAACATGAGCGATCTATTCGTGAATGTCTTTCCGTTATCCAGTTTTCAAAGAACAATGCTTTTTCTCAATGAGCTCCCTTGCTGCTTGAATTGCTTTTAGCCGAACATCCGATCCTTCGAATGGGCTCTCGCATAGGAGCAATGCTTCCAATATTCATCAAACTTATGGTGGAGCCTAGCGGGATCGAACCGCTGACCTCCTGCGTGCAAAGCAGGCGCTCTCCCAGCTGAGCTAAGGCCCCAGGATGGTCTTATTTATGGTGGGCCTGAGTGGACTTGAACCACCGACCTCACGCTTATCAGGCGTGCGCTCTAACCGGCTGAGCTACAGGCCCATCCTGTATTTTTTTATTCAGCTTCTATTCGCTGGGAAATCGACTTTGCGAATTCACCAGCAAACGGGGAAGGATGTGATCCTTCAAAACTAAACAAAACGGAAAAGCGTACCTTTTTCAATGTATATATCCTTAGAAAGGAGGTGATCCAGCCGCACCTTCCGATACGGCTACCTTGTTACGACTTCACCCCAATCATTTGTCCCACCTTCGGCGGCTGGCTCCCGTAAGGGTTACCCCACCGACTTCGGGTGTTACAAACTCTCGTGGTGTGACGGGCGGTGTGTACAAGACCCGGGAACGTATTCACCGCGGCATGCTGATCCGCGATTACTAGCGATTCCGGCTTCATGCAGGCGAGTTGCAGCCTGCAATCCGAACTGAGAGTGGTTTTTTGGGATTCGCTCCACCTCGCGGTTTCGCTGCCCTTTGTACCACCCATTGTAGCACGTGTGTAGCCCAGGTCATAAGGGGCATGATGATTTGACGTCATCCCCACCTTCCTCCGACTTTTAGCCGGCAGTCACCTTAGAGTGCCCAACTGAATGCTGGCAACTAAGGTCAAGGGTTGCGCTCGTTGCGGGACTTAACCCAACATCTCACGACACGAGCTGACGACAACCATGCACCACCTGTCACCCTGTCCCCGAAAGGGGAACGCCCTATCTCTAGGGTTGTCAGGGGATGTCAAGACCTGGTAAGGTTCTTCGCGTTGCTTCGAATTAAACCACATGCTCCACCGCTTGTGCGGGTCCCCGTCAATTCCTTTGAGTTTCAGCCTTGCGGCCGTACTCCCCAGGCGGAGTGCTTAATGCGTTTGCTGCAGCACTAAAGGGTGGATACCCTCTAACACTTAGCACTCATCGTTTACGGCGTGGACTACCAGGGTATCTAATCCTGTTCGCTCCCCACGCTTTCGCGCCTCAGCGTCAGTTACAGGCCAGAGAGCCGCCTTCGCCACTGGTGTTCCTCCACATCTCTACGCATTTCACCGCTACACGTGGAATTCCGCTCCCCTCTCCTGCACTCAAGTTCCCCAGTTTCCAATGGCCGCTCGCGGTTGAGCCGCGAGATTTCACATCAGACTTAAGGAACCGCCTGCGCGCGCTTTACGCCCAATAATTCCGGACAACGCTTGCCACCTACGTATTACCGCGGCTGCTGGCACGTAGTTAGCCGTGGCTTCCTCGTCAGGTACCGTCAAGGTACCGCCCTGTTCGAACGGTACTTGTTCTTCCCTGACAACAGAGCTTTACGATCCGAAGACCTTCTTCGCTCACGCGGCGTTGCTCCGTCAGACTTTCGTCCATTGCGGAAGATTCCCTACTGCTGCCTCCCGTAGGAGTCTGGGCCGTGTCTCAGTCCCAGTGTGGCCGGTCACCCTCTCAGGTCGGCTACGCATCGTCGCCTTGGTGAGCCGTTACCTCACCAACTAGCTAATGCGCCGCGGGCCCATCCTGCAGTGACAGCTAAAAGCCGCCTTTCAACCGAAAACCATGCGGTTTTCGGTGTTATCCGGTATTAGCTCCGGTTTCCCGAAGTTATCCCAGTCTGCAGGGCAGGTTGCCCACGTGTTACTCACCCGTCCGCCGCTAACCTAAAGGAGCAAGCTCCCTTCGGTCCGCTCGACTTGCATGTATTAGGCACGCCGCCAGCGTTCGTCCTGAGCCAGGATCAAACTCTCCAAAAAAAGTTTGTCACCAAATGCTCTTGTCAGAATCAACAGGCACGCTTTTCGTTTTGTTCAGTTTTCAAAGATCATATATCAAAAACAGCGACTTTTACATTATAAAATCATACTTTATGGTTGTCAACACTTTTTTTATTTTAATTGCTGACTTCAGTGATTATAGCAGTTTCAATCGTTTTTGACAAGCATTATTTTATATCTTCGAAAAAACTAAAAAACCTTTATAATCGACAAATCCTTGCTCTTTTCCAAAGATATAATTTGATCGGAATCTTCTGCTTGTACCATCGGCTTTGTAACCAATTTTTCATTTATAAAAACGATTTTCCCATAAGCTCCATTAGAAAGCTTTACTGTTCGTCCTACCATATCTTTTATAAATATTTTTTTGAAAGCTTGAACAACCGATAAATCAAATTTTCCAAATTGGTCTTTTTCTATTTGATCCAATACGTGAAAAGGCGATTGTCCATTGCGATATGGACGAGGAGAAATCATTGCTTGATATGCGTCTGCAAACGAAATGATTTTGGCAAAAGGATGAATTTGAACGCCTTTAATTCCTAAAGGATAACCTGATCCATCAAATCGTTCATGATGCTGCAAGACTGCAACTTTCGCACCTTCTGTTAAAGCTGGTAAATCTTTTAATAATTTATAGCTGTGAATAGGATGTTCTCTAACCTCGAGGAACTCTTTTTCTGTCAGCGCTTCTTTTTTTGTTAAAATTGCCGGCGTAATTTTTGCCATCCCGCAATCACTTAACAGACCTGCAAGAGCAATTTGATTTACTTCACCAGTTAAAAATCCCATTTTTTTTGCAATTAAAGCGCTTAATAAAGAGACAGAAACAGAATGATGGCAAATATAATTTTTTGCATCACATGTTGTATAAGTCTCCATTATTTTGCTTGTTTGATCAAACCCAGCTTTTAATACTGGGAGGAGTAATGTTCTAATTTTATAAATATCTACTGAAGCACCCGACTGCCAAGATAAAAAATACTTTTGGAGCTGTTCTACTGAATGTACAAAAATTTCTTCAAAAGCAGTTTTGGATGAACTTTCCGTTTTTTGAACGTCAGCCTCATTTTTTTGAGGTTGATCAGTGGAAATATCCTCTTTCGCTTCTTTTACTCCTGTAGTAGTAGAAGTCCGGACTTGAACTTCTTTAATTAAAAATGCACGAAAAAATTCAATATGTTCCTCATTAATAACAGTGCCTTTTTTCGCAATTGGTTTTGGTGACAAAGAATAAACATCTTCTGCTAAGACAAATCCCGGCTTCAATTTTTTGACATGAATCCGCAAATGAACCCCCCCCCTTTAAATAAAAATCAATTGGCACCCACTCATTTAGGAACGTAAATAAACCTAAAAACGAAAAATACCTTTTTTTCACAGGATAAAGATCAGGAAATATTCGTTTGATCTCCATAAATTAACAATACCACAGCTTTAAAAGCTGTGGTAGACCTAAAATTAGTACTTTTTCCTTCCGTTGGCAGAATATGTTTCAACAGATATCACCCTTCAAAAAAGAGCACTTTTTATTCTTCTTCCTGCTGTTCCTCTTGCTCTTCTTTTTCAACGAGCGCAACCGTTGAAACATGTTCATTTTCATCAAGTTTAATAAGCTTTACACCGACTGTATTACGTCCCATTGAAGAAATATCATTGACATCCATGCGAATCAGAACGCCGTTCCCAGTAATGATCATTAAATCTTCGTCACCGCGAACAGCTTTTACAGAAACTACCGATCCATTTTTAGGTGTAATGTTGCATGTTTTTAAACCTTTGCCGCCCCGGGTTTGGATTCGGTACTCGCTTTCGTGCGTACGTTTTCCGTACCCATTTTCAGTTACGACTAATACATCGACACCTGGGTCCAGCACTTCCATGCCGACAACTTCATCATTTTTTTCCAACGTAATTCCCTTTACGCCCGTAGCTGTGCGGCCCATTGACCGGACATCTTGTTCATGAAAACGAATTAACATTCCATTTTTTGTTCCAATTACAATATCTTTTGTACCATCTGTCAAATGTACGGAAATAAGCTCGTCCCCTTCCCGTAGGTGCAGCGCAATTAAGCCGCTGTTACGAATATGGGAAAATTGAGAAAGCGGTGATCGTTTACATATCCCTTCTTTTGTTGCAAAAAATAAAAACCAATCATCAACAAATCCTGAAACAGGGATGATGGCATTGATCCATTCATCTTGGTCAATTTCCAATAAATTAATGATCGGAAGCCCTTTAGCTGTTCGTCCAAATTCAGGAATTTCATATCCTTTTGCTCGATAAACTTTTCCTTTATTTGTAAAAAATAAAATAGTATCATGTGTGCACGTTGTTAAAAGATGCTCAACAAAGTCGTCAGCATTAGTTCCCATTCCTTGAATTCCTCTTCCGCCACGCTTTTGGCTGCGGTAAGTAGAAACAGGGAGACGCTTAATATAGCCTTTATGGGTAAGCGTAATGACAATATTCTCTTTTGGAATCAAATCTTCGTCTTCAAAAGCTTCTAAACCAGTTGCAATTATTTCTGTACGGCGCTCATCATTAAAACGCTCTTTTATTTCTTCTAATTCCTCACGAATAATGTCTAAAACCTTTTCTTCGCTGGCTAATATACCTTTTAACTCTTCAATTAGCTTTACCAGCTCATTATATTCCTCTTCTATTTTTTCTCGTTCAAGGCCTGTCAGACGCTGCAGCCGCATATCCAAGATTGCCTGTGCTTGCTTTTCCGTTAAGCTGAATTTTTCCATTAATCCTTCGCGGGCAATATCTGTTGTTTTGGAGCTTCGAATCAGGTTAATCACTTCATCGATATGATCTAATGCAATTCTTAACCCTTCCAAAATATGCGCTCGCGCTTCAGCCTTTCTTAATTCAAAAGCAGTACGTCTTCTAATAACGACTTTTTGATGATCTAAATAATGCTCTAAAATTTGTTTTAAATTTAATACTTTCGGTTCTCCGTCTACTAAAGCAAGCATATTAATTCCAAAGCTTGTTTGTAATGCCGTCTGTTTATATAAATTATTCAAAAGCACGTTGACATTTGCATCTCTCCGAACTTCGATGACTATGCGCATACCTTTTCTATCAGATTCATCTCTTAAATCGGAGATACCGTCAATTTTTTTCTCACGGACAAGCTCTGCAATCTTTTCAATAAGTTTTGCTTTATTTACTTGGTACGGAATCTCAGTCACTATAATTGCCTGTTTCCCGTTTTCTCTTTCTTCAATTTCAACCTTTGCCCGGAGCGTGATCGATCCTCGTCCGGTCTCATAAGCTTTTCGAATGCCGCTTTTCCCCATTATTTGTCCTGCCGTCGGAAAGTCCGGTCCAGGAATGATTTCCATTAGCTCTCCAATGGTGATGTCTGGATTTTTACTTAATGCCAGAACACCGTCGATTACTTCGCCGATTTGATGTGGAGGAATGTTGGTCGCCATTCCTACTGCAATTCCGGATGCGCCATTTACGAGCAAGTGCGGGAAACGGGAAGGAAGAACGACAGGCTCCTTTTCCGATCCGTCATAATTATCTTGATAATCAATGGTGTCTTTATTAATGTCACGCAAAAGTTCCATTGAAATTTTTGACATTCTCGCCTCTGTATAACGCATCGCAGCTGCGGCGTCTCCATCAACGGATCCAAAGTTTCCGTGACCATCCACCAGCATATAGCGATAGTTAAAATCTTGGGCCATTCTCACCATCGTCTCGTAAACAGCTGAATCTCCGTGTGGATGGTACTTACCGATCACATCTCCTACAATCCTTGCAGATTTTTTATGCGGTTTATCCGGAGTCATGCCAAGGTCATGCATGGCATAAAGAATTCTCCGGTGAACAGGCTTAAGTCCGTCACGGACATCAGGCAAGGCGCGCGACACGATGACGCTCATCGCATAATCAAGGAAGGATGAACGCATTTCTTGGCTTATATTGACTTCCTGTATTTGCGATTCTTTGTTTTCAGCCATTTTTTATTACCTCCGTAAAAATCAATTCCCAAACCTCACTTTATGGAGAAAAACAAAATGAGAATGGGGTGAACAAATCGATTAAATATCCAAATTTTTTACATAACGGGCGTTTTCTTCAATAAACTGGCGGCGAGGCTCCACTTTGTCTCCCATTAAAATTTCAAACGTTTCATCCGCATCAATCGCATCCTGCAATGTTACTTGAAGCAGCGTTCTAGTTGATGGATTCATTGTTGTTTCCCAAAGCTGCTCAGCATTCATTTCTCCAAGTCCTTTGTAGCGTTGAATGCTTGGCTTCGGTTGGCTTGGAAGATTGGACAAAATTTTATCGAGCTGCCGATCATTGTACGCATATTCAACCCTTTTCCCTTGTTGAATTCTATATAAAGGAGGCTGCGCAATATAAACATATCCTTTTTCGATAATTCCTCTCATGTACCGATAGAAAAAGGTAAGCAGCAGTGTACGAATATGCGCTCCGTCCACATCGGCATCCGTCATAATCACAACTTTATGGTATCTCGCTTTCGAAACATCGAAATCTTCGCCAATCCCTGTTCCAATGGCTGTGATTATGGCACGCACTTCATTGTTGGATAATATTTTGTCAAGACGTGCTTTCTCAACATTTAAAATTTTTCCTCTCAACGGCAAAATAGCTTGGAAATGTCTGTCCCGGCCCTGCTTAGCAGAACCACCGGCAGAATCACCCTCAACAACAAACAATTCTGAGATGGATGGATCTTTTGACGAACAATCTGCTAATTTTCCAGGCAAATTCGAAACATCTAATGCGCTTTTTCTTCTCGTTAATTCCCTTGCTTTTTTGGCAGCTAAACGGGCTCTTGCCGCCATCAAACCTTTTTCCACAATTTTTTTGGCTGTTTGCGGATGTTCGAAAAGAAACGTTTCAAACATTTCCGAGAAAATGGAATCCGTAATTGTTCTTACTTCGGAATTTCCAAGCTTTGTTTTCGTTTGTCCCTCAAATTGGGGATTAGGATGTTTGACAGAAATGATCGCGGTTAACCCCTCACGAACATCTTCTCCTGATAAATTTTGATCGTTTTCTTTAATAGCTCCTGTTTTTCTAGCGTAATCATTAATAACTCGAGTTAAGGCAGTTTTAAAGCCGGATTCGTGAGTGCCACCCTCATATGTGTGAATATTATTAGCAAAAGAGTAAATATTACTTGTATATCCATCATTGTATTGAAGAGCGATTTCTATTTTTATTCCATCTCTGTCTCCTTCAATGTAAATCGGTTCTTCATGAAGAACCTCTTTTGTACGGTTGAGATGCTTTACATAGGAGATAATGCCGCCTTCATAGTAATATAAATTTTGCCGTCCTTTTTCGTCCCGCTTATCTTCTAATGTGATCTTGATTCCGCGGTTTAAAAAGGCAAGTTCTCGCAAACGCGACGCCAACGTATCATAATCATATTCAGTTGTTTCTTTAAAAATTTCAGGATCAGGCTTGAAATGCACAATGGTTCCTGTCGTATCCGTTTTTCCGACAATTTTCAAATCTTCACAAGGGACACCTCGGCGATATTTTTGATAGTAAATATTTCCATCACGATGAACAAATACCTCCAGTTCTGTTGACAGTGCATTCACAACTGAAGCTCCTACACCGTGGAGTCCACCAGAAACTTTATAGCCTCCGCCTCCGAATTTTCCTCCGGCATGAAGTACAGTCATGATGACTTCAACGGCTGGTCTTCCCATTTTTTCTTGTATTCCGACGGGTATTCCCCGTCCATTATCTTTTACTGTTATGCTATTGTCTTCTTCGATCGTCACATTTATTTCTGTACAAAAACCCGCTAAAGCCTCATCTATACTATTATCGACAATTTCCCAAACGAGATGATGAAGACCTTTGGAACTGGTAGATCCAATATACATTCCAGGTCTTTTTCGAACAGCTTCCAACCCTTCCAGCACTTGAATCTGGTTTTCATCATATGTTGTTTGTTCCTCATGATTTTGTTCCATCGCCACAATGATCACCTACACTTTTATAAACATAAAATCGATTGAATAGATAAAAAAATCTTTTTTCCACAAAAAAATCTAAATGGATTGATCCGCTTTTTTCAAAGTAATGACACGATCTATGCATGAGTAAAAAACAAGCTGCAGATGTTAAAATTCTTAATAGCATCATGATCTGTTTCAAAAAAAAATAATTTATATTAATTGTCCGGAAGATACACGATAGATAGCCGCTTCCTTCAAGGTTTTGTGATCAATTCCATCTACGCTTGTTGTTGTCACAAATGTTTGCACTTTCCCTTGAATGGCATTTAATAAATGAGATTGCCTAAAATCATCTAATTCTGATAAAACATCGTCCAACAATAATACAGGATAATCGCCAATCTCTTCATGGATCAAATCTATTTCGGCCAATTTCAGCGAAAGAGCTGTTGTGCGCTGCTGGCCTTGCGATCCGAATGTTTGAACATCCCGGCCGTTCACATAAAAAATAAGGTCATCTCTGTGGGGACCGGCTAACGTCGTTCCACGTTCTATTTCCTTTTCTCTTATTTTAGCAAACCTGTCATAGTATACTTCTACTATTTTCGACAAGTCTGCTTCTTCTGATACATCAACAGAAGGCTTATACTGAATTCTTAATTCCTCCATTCCCCTAGAAATGCTGGAATGAATCGGTTGTGCCCATTTTTCAAGCTGCTTAACAAACAAATATCTTTTTTTAATGATGCTGCTTGCTGTTTCACACAGCTGAAGTGTAAGCACATCCAACATTTTTTCATCCGTTTGCTTTCTCGTCTGGAGGAGCTTTAAATAATGATTTCTCTGCTGAATGATTTTTTGATATTTGTTCAGTTGGTGCAAATAAACGGGAGAAACTTGTCCAATTTCCATATTGATAAAACGCCTGCGAATTTGCGGACTTCCTTTTACTAAATTCAAATCTTCCGGAGCAAACATAATCACATTGACGTGACCGACATACTCGCTTAATTTTTTTTGTTCTAAATGATTTAATTTAGCTTTTTTCCCTTTGTTGGAAATAATTAATTCAACCGTAGAAAAACGATTTTGTTTTTCTATTCTCCCTTCTATTTTAGCATATTCCTTCTCCCATTGAATGAGCTCTTTATCATTGCTGGTTCGATGGGATTTCGCCATCGCCAAAACATAGATGCCCTCCATCATATTTGTTTTCCCTTGGGCATTTTCTCCAATTATCACATTGACTTTGTTTTCAAATTGTATATGAAGGGACTCATAATTACGGTAGTTCTTTAAACTGAATTCTTTTAAATACAATGAAGGTCACC
Organism: Aeribacillus sp. FSL M8-0235; assembly: GCF_038000355.1. NCBI lineage: Bacteria > Bacillati > Bacillota > Bacilli > Caryophanales > Bacillaceae > Aeribacillus > Aeribacillus sp. FSL M8-0235. The sequence goes on along the minus strand of NZ_JBBOBW010000001.1, from coordinate 2,759 downwards.
AACTTCAGTTTTTTACAATAAAGGTTCCAGTCTCTTTTACTTCTACTATGTCTCCGTCTCTCAGTTTTCTCCCCCGGCGCTGTTCCCTCTCAGAATTTACGAGCACTTCATGCTCCTGGAGAAACCATTTTGCCATTCCGCCAGTTTGGATGACATCCGCCAATTTTAAAAATTGTCCGAGTGTAATATATTCACCTTTAATTTGAACAATACGCTTCATCTGATTTTCATCCGCTTTCTCAAAATAGTCTCTAACTTTTTATTTTACTAAATATTTCCCAATTCGAAAAGAAAGCTACTAGCTTTTTTGATTACTAGTAGCTTTCTTTTTATTTCCAGCACTATAAAATAGTGGAATTTATCGTGAAGAATCCGACGACAGCTGTTTAATATGTTCGAACAGGAAGAATCAGCTGCAAAACTGTTTCATCTTCGGGAACACGAATTAAAAACGGCCTCATCGCCCCTGTAAAGCTGATGTGAATTTCTGATCCTTCCACTGCTTTTAATGCATCTATCATATATTTTGCACTAAAGGAAATTTTTAAATCTTCTCCCTGAACATCTTTGGCATGAATTTCTTCGACAACCTTCCCAATTTCCGGTGAATTTGACAAGATTTCAACCTTCCCGTTAGGAAATGTTGTCAACTTGACGACGTTATTGCGTCCTTCTCTTGCAAGAAGAGATGCGCGGTCTATAGCTTGTAAAAAATCTTTTGCGTCAAGAACAATATCCGTTTTACTTTCCATTGGAATAAGTCTGCTCGTATCAGGGTAATTTCCGTCTAAGAGACGTGAAAAGAATAATATGTTTTTCGTCTTAAACAAAACTTGATTTTCTGTAATGACAATTTCGACAAGATCATCGTTTTCATCAAGAATTTTATTCAGCTCATTTAAGCTTTTTCCCGGAATAACGACATTATGCGCTTCAGAAATATTGGTTTCCACTTTTGCTTTCCGTAAAGCTAATCGATGGCTGTCCGTTGCAATACATGTTAATTCGCCATTTTCTAAACGCCAGTTTACACCGGTTAAAATTGGTCTTGTTTCTGAAACCGAAACAGCAAAAACTGTTTGTCGAATTAAGGTTTTTAATAGATCTGATGGAATTTTAAAAACGTTTTGCTCCTCAATTTCCGGCAATCTTGGATATTCTTCTGCATCCAAACCATGCAGATTAAATTCCGCACTTCCTGATCGAATAATAGTTAGAAAGTGGTTTTCCACTTTCATTTCCACTTTATCCTGCGGAAGCTTCCTCACAATATCACTAAAAAAACGAGCTTGCAAAACAATGCTTCCGGGCTCGATAATTTCCGCTTGAATCGTTCCATTTTCTTCTGCAGGTATAAAGGACTCAATCGAAATGTCTGAATCACTGCCTGTTAATGAAATGCCCTCTTCTGTTGCGACAATTTTTATTCCGGTCAATATAGGTATGGTTGTTCTAGAGGAGACGGCCTTCATGACATCTTGGACGCTTTCAACAAGCTTATTTTTTTGGACAATAACTTGCATGTAAATCCTCCTTCTAAGGCTGCACTGCCATCTATCAAACAAATACATTTTATATTATTATTATTTTTTAATTAAAAAATATAGTATAAGTAGTAATAGGGCTTGTGGATATGTTGATAACAATGTTAATGAAAGGAAGCACAGTCTATCCACATGTGGATAAACTGTGCATGCCAATGTCAAAGTTATTCACAATGTCCTCAACTAATGATAATGAATGGAATGCTTTAACTGTTCTTTTATTTCATTTATTTGATTTTGCAGCTGTGGGTCTTCTTCTAATAGCTTTGAAATTTTTTCATGAGCATGAATGACTGTTGTATGGTCTCTTCCTCCAAATTCTTCTCCAATTTTCGGCAAAGAAGAGTCGGTTAATTCTCTTGATAAGTACATGGCAATCTGTCTTGGAAATGCAACAGACTTTGTTCTCTTTTTTGCTTTAAAATCTTCCAATTTAACATTAAAATGCTGTCCAACTACACGTTGAATTTCTTGAATGGTAATAATTTTAGGCTTGGAGCTCGGTATAATGTCTTTTAATGCTTCTGCCGCGAGATCCGCGTTAATATCTTTATTAATGAGAGAAGAATAAGCTACTACGCGTATAAGGGCACCTTCTAGCTCACGAATATTTGTATCAATTTGGTTGGCAATATAAAGCATGACTTCATTTGGAATATCCAATCCATCAGCTTTCGCTTTTTTTCTTAAAATGGCAATTCTTGTTTCGAGGTCAGGAGGAGTAATATCTGTTATGAGCCCCCATTCAAAACGTGATCTCAGCCGGTCTTCAAGAGTAGGAATTTCCTTTGGCGGCCTGTCGCTTGAAATGACTATTTGCTTGCTTTCCTCGTGAAGTGTGTTGAACGTATGGAAAAATTCCTCTTGTGTTTGTTCTTTTCCAGCAAGAAATTGAATATCATCTATCAATAGAACATCAACATTCCGGTATTTATTGCGAAATTCATCGGCTTTATTGTCACGGATTGAGTTAATAAATTCATTCGTAAATTTTTCTGATGACAAATAGACGACTCTCGCGGAAGGATTATGTTCTAATACATAATGGCCGATTGCATGCATTAAATGAGTTTTTCCGAGACCGACGCCACCATAAATAAACAGCGGGTTGTATGCTTTTGCCGGCGCTTCCGCAACAGCCAGGGATGCAGCATGGGCAAATCGATTTCCTGAGCCGATAACAAACGTATCAAAAGTATATTTTGGATTCAGCAA